>CAIXWQ010001130.1 GCA_903923175.1 uncultured delta proteobacterium | reverse complement strand
CGGCGGGGGCGCGGTGCGACCGATCGTGTCGCATGGTCGCGGCGTCGCGGCGGGCGCGGCGCGCTGGCGAGGGGCGCGCGCATGGACTCAGCTGGGGAGGCCGAGGGCCGCGCGGAGTGCCGTCGCGCGGTCGGGGGCGCCGCTCGTCTCGAGCGTCGCGCAGAGATCCTCGAGGTACACGATCACCTCGGTCGCTTCTGGTGTGCCCGCGAGCTCCACGCGCACGGCGTCGAGCTCGACGCGGAGCACGCCGAGCTCGACGGTCGCAGCCTCTCCTTCTGCGAGCGCGAGCACGCTGGCGCGCGCCAAGCAGGCCGCGACGCGGTTCGGCGCCGTCGGCGCGGCGTCGCGCAGCCGCTCGGCGACCTCGGTCGACCGATGGAAGTAATCGATCGCGTCGGTCCGCTCGCCGAGCACCAGGGCGATCTTCGCCAGGCGGCGCAGCGTGATCGAAAGATCCCGCTCGTGGCGTGGCTGCGGCTCGGCGTCGACGAGGCGCTGGCTCAGCGCAAGATCCTCGAGCGCGTGCGCCTTCGCCTCCCTCGGACGGCCAGTGTGCAAGTAGGCCCCCGCGAGCCTGTTCTCGCCGATCGCGATCGAGCGGAGGGCGGAGGGGGAAGGCGCTTGCTCGGCCCGTCGCCGCCGAAGCTCGAGCGCGCGGAGCCAGTACTCGATGGCGTCGTCGTGACGCTCGGCGAGGCGCGAGGCCTCGGCGCACTCGTCGAGCGCCAGGATCACGTCGCTCGCGCGCTCGAGTGTCGGCTCCGCCTCGCGCAGCCCCTCGCACAGCGAAAGCCGCCGGCGCGCGTGCGCGAGCGCCGGCTCGGCTTCGCCGCGACGCTGGTAGATGTCGAAGAGCACCGAGAGCGTGGTGGCGAGGTCTTCGCGACGGGCGTCCGTCGGCTGTTCGACGAGCAGCGCCTCGGCCAGCGCCAGATCCTCCGTCGCGGCCTCGAGCGCCCCCGTCGTGTCGCCGACGGCCAGGCGCCGCCTCGCAAGGCCCGAGCAGAGCGCGGCGAGCGAGGCGCGGCTCTCGACGGTGTTGTCGCGCAGGGTGAGCTCTCGCTGGCGCTCCAAGCAGCGCTGGGCAACCTCCAAGGCTTCCCGAGTTCGACCGTCCGAGGCGAGCAAAGCGCTCCAGCGGCGCAGCGTGTACACGAGCTCGCCAGCGTCTTGGCGGGCCACCGCTTCGCGCTCCATGCGCGCGCAGAGCTCGATGGCGCGGCCTCGGGTGCGCGCCGCGCTCTCCTCAGCGTCGAGCAGACCGAGTAGCCACGCGGCCTTGACCAGCGCGTCGAGGAGCCGCCGAAGCCGATGCGGAGTCGCCCCCGCGCGCGCCAGGCGTTCGCGGACCTCGACGGCCGCCAGAGCGTGCGTGCACGCGAGCGCGAAGCGCGCCTGGCTCTCGAACAGGCTCCGGAGCCTCGTCTGCGCGATCGCGAGATCGCCGAGCAGTCGCCGCGACGGCTCGGCGTCCACGAGCGCGATTCGAATCGCGAGCGACTCGCACATGGCCGCCTCCGCCGCGGCGTACTCGCCACGTTCCGAGAGGAGGTTCCCCAAGCGGCCTAGGGCGGTCGAGAGCGCGCTCCCGCCCCGTGGGTCCGCCGCGGCAGCGAGGTCACCTGCCCGCGCCAGCGCGATCGCCGCGCGATAGTGCGCTTCTGCGGCTCTGGGCGCGTCGTGCGCCTTCGCCAGCTGCCCGAGGGAGACCTGCGCCGCGACCCGCAGGTGCAGCGCGCGCGTGGCGTCGTCCGCGACCGCGCGCAGCTCCGGCGCGACGGCGTCTCCGACCGCCGCGTTCGCCGCGTCCGACAGGCGACACCGAGCCACGACCCCGAGATCGTCCGAGAGGGGGAGCGCCGCGCGCAGCCGCTGCAGCAACGCGATGCGGACGGCGCGGTCGAGGTCCGTGTACTCGTCGTCCTCCGCGTCGACCTTCCGCGCCCAGATGGCGATCTCCGCCGCCGACGACTCCTCGGCGAGCACCGGCGCGCCGAGGGCGACCAGCGCGTAGCGCGCCTTCACGATCGACTCGGGCGTCCCCGCGTGGCGCACGAACCAGGTGCCGAGGCTCGGGTGGCCGAGGCGATACGACACCTCGCCCGCCGCGTAGCCGAGGCGCAGGAACCCGCCGAGCGCCGCGAGGCAGTCCTCGACCTGCCGCGGCGACACCGCGGGCGCGCCGAGCGCCGTCCCTTGCCGCAGCGCCTCGACGCCGTCGTAGACCTCCGAGGCGACCAGCGGGCGCGGCACCAGGGCGAGCACCCAGAGCACGGCGTCGACCAGCGCCGTCGGCGTGAACGACGCGCCGACCGCGGTGAGCCGCTTTTCGAGATCGGGCGGGAGCAGCTGGCCCGCGCGCAGCGAGAGCTCGGCGCGCGCGCCGGCGAAATCGCCCGCCTCGAGCCGCGGGCGCAGCCGCTCGGCCCAGAACTCGAGCACGATCGGCAGCCCGGCGGCGACCCGGTGCAGCGACGCCTCGACGTCCTCGGGGAGCGCGTCGGCCACCGCGGCGCCGAGGAAGCGGCCGAGCAGCGCGCGCGTCTCGTCGCGGCCGGGCGGCGCGAGCTCCAGCAGCCGCACGGGCCGCCGCCCGTGGCGCGAGACGGCGTCACGCACGCGGCGCTGCGCCGGGCTCGTGCACAGCAGGAACAGGTTGGGCGGGAAGGGCTCGGGCCAGACCGCGACCACCGCCTCGGGGCCGAGCGCCTGATCGAGCCCGTCGGCGAGGACCACGACGCGCTGGCGCCGCTGCGCGAGCAGCCCGAGCAGCGCGCGCAGCTGCGTGCGCGCCTCCTCGGCGGAGACGACGTCCGCCGGCGGCGCGACCTCGGCGAGCCGACACACCGCGGCGAGGCAGTGCATGCGGATCGTCGCCTCGGCGCTCTCGCGCGGCCGCTCGTCGTCGGCCGGCGCTTCACGCGCTTCGCGCTCTTCACGCGCTTCCAGCTCTGCGCCGCCCGCCCGCGCGCCCGTCGCGGGCTCGGCGCGCCCGCCGATCGCGTAGTCGAACGAGAGGTAGACGACGCCGTCCGCCAGCCGCTCGAGGAGCTGCGCGAGCACGACCGTCTTGCCGCTGCCGGAGGGCCCTTCCAGCAGCGTGACCTGCGGCTCGTCGCCCGCGGAGGCGAGCAGCGCGCGCAGGATCCGCTCGACCTCGCCCCGCCGCGGCACGGTCGACCGCGCGAGCTTGCGCGCGCCGGACGCGTGCTCGAGCTCGAACTGCGGCCGCAGCGCCTGCCACTCGATGGCCGGCTCCGGCAGCGAGAAGCCGTGGCGGCGGAGCTGGCCCGCGACGCGCTCGACGATCGCGATCGGGTGGCGATCGAGGGCGAGCTCCTCGTCGTCGAGGGTGTCCTGCCAGTGCTCGCGCGTCCCCTCGCGGGGCAGCGCGCCGGTGTACGTGCGCTGCACGATGCCGCGCACGCGCTCGCTCTGCCAGCGCACGCTGTCGAGCAGCCCGGGGAGCGGCGCGCGCTCGCGCGCGTCGGCGTGCGCGTACCCGAAGGCGAAGGG
Organism: uncultured delta proteobacterium; assembly: GCA_903923175.1. Taxonomy (GTDB): domain Bacteria; phylum Myxococcota_A; class Polyangia; order Polyangiales; family JADJMO01; genus CAIXWQ01. The sequence goes on along the minus strand of CAIXWQ010001130.1, from coordinate 2,263 downwards.
CATCAGGTAGAGGCTGCGCGCGTAGGGGTTCCGCGGGTCGAAGAGGAGCAGCGACTCGCGCCAGCGCCAGTCGGCGCGCGGAGGCGTCGGCGCCGCGCAGAAGCCGGGCAGGGCGGCGTCGGCGGCGCCGCGACTCCAGGTGAGCTGCACGCGGCGCTGCGTGCTCCGGAAGCTGATCCCGAGGAACTGCTCGGAGTCCCAGTAGCCGTGGATCCCCTGGTGCAGCGCGCCGTCGGCCCCCTTGGTCTCGGCGACGAGCGCGAGGCGCAGCGGGCGGTAGGCCGCGAACAGGTGCCCGATCAGATCGACGAGCACGGCGAGCCCGTCCGCGAGCGACGCGCGCGCCTCGTCGGCGAGCGCCTCCCAGTGGCCGAACAGGTGGTTCCGGAGCGTGGCGACGAAGCGCAGCAGCCGCAGGACGGGGCCGCCGCCGCCCAGCTGCGTGCCCGGCTTGTAGCGCGCGGGGAGGGCGAGCGTGTCGGGCTGGAGGATGGCGACGAGCTCGGGGAACGGCGCGCTCTCCGCCCGCTCCGCGCACGCCTTCGACAGCCAGGCCGCGCGCTCGAGCCAGGCCCGCCCGCCGGCGCACGCGCGGTCGGTGAGCGCCTCGAAGAGGACGGCGAGGCCGGCCTGCGCCGCCGCCGAGGGGGCCGCTTCGTCGTGGAAGCCCCAGTAGAACGCGCTCGCGAGGGCGACGAAGTGCAAGTGCACGAACGCCTCGAACGTCGTGACGTAGTCGTGGAGCTGCGGGTCCGGCCGCAGCACGCGTCGGAGCGTCTGCTGGACCGGAAAGGGCCAGTCGCTGGTCGGCAGCGGCGGCACGTCGAGGCCGAGCAGCGGGAGCGTGGCGAGGATCGGCACCACGGCGGCGCCGCTCGGCGCGCCCGGGAGCGTGAGGAGCAGGTCGAGCCGCGCGAGGACCCCTTCGTCGCCGGTGGGGAGCCGATCGGCGTGGCCCGCGAACCAGGCCGACACCGACGCCTGGAGCGCCGCGCGATCCGAGATGGCCGCGAGCCCGACGACCGGATCGAGCCCGCACGCCCGCACGAGCGCCCCTCGAAGCTGTTCTCGTTCTTGTGCGGTCACGGTGCGGCGCGCCGAGGCGCTCGGCCTGCGAGGCGCGCGCTCGGAGCCCACGCAGGGTAGCACCCGCGGCGCGGGCGAGCGGCGGCTCGCTCCGGCGTGCTCCGGCTCGCTGCGAAGACCCCCGGTTGAAATCTGAAGCATTGGTCTGATCTCTCTGATCCGCCTTTTCGCCGTTCGGCAGGCCGGAGACCTTCGTGAAGGCGGTGACGGTGTACGGGCGGGCCGAGCGGCGGCACCCGCGCGTGAACGCGCCGGGGTACGTCGTGCGCGAGGGCGCCGAGGCGGCGAAGTAGCGCTCGGCGCGCGCTTCGCGTGGGGCGCGTCAGCTCACGCGACGGAGGTTCTTCAGCAGCACGAAGACGTAGCGGTGATCCATCGGCGCGCGATACACGGCCTCGTAGCCGAGCACGTGCCGCGCGATCGAGGTCAGCTCCCAGCAGTCGACCTCTTCGACCGCCTCGTGATGCGGCATCGACAGCCGCTCGATGCCGCGCACCTCGCCGAGCACGCGCAGCCTCGCGACGTCGCGGACGAGCCGCGGCTCGTGCGCGTCGTTCGCCCACGACCAGAGCCACGAGCTGGTCTTGCGCGAGAAGCTGCCGACGATCTGCACGTCGGCGACGACCTCGGCGCGCTGCTCGCTCCCGAAGTGGAAGCGCCCGGCCGACCAGTCGGCGCCCCAGCGCGGGAAGCCGCCGATCCCGAAGCGCTCCCACGCCCGGTCCTGCGCCTTGCGCGTCCGCTCGCTCGCGAGATCGACGAACGCGCGCAGGCGCTCCGGATCGAGCTCGAGCGCGTCGCGGTCGAGCGGCTCGGGGACCCGCGCGTTGCGGGCGCGCGCCGCGTCGTAGCAGGCGCTGCAGAGGAGCGAGACGTCGGCGACGGCCTCCGAGACGTCGTTCCAGCCCCCCTCGCGTGCGCGGACGCGCTCGCAGTGATCGCACCACGCGTCGGGCCGCGGATCGGTGGGGTCGTCACCCGACGCGACGTAGCCGCAGCCGATGCCGTCGCGCAGGTGGCGACAGACGAACGTCGCGCTCGCGAGGCCGTGTTCCTTGCACTCGACCTTCTCGTTCGCGTCGCTCATCGCGGTGGCGGCAGCTTCGCTGGCGGCGCGCCCGGCCACAAGTTGCCGCGCCGGGCGGCGCGTCTCCGCGGCCCGGCTCGCGCCCTCCTG
>CAIXWQ010001129.1 GCA_903923175.1 uncultured delta proteobacterium | reverse complement strand
CGCCGACGTCACGCCCGGCGGACGCGGCTCGGCCGGGGTCACGAGGGGGGCCGGCGGCGTCGTGGCGAGCCCCAGCTCCGCGACGCTTGGTGCGTGCGCCTCCACGCGCAGCGACGTCCGCGCGCTCGTGGCGAACGTCACGAGGGCCGCCACTGCGGCGAGCCCGATCGTCGCGAGCGCCGCGCGGCGCGCGAACCTCCGACGCCTGGCGACGTCGGACCACGGAGGGGGCGCGCTCGGCGTGTCGGGCTCGATCGAGCTCGTCGGCGCGACGAACGACGAGCCGGAAAGGCCGAACCCGAAGGACGGGCAGCTGCCGACGAGCTCGAGCCGCCGCGTGGGCGCGTCGAGCTCGTCCGCGTCCACGCAGGCGTCCTCGTCCGGTTCGAGCTCGAGCTCGAGCTCCTCGTCGCTCGCGCGGCACGAGGCCTCGTCGATCTCGATGTCGAGCGAGAAGTCCACGGCGACGCGCGCCGGATCCTCGAACGCCCCCGCGGCGGCCTGCGCCCGCGTCAGCACCAGCTCGTCGGCCGCGGTGACCGGCAGCCTTCCGAGGATCGCCTCGGCGCGCGCGGCGAGGACGTCGCAGGTCGGTCGGAACGACGCCTTGCGCGTGAGACAGGCGCAGACGAGATCGCTCACCGCCAGATCGATCGAGGGATCGAGCGCGCGTGGGGAGCGGACGCCCCGCGCGACCAGCTTCGCGAGCTGAGCGCGGCTGCGCGCCGGAAAGGGGAGCACGCCGAGCAGCATCCGATGCAGCAGCACGCCGAGCCCCCAGGCCGTGCTGCGAGCTTCGTCGATCGGCTCGCCGCGCACCTCCTCGGGGCTCAGGTAGCCGTACGCGCCGGGCGCCTCGGACGGCACCGTCACGCGCTCCTCCTCCGGCACCTCCGCGGGCACGACCGCCAGCCCCGCGTCGATCACGCGGGCCGTCAGCCCGCGCGGGCCGCCGGCGATCCACAGCGCGCGCGGATCGACGCGTCGCTGGCACGGCAGGCGTCGGTGCAGCTCCGCGAGGCCGCGGGCGACGTCCGCGACGAGCGCGACGGCGGTGCGCGACGGCAGCGCGCGCTCGCGTGCGAGCAGCCGCGCGAGCGTCTCGCCGGGGCACCACTCGACCACCGAGTAGGGGACGCCGTCTTCGGCGACGCCGTGTTCGAGCGTCGCGAGCAGCGCCTCGTGAGGCTCCGTCGAGGCGAGCGCGACGGCCTCGCAGAACCGCCGCGCGCACGTGGCGCCGGCGGCGTCCGCGTCCACCGGGCGCCGCAACAGCAACGAGGGGCGCGTCCCCCGAGCGCCGGGCTGGACACGGAGCGACGGCGAAGTGTCGCCCGCCGGTCGCGACGCGCGGCGGGTCCGGGTGAGCGAGAGCAAAGGGCTTTGCATCACGCCAGTGGGAGGCCGGCGCACAGCGAGCATCGCGGGTCGAGCGAGTTGCTCGCGCACGCGCGACGAGGCTCGGTCCTCGCGCCATGAGGCTCGTCGCGACGACGCGGACCGCGCCGTCGAGCTCGAGGCCGGCCCCGTCGAGCCGCAGCCGACGCGCGCGGCGCCTCAGCTCTCAGAGCGCGGGAAAGATCCCGCGCTCTTCACTGCCCACCGGGGCGGTCGGCACCGCCCCGCCCTGCCGAATGCGATTCGTCGGGGCCCCACCCGTTTCACAGTCTCTCAGCCGTGGATCGACGGACGTCCGTCGGCGTCGCTGCCGTGCGCCTCGCGGAGACGCCCGCCGTCGAGCGGGATGTCCTCGCGCTTGAACGAGCCGTCCTCGCCGAGCACGTGCGCCTCGGCGCGCACGAGGCGCGTGGTCGTGTCGTCGAACTCGTAGAGATTGAAGCCCGCGTGCCGGTGCGGATGGCTCGAGAGCAGCGAGGCGCTCGTCGCTCCGATGACGTCGATCGAGCCGACGTCGGTGGTCACCGAGCGGCGGACGCGGATGTGCGAGTGCCCGTGCAGGATCATGCCGTGCTCCAGGCGGTGCAGCGTCCGGAGCATGCTCTTCGAGTCGTGCAGCCCCTCGAGGTACGCGATCACGCGGTTCTTCACGTTGTGCGCGGGGTGGTGCTGGAGGATCACCTTGTTGCGCCGCTGCACCTCGGGGTGCTCGAGCATGCGCGCGAGCTGATCGATCTGCGCGGCGCCGAAGCGACCCGAGGCCATCATCGGCGCGCGCGGCACCGCGGTGGACATGCCGATCACGGCGACGGGCCCGCGCAGCTTCACGTACGGGTACTTCGCGCCGTGGTGATCGACGCCGTACTCGGGGAGATCGCTCTCCATGTAGCTCTTGAAGAAGGTCTCGAAGCGCCGCGTCCTGGCCGCGCCGCGCGTGTAGACGTCGTGGTTGCCCGGCACGACGGAGACCTGATCGGGGTGGAAGCCGAGATCGTTCTCGAGGAAGCTCTTGACCAGCGCGAACTCGGACTCGAGCGCGAGGTTCGTGAGATCGCCTGTGATCGCCACGTGATCGATGCGCGCGGCGCCCACCTCGTCGGCCACCGCGCGGACCGCGTGCGGCTTGTGCACCGACTTGCGGTGGAAGCGCAGCATGGCCCAGCCCGTGAGCCGCTTGTTCAGGAAGCGGTGGAAGCCGACCCCCTCGAGCGAGAGCAGGTGCAGGTCGGAGAAGTGCGCGATCCGCATGCCGGCAAGCTAGCACGCGTGCGCGGCGACGAGGCGCGTCGGCGTGACGGGCGCGTCGCGCGCGCCCTTCACTCGACGCGCACGATCTCGTAGACGCGCACCCCTTGCGGCGTCGGGGCCTCGGCCTCCTCGCCGGCCGTGAGGCCGAGCAGCGCCGCGCCGAGCGGGCTCGTCGGCGTGACCGTCTGGACCTCGACACCGCCGAGCGAGACGCGCAGGCCACCGCCCACCGGCGCGACGAAGCACGTCGTGAGCGCGCCGCTCGCCGAACCTGCAGCGCCCGCGCCCGCGCGCTTCCCCACCGCCCGCAGCGTGACGATCGCCGACGCCTCGATGCCGTCCTCGGCCGCGAACGCGCGGAGCTCGAGCGAACCGAGCCGCGCGTGCGCCTGCTCGAGCTCGCGGACGCGCCCGGCCTGACCGCGCGCGACGTACGACGCCTCGGTCGAGCGCATGTCCTTGTCGTTCTCGGGCTTGTTCTCCTCGTGCGTGGCGGCCTCGGCGGCCTCCCGCGCCAGTCGACTCATGGTCTCGATCTCGGCGTCGAGCTGGGCTCGCATCGCCGCCACCAGGGCGCGCTTGTCGATCGGCATCGGCTCACCCCACCGAGGCCGCGGAGGCCCCGAGCGCGTCGGACGCGTCGGACAGGTCGAGCACGAACGCCCCGGAGAGGGCCTGGACCTCGAGCGGATCGACGCGTCGGCCGTCGCGCTGCGCCCACATGCCCGCGCGCACGGCGCGGTACGGGGTGGCCTTGCCGAGCAGCGCCTCGACCACCTCGCCGATCTTCACGCCGCCCGTCGCGGCCATGCGCACCTCGACCTCGATCGCGACCAGATCGCCCGTCAGCGCGGCGGCGTGCAGCGCCGCGCGGGCCGAGGGGGCCTCGACGGTCACGCGCGACAGCCAGCTGCGCACGTCGATCTTCTTGCCGATGCCGTCGATCGTGCGCAGCACGACGAGGCTCCCGCCCTCGAGCTGCCCGTCGATCTCCGCCCGCAGAGCGGCCGTCCACGCGTCCCTCGACGCGTCGCGCGCCGGGGCACCGAGCAGCCCGAGCTCCGGCAGCACGCTGCGCGGCACCGCGACGGCGTAGCGCGTGACGCCACCGTCGCCGAGCACGCGCGCCACGTTGGCGTCGTTCGGTCCGAGCTTGGCCGCGCCGTCCCAGATGAGCCCGTCGGCCGACTGGGAGGTCAGCGCCGCCGCGAGGCCGGCCACGTCGAGGTCGGCGGCGATGCGCACGTCGACGTACTCCGAGAGGCTCGCCACGCCGAGCGAGAGCGCGGGCCCGAACGTCATGTCGGGCTTCGGGTGGAATCCCTGCGAGTAGTAGAGCGGCAGCTCCAGCCGGCGGAACACGCGCGGGATGGCGCGCAGCAGGTCGAGGTGCGAGAGGAACGCGGAGGGGCCGACCTTGCGGAACTTGAGCCGATAGCGGCGCGCCTCGCCCTGCACGAAGTTCACCTTGGGCTTGCGATCGCCCTGCGCGGGGCGCGGCGCGCCGGGCGCGGGCGGAGCGCGAGGGAGGCGGACCTTCGGCGCGACCGGCTCCTCGGCGCCGAGCTTGCGCAGGTACACCAGGCGCTCGTCGCGCATCGCCGACAGATCGCAGGCGACGCCGCAGTCGTAGCAGACGAGCTTGCGCGCGTCGGCGAGCGTCTCGGCGACGTTCGTGTGGTGGATGAACGCGCCCGCGGCCTTGCCGCATGGCGGTGAGAGCTGGTCCTTCAGCGCCTTGCGATACTCGCGGGCGAGGAAGCCGTCCTCGAGGCCGACGTCGAGGTGCGACCAGGGGAGCCGCGCCGACAGCGGGATGGTGCCCGTGTAGCGCGCCATCGAGATCCCCTCGGCGTCGAACGCGCGCTGCCAGCGCTCGAGATCGAGCTGGTCCTCCCACGAGTCGAAGCGCGCGCCGTCGCGGAACGCGCGCTCGATCGCGCGCGACACGGAGCGATCGCCGCGCGCCAGCACGCCCTCGAGCACCGAGCCCTCGGCGTCGTGCGTCTTGACGTCGACCTTGGCGCGCTTGGCCTCGCTGCGCAGGATGCCCTGCTTGCGCTGGATCTCCGGCAGCACGTCGAGCGCGGCCCACTGGAAGGGCGTGTGCGGCTTCGGCACGAAGGTCGACACGCTCACCGTCACGCTCGGCTCGCGGCCGCGCTGCGCGCGCCGGCCCACCGCCTGCGCCTTGGCCCCCGTCTCGACGATCCCCGCCACGTCGCCGTCGCGCTCGGTCGGCAGGCCGATCATGAAGTAGAGCTTCATCTTCGACCAGCCGCGCGAGAACACGCGCTCGGCGGTCTCCATCAGCTGCGCCTCGGTGACGTTTTTGTTCACCACGTCGCGCATGCGCTGCGTGCCCGCCTCGGGCGCGAACGTGAGCCCGGTGGCGCGCACCTTCTGGATCTCGTCGAGCAGCTCCTCCGAGAGGCCGTAGGCGCGCAGCGACGACACCGAGAGCGAGACCTTGTCGGCCTGGAGCTTCTCCATCAGCGCGCGCACGAGCGGCGACACCGAGGAGTAGTCGGCGGTCGAGAGGCTGGTGAGCGCGACCTCGTCGTAGCCGGCCTGGCGGATGGACTTGGTGACCGTGTCGATCACCGACTGCGGGTCTCGCTCGCGCACCGGGCGGTAGATCATGCCCGCCTGGCAGAAACGGCACCCCTCGGTGCAGCCGCGCGCGATCTCGATCGAGTGGCGATCGAAGATCGCCTCCGCGTTCGGCACGGGCCCGTCGGCGGGGAACGGGAAGCGGTTGAGATCGGTGACGACCGCGCGGCGCACCGGCAGCCGCGCCTCGGCGGCCAGCGGGCGGTCGACGACCTCGAAGCCGGTGTCGGGGTCGATCGTCGTCGCGTAGAGCGAGGGGACGTACACGCCCGTGATCGAGGCAATCGCCCGCAGCCGGGCCGCGCGATCGAGCCCGTCGCGCTTGCCCTTGGCCCAGGCGCGGATCAGCGCGGGGAAGGCCTCCTCGCCGTCACCGATGACAAACGCGTCGAAGAAGGGCGCCAGCGGCTCGGGGTGCGTCGCGGTCGGGCCCCCCGCCACCACCAGCGGGTCGCCTTCGGCGCGATCGACGCCGCGCAGGGGGATGCCGCCCAGGTCGAGGAGCTGCAGGCAGTTGGTGTACGTGAGCTCGAACTGCAGCGAGATGCCGACGACGTCGAACTCGCGCAGCGGCCGCGCCGACTCGTGCGACACCAGCGGCAGGCCGCGCGCGCGCAGCTCGCGCTCCATGTCGATCCACGGCGAGAAGGTCCGCTCGGCGAGGATGTCGGGGGCCTCGTTGAGGAGCGAGTAGAGGATCTTGAGCCCGAGGTGGCTCATGCCGATGTCGTAGACGTCGGGGAAGCCGAGGCAGACCTTCGCCTCGATCGCAGGGTCGTCCCAGCGCTTGACGATCGAGCCGAACTCGCCGCCCAGGTAGCGGGCGGGCTTCTGCACCGCCGCGACGAACGCGGCGTAGGGATGATCGGCGACGGGGGCTCGGGCGGGCGTGGCGCTCTGCGTACTCGGCTGGCTCATAAGCGGCGCGGAGCATAGCAGCGCGCGACGGATCGGCTCGTTTCCCAGGTCGAGCGACGGAGCGACGCGAAGGGCTCGACGGCGCGCCGCCCCCTTTGCTACAGGCCGTCCCCATGGCCGAGCCTGCCGCCAGCGCGAGCGCCCCGAAGCGGGCGCCGATCACGTGGAGCGCGCCGCTCTCGTCGATCCCGAGCGCGTCGGCGCCGACGCTCGCGGCGTCCGGCTCGGGCTCGCAGCGGCCAGCCCCCCGCCCGGTCGAGGTCGGCCCCGCGAGCCCCGACGCGATCGTCGCGTCGCTCGCCAACTCCGGCCCCACCCGCGTCGTCACGCTCCAGGTCGAGCTCGCGCCGGCCGACGCCACGCGCCTCGAGGCGAAGCTCGCCGAGCTGCACCAGCGCGCCGGCGGTCGCGCGTACCTCGTGCTCGTGCCGCCCGGCGTCGACGTCGAGCACTACGCGATCGCGCCGCTGTACGAGCGCTTGGGGCTCGCGAAGCGCGACGTGCTGATCCTCGCGAACGGCCAGGTGCGCCACCTGCGCACGGCCGGGCTCCCGAAGGAGGCCGGCGGCGAGATCCTCAAGGCGACCCGCGAGGCCTACCAGCGCTCGCCGGTCGACGGCATGCTCGCCGTGGTCGACGAGCTCGAGCGACGGTTCGCCGCCGCGGCCCCCGCGACCACCGCCTCGGCGACCCACGCCACACCGCCGCCGGAGGGGCGCCCCGCCGGCGTGCCCCTGCCGCTCGTGGTCCTCGGCGTCATGGTCCTCGCGCTGATCGTCGTCGCGCTGCTCCGGCGGCGGAGCGCGCCTGGAAACGCCAAAAAGGGCGAACGCACGCGCTGAAGCGCGCGGTCGCGGGCGCCCGGCGCGCGGGCGGCGCACGAGCACGCCCGAGGGCGTTGGCAGGCTGCTAGGCTGCGAGCGGGCGCGCCGGGGGGCGCGCGGCCGAGGACCGCTTGACCGAAGACGACTTCGACCACGACGGCCCGCAGGAAGCAGCCCTGCGGGAGTCCGAGGAGCGCTACCGGACGCTGTTCGAGCAGGCGCCGATCGGCGTGTTCATCTACGACCGCGAGACGCGCATCACCGAGTGCAACGCGCGCTTCGTGCAGATCCTCTGCACGTCGTTCGACCGGCTGCTCGGCCTCGACCTCCGCAAGCTGCAGGATCAGCGGATCCTGCCGGCCATCCAGGCCGTGCTCGAGGGCGAGCCGTCGTTCTACGAGGGGCCCTACGCGACGACCACCAGCGGCGTCACCGTCGTCGTCTCGATGCGCCTGTCGCCGCTGCGCGACGAGCACGGCGACGTGGTCGGCGGGCTCGGCATCGTCGAGGACATCACCGAGCGAAACCGCGCGCAGACCGCTTTGCAGGAGTCGGAGCAGCGGCTCTGGCTCTACATGAAGCGGAGCCCGCTCGGCGTCGTCGGCCTGAACCTCGACTTCGAGATCGTCGAGTGGAACGACGCCGCGACGCGCATCTTCGGCTGGAAGGAGGCCGAGGTGATCGGCCGCAGCGCGTGGTCGTTCCTGGTGCCGGAGTCGGCGCGCGAACAGGTCGTGGAGGTGCGTCGCAAGCTCTTCACCCGTGCGGGCGGCGAACGGAGCCGCAACGAGAACGTCACCAGGGACGGCCGGAAGATCCTCTGCGAGTGGTACAACGCCGCGATCGTCGACCCCGCGGGCGAGGTGGTCGGCGTGGTGTCGCTGGTGGAGGACGTCACCGAGCGCAACACCGCCGAGCAGGCGCTGCTCCGCTCCGAGGGGCGCTTCCGCGCGCTGATCGAGCGCGCGCCCGACGCGGTCACGGTCACGCGCGGCGAGCGCGTGCTGTACGCGAACCCCGCCGCGGTGGCGACGCTCGGCTACGACGACGCCACGCAGCTCGTGGGCTGCTCCGTCGAGCAGCTGCTGCACCCGGACGAGCTCGCGCGCGTGCGGCTGCGCACCACGAAGATCCTGGAGGGCGAGCAGCTCCCCCCGACCGAGTACCGCTTCGTGCGACGCGACGGCTCGCTCGTGCACGCCGAGGTCGTCTCGATGCTCATCGAGTACGACGGCGCCCCCGCGCAGCTCGCGATGATGCGCGACGTGACCGAGCGCATCCAGCTGCAGGCGCGCCTGCTGCAGACCGACCGGCTGGTGTCGGTGGGGACGCTCGCCGCCGGCGTGGCGCACGAGATCAACAACCCGCTCGCGTACCTGCTCACGAACCTCGACGTCGTCCGCCACCGCAAGCTCCCCGAGATCGCGCGCTCCTTCGAACGGCTCGCCGAGCAGTCGGGCGACCCGGCGGTGCAGGCGGAGGCGAAGGCGCTGCGCGCGAAGCTCGACGACGCGCTCGAGATGCTCGACGTCGCGCGCGAGGGGGCCGATCGCGTGCGGAGCATCGTGCGCGACCTCAAGACCTTCTCGCGCGCCGACGAGGACCTCGCCGCCCCGGTCGACGTCCGCCGGGTGCTCGAGGCCTCGATCCAGATGGCGTGGAACGAGCTGCGGCATCGCGCGCGCCTCGTGAAGCGCTACGCGGACGTCCCCACCGTCGACGCGAGCGAGTCGCGCCTCGGTCAGGTGTTCCTCAACCTGCTCGTCAACGCTGCGCAGGCGCTCCCGGTCGGACACGCCGGCGAGCACGAGATCCGCGTCGAGACCGGCCGCGACGGAGACGGCCGCGTCGTGGTCTCCGTCACCGACAGCGGCCCGGGCATCCCGCCGCACCTGCTGCGGCGCCTCTTCGACCCCTTCTTCACGACCAAGCCGGTCGGGGTCGGCACCGGCCTCGGCCTCTCGATCTGCAAGGGGATCGTCACGAGCCTCGGCGGGCACATCGACGTCGAGAGCGAGCCCGGCAAGGGGACGACCTTCCGGGTGGTGCTCCCGCCGAGCGCGCGCGAGCGCTCCGACGCCGTGGCGCTCGCGCCGCGGGTACCCCGGGTGGGTCGGCGTGGTCGCGTGCTGGTCATCGACGACGACGTCGCGATCGGCTTGAGCCTGCGCGTCGCCCTGGCCGACGAGCACGACGTCATCGTCACCGCGAGCGGACGCGAGGCGCTCGAGCTCCTGCGGCAGGACGACGCGTTCGACGTCGTCCTTTGCGACGTCATGATGCCCGACATGACCGGCCTGGAGGTCCACGAGGCCCTGGTGGCCGAGGGGCACGCGGAGGTCGCCGAGCGCATCGTGTTCGTCACCGGCGGAGCTTTTGCGCCTCGCATGGGCGAGTTCCTCGATCGGCTCGCCAACGCGCGGCTCGAGAAGCCCTTCGAGCTCGACGCCCTCCGCGAGTTGCTGCGCGCCAGGCTCGACGCGAAGGCGACGCACGCAATCCCCTGAACTCCGCCGGGTTGGTATGCTGCGTGCGCTGGGCAGCGGGTCACGATGCTCGAGCAGGCAGGTGAGCGATGAGCAGGGCGAGGATCCGGAATTGGGTCGGCGCCGCGATCGCGATCGCGGCGACGTGGGGGCTGGCCGGCTGCGGCGGCTCGCAGACGCAGACGGCCGCGCCGACGGGGGGCGGCACGGAGGTCCCGAAGAAGGCCGACGACGCGGAGGAGAAGGCCTCGATGAAGCTCCCGGGCGACTGCGTCGATCCGGTCGTCGACGGCAACAAGCACGACGGCACGCGGCCGTTCGACAAGCACGTCCAGGACGACAACGACTTCCAGGGCGACCTCGACGACGACGGCCGCCCCGATCAGGCGGTCGAGCCGGCGTGGTCGTGCGGCGAGACGTGCAACCGCTCCATCTACGTGATGCGCAAGTCGTGTGGTCACTACGTCGGCACGATCGGCACGCGCCATCGCTACGACGTCGGCGACGCGAAGCACCACGGGCTGCACGACCTCTCGGGCTACCCGACGACCTACGAGGCGGACGACACCAAGCACTGCTGGGAGGTCCACTACGAGTTCGACGGCACGGTCTACAAGCCCATCAAGCGACGCGAGTGCGAGTGCGCGATGACCGAGACGACCAAGCGCTGCTCGCCCGACTGGGAGGACATGAAGTGAGGCGGCCGGCTTGGCGAGCGTGACGGCGCGCGTCGCGATCCGCTCGCTCGCCTCCGTGCCCCCGTCGCGGCGTGGCGGCCGTCCGAAGGCGAAGGTCGGGCTCGTCCTCGGCGGCGGCGCGGCGCGCGGGGCGTACGAGGCGGGCGTGCTGCGCTACATCGCGCACGACCTCGCGCTCGAGACGGGCGTGACGCCGTGGTTCGACGTCGTGTGCGGCACGAGCGTCGGCGCGCTGCACGCGTGCTTCGTCGCGGCCACGATCGACGTGCTCGCGGACGCCTCGCGCCTGCTCGTGGAGCGCTGGAGCGAGCTCGAGATCGATCGCGTGCTGCGCTTCAGCCCCCGCGAGCTGGCGCGCTTCGCGTGGAGCGCGATCGGCGGCGCGACCGAGCACGACCCCGAGGAGGCCGGCCCGCCGAGGCGGCGCGGCGGCGTGATCGACACGCGCGCGCTCGAGCGCTTCGTGCTCGGGAGCGTCCCGTGGTCGCGCATCCGCGCGAACCTCGACGCCCACGCGCTCGACGCGCTGACCGTCACCGCCACGCACGTCGCGAGCGGCGACACCGTGGTGTTCGTCGACTCGCGCAAGCCCCTGCCGCGCTGGAGCCCCGATCCGCACAATCGCGCCAAGGACGCGCGCATCGGGCCGTGGCACGCGCTCGCGTCGGCCGCGATCCCGTTCCTCTTCCCGGCGATGCCGCTCGGCGGCTCGTTCTTCGTCGACGGCGGCCTGCGGCAGAACACGCCGCTGTCGCCCGCGCTGCGGCTCGGCGCCGATCGCGTGCTCGTCATCTCCCTGCGCCACCTCGACACCCCGGGCGCGGAGGTGTCGCGGCGCACGGTGATCGGGCGCGAGCGCGAGGAGGCGCTGCCGAGCCCGTTCTTCCTCGCCGGCAAGACGCTCAACGCGCTGATGATCGATCGCGTCGACTACGACCTCGAGCGCCTGCGCCGCACCAACGCGGTGATCCGCGCGGGGGCGGCGACCTACGGCGAGGACTTCGCCGACCGGCTCAACGGGATGCTCGCGACGCAAGGGTGGACGTCGATGCGCGAGGTGCGCGAGATGATGGTCCGCCCGTCGATGGACCTCGGCGAGCTCGCCGCGCACTACGCGCGCAGCGAGGCGTTCGAGCGGGCCGCGACCGGCCTCACCGGGCGCCTGGTGCGGAGGCTCGCGGAGTCCGAGGCGAGCGACGAGGCCGACCTGCTCTCGTACGTCCTGTTCGACGGCGGCTTCGCGAAGCGCCTGGTCGATCTCGGCTGGGAGGACGCGCGGGCGCGGCGCGACGAGCTTGCGGCGTTCTTTGCGTGAGCGCGGCTCCGATCGGAAATAGTCTCGCTCGGATGACCGACCGCGACCCGACCGAGCGCTTCACCGATCGCGTGGAGCTCTACGTGAAGCATCGCCCCGGCTACCCGCCTCAGGTGATCGAGCTGCTCCGGCAGGAGTGCGCGCTCGCCGCCGACCGCGCGGTCGCCGACGTCGGCTCGGGGACCGGGATCTCCTCGCGGCTCTTCCTCGACCTCGGCTGCAAGGTCTTCGGCGTCGAGCCCAACGCAGCGATGCGCGCCGCGGCCGAGCGCTACCTGTCCGGGTACCCGAGCTTCGTCAGCGTCGACGCGCGCGCCGAGGCGACCTCGCTCGGCGATCGCAGCGTCGACTTCGTGGTCGCCGGACAGGCGTTCCACTGGTTCGACGCGGCGCGCTCGCACGCCGAGTTCGCGCGCATCCTGCGGCCGCTCGGCTGGGTGGTCCTGCTCTGGAACGCGCGCAAGCTCGACGCCACGCCGTTCCTCCGCGCGTACGAAGCGCTGCTCCTCGAGTTCGGCACCGACTACCGCGAGGTCCGCCACGAGAGCGCCTGGGAGCGCCTCGACCTGATCTACGGCCCGGGCCGCGCCACGCGCGCGACGTTCGAGAACGCGCAGGAGGTCGACTACGAAGGCCTCGAAGGGCGCCTGCTGTCGTCGTCGTACGCGCCGGCCGCGGGCGATCCGCGCCACCTGCCGATGCTGGCGAAGCTGCGCGAGCTCTTCGACGAACACCAGCGCGGCGGCGTCGTGGACCTGCAGTACGAGACCACGGTCTTCTACGGGCACCTGCACGGCGCGCCGTAGCGACGCCGCGCGGTCGACTCAGGGCGCGCGGAAGATGGTGAACCCCGCGCGAGCTTCGGGCGCCGACGCGCGGGCGGCGTAGGCCCGCACGTCGTCGCGCGCGGCCGCGTCCCGTGCGCCGACCCACGCCTCGTCGCGCAGATCGAGCACGACCGCGCGCCCCGCGCCACGCGCGCCGTCGAGCCACGTGAAGAGCGTCTCGCGCGCGGGCCAGCCCCACCCGGGGCAGACGATCGAGTAGCGACGCGCGGGGAGCGAGCGTGGCGCGCCGCTCGGGTCGCGCGAATCTCGCCACTCTCGCGACTCGCGCGCGTCTCGCGCGGCTTCGGCGGCCTCGTACGCCGGGCAGAGGTGGCCCGGCACCACCAGCGCACCGTCGGGGACCACGAGAATCCGCGCGTGCATCGCCTCGCCCTCACGCGCGAGGGCGTCGGCCCCGCGGGCGCCGAGACGGACGGCGAGCAGCCCCAACGCCGCGAGCAACGCGCCTCCGCGCGCGACCCGACGCGCCGCGCGGCCGACGAGCGCACCGGCGACCGGCGCGCCCGCGACGAGCAGCATCGGCGTGACGGCGAGCTGATAGCGCGGGCTGAAGGCGCCGTCCGGGTAGAAGAGGAGCGCGAGCGCGCAGCCGAGCGCGGGGAGCGCGATGACGAGCCGGCGCGCGGCCTG
>CAIXWQ010001128.1 GCA_903923175.1 uncultured delta proteobacterium | reverse complement strand
GCCGCCGACCATGCCGGCGGCGTCGTGGCTCGAGACCCTCAACGTCCTCGTCTCGCTGCTCGAGAACAACCGCCCGGATCTCCGCGGTCACTCCTCGCACGTCGCCCGCCTCACGCAGCGGCTCTGCGAGCGGCTCAAGCTCGGCGAGCGCGACATCCCTCCGATCGTCGCCGCCGCGCATCTGCACGATCTCGGCAAGGCCTCGAACTATCACCTGACCGCGCTCAACGTGGCCGAGTACGGCGGGCACCGCATCGCCGCGGAGAAGAGCTTCCTGACGGCCACGCGCCTCATGGCCTCGGCGCGCCTGCCGGAGCCGACCGTGCAGGCGCTCAACCACATGTACGAGCGCTTCGACGGCAAGGGCTTCCCCGACCAGCAAGGCGGGAAGGACATCTCGCTCGGCGCGCGCATCCTCTCGATCACCGACACCTACGCCGACCTGACGCAGAACCCTCGCAACCCGTTCCGCAAGCAGCTGCGGCCCGTCGAGGCGAGCGAGGTGCTCGCGAAGTACAAAGGGCAGATCTTCGACGACGCGCTGGTCGATCTCTTCCGCCTGGTGGTCACCGGCGACGACATCAAGAACAAGCTCCTCGCCGATCGGCGCGAGGCGCTGCTCGTCGACCCCGACCCGGAGGAGACGACGGTCCTCGAGCTGCGCATGATCGAAGCGGGCTTCGAGGTGAAGACCGTGCGCACCGCCGAGAAGGCCCTGGAGGCGATCGCCGAGGACGACTTCGAGCTCATCGTCACGGAGGTCGACCTCCAGCCGATCGACGGCTTCGCGCTCATGGAGACGGCCAAGCGCAGCGAGAAGGGGCGCAGCGCGGTGTGGGTCTTCCACTCCGCGCGCGCCGACCGCGAGGACGTCAACCGCGGCTTCGAGCTCGGCGCCGCGGACTACGTGCAGAAGCCCGCCAAGGCGGAGATCTTCGTCGCGAAGCTGCGCAAGCTCGTCGAGACGGCCACGCCGAAGCAGGCCACGCGCGCCGCGGTCTCGGGGTCGCTCGAGGAGATCGGGCTGACCGACATGGTCCAGATCCTAGCCCAGGGGCGCAAGACCGGCGCGCTGAAGATCCGCTCCGGCAGCGACGCCGGCGAGCTGCACTTCGTGGGCGGCGAGATCTTCAACGCCGTGTTCGGCAAGCGATCGGGCGAGGAGGCGTTCTTCGAGCTGCTGAAGCTCAAGACGGGCGACTTCGTGCTCGATCCGAACTTCAAGGCGGAGCAGAACGTGCTCCAGCAGAGCGCCGAAGGGCTCCTGCTCGAAGCGATGCGCAGGCTCGACGAGGGCGTGCGCGGCTGAGCGCCGCGGCGGGCGCCGGCCGCGCGTCGAAATTCCTGCGGGCTTCAGTCGGTCGCCGGCGGTCCGTAGAAGCGATCGCCATGCTTGGCGCACGCCGACTCCACGCCCCACCACCGCTCGTGCTCCTGCTCGACGACGACACGGGCGTCACGAACGCGCTGGCCCGCGGGCTGCGACGCCACGGCTACGTCATCGACGTGCACAACAGCGGCACGAGCGCGGTGATGCGCCTCTCCTCGCCGCCCCCGCCGGACGTCATCGTGACCGACTGGAACATGCCCGGCGTCGACGGCGAGACCTTCCTGCGCTTCGTCGCCGAGCGGTGCCCGCACACGCCCGTCATCATCATCACCGGCGACGCCCGCGCGGTGGAGGTGCCGAGCAGCGTCGGCTCGTGCGCGTCGTTCTCGCTGCTCCGCAAGCCCTTCCACCCGGAGCTGCTGCACCAGCAGATCGCGCGGCTGCTCACGCCTCCCTGATCACGTCCCCGGGAACTTCGCGATCGCGTCCCAGTTGTCCTGGATCTCCTGCGCGGTCCAGAGGCCGTCGTCGGCGTCCTTGAAGCGGCCGGGCGACTCCATCACGCGGTAGGCGTACATGCGGCTCCCCGCGACGGCGAGCACCAGCCCGCTGCGGTCGCCGCAGAGATCGCTGCCGAGGAAGAGCGCCGCGGGCGCGATGTGCTCGGGGGTCATGTTGGCGACCCCCTGCATCATCGGCAGGTCCTCGGTCATGCGCGTCTTGGCGATCGGCGCGAGGGCGTTCACGGTGATGCGGTGCTTCTGCAGCTCGATGGCGCAGGTGCGCGTGAGCCCGTAGATCCCCGCCTTGGCGGCCGCGTAGTTCGCCTGGCCGAAGTTGCCGAGCAGGCCGGAGACGCTGGTCGTGTTGACGATGCGCCCGCTCGTGCCCGAGGCGCCGCCCTGCGCGATGACCTGCTTGGCGAACGCCTGCGAGCAGAGGAACGTCCCCTTCAGGTGCACGTCGACGACCCCGTCGAACATGGCCTCGTCCATCTTGAGGAAGCTCTTGTCGCGCAGGATGCCGGCGTTGTTGACGAGCACGTCGACGCGCCCGAACGCGTCGACTGCGGCCTTGATCAGCGCCGCCGCCCCGTCGGCCGTCGCGACCGAGTCGTGGCTCGCGACCGCCTTGCCGCCCGCCTTGCGGATCTCCTCGACGACCGCGTCCGCGACCGCCTGCGACTGGCCGTCGCCGCCGCGCGTGCCGCCGACGTCGTTCACGACCAAGAGCGCGCCTTCGCGGGCGAAGAGCAGGGCCTCTGCGCGACCGATGCCGCCGCCGGCGCCCGTGACGATCGCGACCTTCCCCTCGAGCAGACCGGACATTGACGGCTCCTTGGCGGGCGGCGCGTGCGACGCGCGGACCTCGCCACGCCCTGACTACCCCTCGGCCGTGCCTGCGGCTAGGGTCGGGCTCGCATGTCCGCCGAAGCCACCCCCGCGCAGGTCGCGCTCCCCTCCACTGCCGGCGTCGAGATCGTCGAGCTCCCGTTCGGCACCGGCACCGGCCGCTTCCTCGACGTGGGGCGCACCGTCTACGCGGGCGATCCGACCTGGGTCTGCCCGCTCGACATGGACATGAAGGACCGCTTCGACCCGAAGAAGAACCCCTTCTTCGAGCACGCGGAGGGGACGACCTTCATCGCCCGCAAGGGCGGGCGCGACGTCGGCCGCATCACCGCGCAGATCGATCACGAGCACATCAAGCGCTACGGCGACGCGCGGGGCTTCTTCGGCTTCCTCGACACGATCGACGACGCCGGCGTCTGCAAGGCGCTGCTCGACGCGGCCGAGGCGTGGCTCAAGCAGCGCGGCATGAAGCACATGCGCGGCCCGATGAACCTCTGCATCAACGAGGAGATGGGCACGCTCGTCGAAGGCTTCGACACGCCGCCGATGGTGCTGATGCCGCACGCGCGCACCTACCAGGCCGGGCTGATCGAGCGGTGCGGCCTCGCGAAGGAGAAGGACGTCTACGCGTGGCGCTACGACGTCGCCGAGCCGCCCAAGCGCGCGCGCAAGGCCCACGACGACCTGCTCGCGATGAAGGACGTGAAGATCCGCACGCTCGACATGAAGAAGATGGAGTCGGAGGTCCACCTCATGATGGACATCTTCAACGACGCCTGGTCGGAGAACTGGGGCTTCGTCCCGCTGACGGAGAACGAGCTCAAGAAGATGGCGGCGGATCTGAAGATGATCGCCATCGAGGACCTCATGCTCGTCGCCGAGGTCGACGGCGAGGCCGCGGCGATCAGCGTCGCGCTCCCGAACATCCACGAGATGATCGGCGACCTGAACGGCAAGCTGTTCCCGTTCGGCCTCGCGAAGCTCCTCTGGCGCCTCAAGGTGAAGGGGCCCAAGTCCGCGCGCCTGATCATCCTCGGCATCCGCAAGAAGTACCGCCACGTGAAGCGGTTCGGCGGCCTCTCCGCCGCGCTCTACGTGGAGATGAACGACCGCGGGAAGAAGCTCGGCATGGAGTGGGGCGAGCTGTCGTGGACGCTCGAGGACAACGCGCCGGTCAACCTCGGGATCAAGATGATGGGCGGGAAGATCTACAAGAAGTACCGCGTGTTCACGAAGGACCTCGCGTAACGATCGACCCCTGCCGCCGCGTCCTGCGCGCCTGCTCCGCCGCCCCAGCCGCGAGGAGCTCGGCTGCAAGCGATCGGTCACCTGGCGCGACGTCGCGCGACGCGCAGCCGACGGCCACCCGCGCGGGGAGGGCTGGCGAGGTCGAGGGCCGCCTCGGAGGAAGCGCTGGCAAGGACGCGCGCGTGGTCCTAGAAGGAGCGCCAGCCGACGCATTGGCGGCGCGCCCGCTCGTCGTGCTACATCGCCCGCCCGTCGTTCGTCAGGGAGCTCTGCCATGTACGAGATCAGCCAGGAGACCGTCATCGCCGCCGCCCATCAGCTCCGGCTCGCGCCAGGCGAAGGGGAGCGGCTGCACGGGCACAACTGGCGGATCAAGGCGGTCATCCGCTGCGAGCAGCTCGACTCGCGCGGCATGGTGCTCGACTTCAACGACCTCGGCCGCGAGCTGCGCGCCTTCGTCGAGCCGTGGGAGCACGTCTTCCTGAACGAGCTCGAGCCCTGGAACGACGTGAACCCCACCGCCGAGAACATCGCGCGCGTGGTCGCCGAAGAGCTCGGCAAGAAGCTCGACGACGCGCGCGTGCGTGTCGTCCGGGTCGAGGTCTGGGAGACCGACACCTGCGGCGCGACGTTCTATCGCTGAAGCTCAGGACACCGACGCGAGCCGCGTAAGGCTCGGCCGCGCGAGCCGACGCTCGAACGCCGCCCCCGCGTGCGCGACGACGCGCTCCCAGTGCACGCGATCGGCTGCGGTCGCGAGCGCCAGCTCCACGCCTAGGCGCGCCCCGTCGCCCGCGAGCCAGGCCACGCGCGCGGCGAGCGGCGCGAACGACGACTCCCCGCTCGGCGCGAAGGCGACCCACACGCGCACCGCCGCGCCGCGCGCGACGAACGCCGGGCCGTCGGGGAGCTCGAGCTGCGCCCCGCGCGCGCTGACGTCCACGATCTCCGCCTGGCGCGCGCGCTCGTCGGGGCGGATCGCGAGCTCGCCGTACGCGCGGAGCGGCCAACGCGGGCCGCGCCGCAGCTGCTCCGGCAGCACGCCGCGCGCCGCGCGGTCGAGGAACAGGACGCGCGGCCGCATCGCCGCGTCGAACATCACCCCCACGCCCGGCGCGAGCCTGGTCCCCGTCCGGCGCACCGCCTCGGCCCCCTGAACGCTTCGAAACGCGACCACGCCCGCCAGCAAGGTCTCCAGCGCCGGGGCCTCTTCCACCGTGACTCGCACGGCGACGCGCGCGCCGGTCGACAGCGGGACGGCCCCCGGGACGAACACGCCCCCCTCGGCGAAGCCGTCGAGCCACGCCTCGCGCAGCTCCGCGAGGCGCGCCACGCGCAGCTCCAGACACGGGGTCTCGACGTCGGCCACGCAGCGGGGCACTGCACTCCGCGGGCCGGGCGCGTCGGGCGCGTCGCGCGCCGAAAACCTGCCATCGCGCGCGCACGGCCGCGTCGCTCGACTCCGCACTTTCGCTCCGGGTGTGGCGTCGGCGTCATGGCGCGCGGGCCAGGCGATGCCCCTCGGCGCTCCGCGCCTGCGTGGGCGCGAGCCCTTCAGCCTGCGACCAGTCGCACCCGCCGACCGCCGGTGAAGTCGGTCTCCGCCCACGACGCCGCGCGGTCCTCGCCGGCGAGCCAAGGCGCGACTTGGTCGCGGTAGTGGCGCGACGACGGATCGCCGCTCTGCCCCGGCGGCACCACGGCGCGTCCGGCTCGCGGATCGCCCGCCGGCATGATCAGCCGCGCGGCAGGGGCGCAGCGCACGGAGAAGTCGCCGGCGTGGAGATCGAACTCGCCCATGCACGCGGTCGTCCCGTCGCCACGCGCGGGGAACGGGCCCGGCGACGAGATGGCGCGCAGCCCGGGGAGCTCGGCG
The DNA here is from genome assembly GCA_903923175.1 of uncultured delta proteobacterium. GTDB lineage: Bacteria > Myxococcota_A > Polyangia > Polyangiales > JADJMO01 > CAIXWQ01. The sequence continues at coordinate 4,223 of CAIXWQ010001128.1, read as the reverse complement.
AACGGATGCCGGAACGTCACGACGTGGAGCGCCCCCCAGGTCCAGCGCGAGGGATCGTCGCCGAGCCGCCGCCGCAGCCGGCTCTCGGCCATCGCCGCCGCGTCGCGCACGATGGTCGCGCGATCGAGCCCCCGCAGCCACGGCCCGTCGGGATCGCCGAGCACGTGGAGGATCGGCAGCGCGGTCACGTTCATCAGCTCGAAATAGCGCTCGAAGACGCGCTCGCCGAGGTCCTCCAGGAACACGTGGCGCAGCACCGCGTGCAGCAGCGCGTAGGTCGCCGTGGCGCCGACGCTCCGCTCGTGGGCGACGCCGTCCCACGCGCGCGCCAGCCGCACCAGCTCGAGCCCGCGCCGCAGCGGGAGCCCGAGCTTCGCGTCGTCGAGCCCGTCGAGGAGTAGATCGCGCACCTGCGTCGCCCACGCCGAGCGCGCGTCGTGCTGCATTGCCGCGAGCTCGCGCGGCCCGAGCTTGCCGTGCGCATTCGCGAGCGCGCGCAGCCGCGCCATGCGGAACGGCGGTTCGAACAGCTCGCCGAGCTGGTGCCGGTAGCCGGGCCCGTGCGGGCGCGCGTTCGCCGAGACGATGAGCCCGTCCTTCGGATCGAGCACCGACGGCAGCTCGTCGAACGGCACGTACCCCTGCCAGTGCCCGCGGGGGTCGTCGCCGTCGAGCAGATCGAGGCCGGAGATCGCGCGCGGGTCGCCGTCGAGGTTGCCGCGCCGAATCGGGATCCGCCCCGCGTACTGCCAGCCGATGTGCCCGTCGGCGTCGGCGAACACGAAGTTGATCGTCGCGCCTCCGTACGAGCGCAGCGCGCCGCGCACCTCGGCGAAGCTCTCGGCGCGCATGCCGGCGAGCGCGGCGTCGACGTCGAGCGTCGCGTCGAGCCCGCTCCAGCGCAGCGCGATGCCCACGTCCGGCGCGGTCGGGCCCTCGAGGTCCTCGAGCGCGAGCGCGTGCGACACGATCGGCCCGCGCGGGCTCGTCAGCAGCTCGAGCGTGCGCGCGGCCTCGCCCTTCACGGCGATCGTCTCGACGCGGCTGCGCAGGCTCCCCTCCGCGCGCAGCTTCGCGAGGTCTTCGCGCCAGACCTGCGAGTCGTCGCCCCACCCCGCCGTGACCCCCCACGCGCCACGGCCGTTCTGGCCGATCAGCGCCGCCGGGTAGCCGGGCACGCCGACGCCGCGCACGTCGAGCCCGCCGCCCGCGGCGCGGAACTCCCAGAACGTCGACGGCGCGGTGAGCGGCATGTGCGGATCGGCCGCGACGATCGCCCTTCCGAGCGTGCTCCGCGACGGCGCGACCGCGATCGCGTTGGAGCCGAGGTGCAGCCCGTCGCTCCCGAGCACGGCGCGAAGCACCTCGGTGGTGGCGAGCAGCGGCTCGATCACCCCGACGTCGCCGCGCGTGACGCCGAGCGGATGGCGCACCGGCCGCAGCGCCCGCGCCTTCTCCGGGTCGACGCTCGCGGCGATCAGCGCCTGCGCGAGCGCGTAGCGGTAGGAGAAGCTCAGCTGGAAGCCGGTCCCCTTCGCGATGAGCACGCAGTCCTGCCCCGTCCAGGGCTGCGGCTCGAGGTCGAGCAGCAGCATCTCCACCGGCCGTCGGCCGCTCGCGACGAACGCGTTGACGCCTGCCGCGTAGGCGTCCACCCAGCCGCGCCCCTCGGCGCTCGTGATCGCGTAGCTCGCCTCGGCGGCCCCGCGGAAGTCCAGCGCCCGGGTGAGCGCGTCGACGTCCACGAACGTGCGGTCGCGAAAGAGGCTCGTGAGCGCGCGGGTGTCGGCGGGGCGAGCGCCGAACGTGGCCGCGAGCTCGCCGCGCAGCGCGCGCCGCGACAGCTCCATCTGGAACAGGCGGTCCTCGGCGCAGGCCCAGCCGAGGCCGCACGACAGATCGTGCAGCGTCGCGGCGAAGACGCCCGGGACTCCGTGCGCGTCGCGCGCGATGGTCACCGTCCCCTCGACGCCGCGGACACGCTCGGCGTGCGACGGCGTCGCCTCGCGCTCGAGTCGGTCGGTGCGCGAGGTGGTCGCGTCGATCGCGCGCATCAGCAGCGCCTTCACGGCGCGGGCGGGGCGGCTCGTCAGCACGTCGCGGATCGCGAGCATGCCGTCGAGGTAGTCGGTCCAACCGCGTGCGCCCAGCGCTGGCACACGCGCTCGTCGCGAAGGATTCCGCAGGTGGTGGATGTGGGCGCCGCGGACGGCGTACCCCGGACATATCTCGTCCGGCCTCGACCTTGCGGAGCTTGCTGGCTCGCCATTCGAACCTATGCTGAACAGCAGTCCAGATGAGCGCCGTTCCCCGCCTCGACCCCTCGCCCGCGAGCAAGCAGGACATGCTCGCGCAGCTCCGCAGCGAGCTGTCGCGTCGGTTCCCAGGCGCGGTCGCCGCCCCTGCACAGCACCCGTCCGAGCTGCTCGAAGCGCCCTTCGCTTGGGTCGAGGTCGCGCTCGGTCAAGGCGGCATCGCCTGGCTCGCCGCGTGGACGCGCCTGCTCCTCGCGCGCGATCCGCTCGGCCGCCCTGCCCTCTGGGTCGACACGCACGGCACCTACACCGCCGGCGATCTGCTCGACCTCGAAGGGCGGCTCGTGGTGGTGCGCCCGAGCGATCCGCACGAGGCGCACGTCGCCGCCGACATCGCCCTCCGCTCCGGCTCGTTCGCCTTCGTCGCCCTCGAGATGCACCGCGCCCTGCACCCCACGCCGCTCGGTCGGCTCGCCCGCCTCGCCGGGGCGCGCCTCGGCGAAGGGCGCACTCCGATCGCCGTGTGGGGCGAGGCGCCACCGTTCGTCGCGCCGCCGAGCGGCGTGCCGCGCACCCCGCTGATCCACGCCGTCGAGGCGCTTTTCTCCGCATTCGCCGACGAGCCCGACCATGTCGAACCGCCGCCCCGCGACGCCTACCCGCGGCCCGAGCCCGCCGCGGCCCCCTACGTCCTCCGCGAGCGGGATGAGCGGGACCAGCGAGACCAGCAAGAGCGAGGCGCGCCCACGCGTGCCCCCCACACGACGGATCGCCTGCGTCCGCTGGACCGAGCTGCCGATCGTCGCCCACCTCCGCCCGGCGCCGCGACCAGGGCTGCCGGAGCTCGAGTGGACGCAGCCGCTGCTCCTCTCCTCGCCTTCCCCGAGCGCGCAGAACGCGAACACGACGAGCCCAGCTAGTCCGCTCGACGCGTCGCCTCACGACCGAGGCCGAGGCCGAGGGAGAGATCGTCGTCAGGTCGGCGCGGCGCAGCTCTCGCTGCTCGATCTCGTGCCCGCGGCCGCGCCTCCGCGCGCCGAGCTCGCGACGCACGCCCCCCCCTCGCCGCTCGTCGCGGCCCCGCCGCCCATCGCCGAGCTGCCGCGCGCGCTCGTGCGCGGCGAAGGGGGGAGCGCGCGGCTGGTCGTGGTCAACGAGCGCGCACGGAGCGAAGGGGCGCGCGAGGGGATGACGCTCGCCGAAGCGCGCGCACGCGTGCCGTCGCTCTCCACGGCGCTGCTCGACCTCGTCCGCGTCGAGGCGCTCGAGGCGCTCGTCGTCGAAGGGCTGCTCGCCGTCTCGCCGCGCCTGGGCTTCGTCCCGTTCGGCGGCGCGCGCGAAGAGGCCGCGCTCGCGCTCGATCTCTCGCGACTCTCGCAGCACGGAGAGGGGCTCTTCTTCGTGGAGGTCTGCTCGACGATCGATCTCGATCGCCTCACCACGATCGTCGCCGACCTCGACCTCGGTCCGGTCGCCATCGGCCTCGCCGACGGCGCGTTCGCCGCGGCCTGCGCAGCGCGCCTGGTCGCCCCGAGCGCCGATGGGCAGCCCGCCCGCAAGAGCGCGCCGCGCGGGCGCGACGACGCGTTCCTGGCGCCGCTCCCATCGACGCTCCTGCCGGCCTCCGACCGCGCGCGCGAGGCCTTCGCCGCGCTGGGCCTCGGGAGGCTCGAGCAGGTCGCCGCGCTCCCCCACGAAGGGGTGCAGGCGCGGCTCGGCGAGGAGGGGCGCGCGCTCGTCGAGCTCGCGCGCGGCGGCCCGCTCCCGGTCCTCGCGACGTACGTCCCCGACGCGGAGCCGCTCGTCGAGGTCGATCTGGCGGATCCCGACGACCCCGCGGCCGAAGGCGCGCACACGCTCGACGCGCTGCTCTTCGCGCTACGCGCAGGGTGCATGCGCCTGCTCCCGCCGCTCGCCGCGCGCGGCCAAGGGGTGGGCGAGCTCGAGATCGCGCTGGAGGGGCGGCGG
>CAIXWQ010001127.1 GCA_903923175.1 uncultured delta proteobacterium | reverse complement strand
CGCGGGCCTCTTCTTCGCGCTCGGCTTCGGCGCCGGCGCTGCGATCGCGTCGAGGAACGGCGCGGCGGCCGCGGTCTCGGCGCGCACCTGGTGCAGCTTGATTGCCTCCGCCGACGAGCGGGGCGAGCCGAACGCCTCGCGGTAGGCGCGGCGGATCAGCGTGCGCACGACGTCGGACGCGCTGATGCCATCGCGCTCGGCGAGCGCGCGCAGCATCGATATTTCTTCTTCCTTCGCCCGGAGGGCGATCCTGGTTTCGGCCATGTCGGTCGACGGTACCGCGGGTGTCGTCGGGTTCTTCATGCTCTGCCCTCGTGCACCCATTGTTACCACAATGGGAACACGCGCAAGGGGCTTCCGCCCCGCTCCGTCCAGGCTGCGCGAGCGGACGGTCACGCCGCAGCCGTCGCGGGCTTCCTCGCGCGGCCCGCTCGGCCGCCGTTGCGTCGACTCTCGCGCCCCGGGAGCCCCTCCGTCGATGGGGTCGCCGCTACTGCACGCGCTGCCAGGTGGGCACAAAACGAATCGGCGCCTCGACTCGTCTCGCGAGCCAGAAGCGCCGTCGTCAGTACAGCGCGACGATCCCGGTGGCCCCGGTGCCGGTCGCGAAGACGCGCGAGCACCGAAGCGGGAACACGACGCCCGCCGGGACCTGCGTCGCGGTGAGCGTGATCGTGGTCCCCGCCGCGGTGGTCACCTTGAGCGCGCCGGCGACCGACACGAGCAGCGCGCGGCACTTGCCGCCGGGCAGATCGGCGCCGTCGTTCGGCGTGACGGCCTGCGCGTCCTGGTAGTCGTCCGCGACCCACGCCTGGCCCGTCCCGTGGCCGCGCTGGGCCGTCTGGCCCTGGTAGCCGGCGCCCGGCGTGTCGAGGATCGGGATGCTCACGCGCGCCTTGCAGCTCGCGTGGCGGCTCGGACGAGCTCCTTCGCGACCGTGGCGACCGGGCGCCCGGTGCGTGCGGCGACCTGCTGCGCGATCTTGCGCTGGTCGGAGTTCAGGGCAGCGAGCGGCGTCGAGGACGACGAGCGACGCGGCTTCGATCGCTTCGTCTGCGCGGCGAGGCGAGCCGCCGTGGCCTCGACGCTCTTGCCGGTCGCGGTCGCCGTCATGAAGGCGATCCGCTTCTGGTCGACGTCGAGCGACGCCATCGCGCGCCGCGACTTGCGCGAGGGGTGCGGTTCGTCGTCGTCGTGATCCGGCTCGTCGTCGTCGCCGTCGCCCTCCTCGTCCTCGTCCTCGTCTTCGTCTTCGTCCTCGTCTTCGTCCTCTTCCTCGTCCTCCTCCTCCTCGAGCTCGTCTTCGTCCTCGGCGTCTTCGTCCTGCTCGGCGTGCCGAAGCTCGATCGCGACGGTGCCGAACGGGCGTCCGGTCACGATCGCGACCTGCTGCGCGATCCGCGCCTGCAGGGTCGGATCGACGGCGCTGGAGTCACCCTCGCCGTCGTCGCGCTTCACGACCTCGAGGAACGATGCCCGGTAGCGCGGATCCGCCATCCGGGCCTTACGGTCCTTCGCGTGTGCGAGCCGCGCCGGCAACGCGCGCAGCCCTTCGAATACCGCAACCACGTCGCGCTCCCCGGTGACCTCCTGCGCGAGCCGGAAGAGCCGCGCGCGCATCGCCTTCGGCAGCTTCGTCGGG
>CAIXWQ010001126.1 GCA_903923175.1 uncultured delta proteobacterium | reverse complement strand
TGCACCTGCCCGAAGTGCGGCGCCACCGAGCTGCGCCCAGTCGGCGAGGGCAAGTCGTCGGTCGTCTACGACTACGTCCCGTCGTACTTCCGGCGGCGCGTCTACCAGCGCGAGACGCGGGCCTGCCGCTGCGGCGAGTACATCGTCACCGCGCCCCCGCCCGATCGCGTCGGCGAGGGAACGCGGTACGCGCCGAGCTTCGTCGCGCACCTCGTGGTCTCCAAGTGCGCCGACGCCGGCGCGCAGCATCGGCTGGAGAAGGCGTACGCCCGCACCGGCGTGCCGATCGCCCGCAGCACGATGAACGATCTCTTCCATCGCGCCGCCGACGAGCTGCGGCCGCTGTGGTCGCGCATGCGGGTGCGCGTGCGTGCTGCGAGCCACGTCGCTGCCGACGAGACCAGCATCGTGATGCAGGACCGCTCGTCGAAGGCCGGCGTCGGCTTATGGGTGACCGCCGCCGGCATCTTGCTCGGCTTGCGGCGCTCGCTCTTCTTGCCGAAGACCTGCCGCTTGAGGGTGGCGAGCTCCGCCGCGACCGCCTCGAGCTTGGCGGCCATGGCCTCTGCGTGCGTCTTCCAGCCGCAGTCGTGATCGTCGGGAGGCGGGGCCAACGATCAGGATTGATCATCGCCTTTGCCGCGCGTCGATCCTGAAAATGCAGTCGATTCGCAAGTGATCGAGATCGCTTAACTCTTCGTCGCCGCCCCTGCCGATGTCACGTGCGTGGCCCCGGATCCCAGTGCTCCGGGCGCCGAATCTGCCCCAGGTCGATGCCGTCGAGCAGCATCGCGAGCGACGTCGCGTCGAGCTCGATCTGCTTCGCGCTCGCCGTGATGGCGGGCATTCGGAAGCGCCCCTTCTCGAGGCGCTTGTAGTAGACGACGAAGCCGCCGCGGTCCCAGAAGAGGATCTTGATCCGATCGACGCGACGACCGATGAAGACAAAGAGGTGGCCGGCGTAGGGGTCGCGCCCGAGCGTCGCCCGCACCGCGGCGCACAGACCGTCGTGACCGCGCCTCAGGTCCGTCGGCTCGGCCGCGAGGTACACCTTCACGGTCGGCGGCAGCATCAACACGGGAGTCCGACCGCGCGGAGAAGGGCTGCGACGTAGTCGACGTCGGCGCCGATGGGGACTCGGAGCACGGCGTCGCCGACGACCAGCTCCAGCGGCTCGGCGCCGGCGAGCAGCGGCGTGCGCCGAACGACTACCGGCAAGAACGCCGGGACCTCCGCCTGCTCGCGCCGCAACGCGCTACGCCACCACCGGAGCGTCGTCGCCCTCACGCGGTGGCGACGCGCGACGTCGTCGACCGATTCGCCGCTGTCGAGCTCGGCGACGCGACTCGCCCAGAAGCTGCGGGGGTGTCTGGCCATCGTCGGCCAGGAGAGCTCACGACGTGGCCGCGCGGGAGGGCGGCGGAATCCGGACGGTTACCTCTGGGTGCGCTCCGAGGGGGAGATCGGCGCCATGCTCGCGGTGTCGCAGCACGACGTGGCGCACGAGCTGGAGGCTCACGCCAACGTGCTCGGTGTGGTGCTGCCGGCAGGCGCGGTCGCCGCACGATTCGCGCAGGACTACCTGACGCTCCACCGGCTCCTGCGTCGGGCGTTCCAGCTCACGCAGACGCTGCCGCATGCGCCACTGCGAGCGTTCGAGCAGAAGACGGCAAACCTGCCGAAGGCAACGGAGGCGGAGCGGTGGGTCGTGCAGCGCGTAGGGCAGGAGGTCTTCCGCGACGCGTTGCTCGCGCACTGGGAGGGGCGCTGCGCGGTAACCGGCCTCGCCGTGCGCGAGCTGCTGCGCGCGAGTCACATCAAGCCGTGGGCCGACTGCGAGAGCGATGCCGAGCGGCTCGACGTGTTCAACGGGCTACTGCTCGCGCCGCATCTCGACGCGGCGTTCGACAAGGGGTTCGTCACCGTCGACGACGACGGGGGCGTCGTCGTGTCGGGGGCGCTGCCCGGGGGGGAGCGGGCGGGGCTGATGCTGGATCGGGCGTGGAGCGTCGCGAGGGTCACGGACGCGCACCGGCGGTACCTGCGGTGGCATCGGGAGCGGGTGTTCAGGACGGGCCAGTGAGTCGAGGCGTTGCGGGCGGACGGTCCCCTCACTGGCTCAGGCGAAGTGCCCTCGCGCCGATCAACCGACCCAGCTCTGCTCGAACCGTCGCGGACTCCGTCTGCGGAACAAACCTACGTCGGCGCTACCCGTGAACGGTTGCGAGCTGCGACAGCTGCAGCTTCGGGGAGCAGACGTAGTCGTTGCCGGCGCCGCAGGTCGCGTGGCAGCCGTTGCAGCCGCCGTCGGGATCGCCGCCGTAGATCTCGCCGCTGGGCGGGCCGACGCCGCGCCACAGGATCGT
>CAIXWQ010001125.1 GCA_903923175.1 uncultured delta proteobacterium | reverse complement strand
CGGCTTGCGTCGGCTCGGCGGGCGGCGCCGCCGAGCCGGGCCCGGGGGTCGGGGGGTGTCGCCTCTCGGGGGCGCCGGCGGGCCCGATCGCGGCGACGGGCGCGAGCTCGAAGCGCGGCCCCGGGTGGGCCTCGTGGGCCGCCGCGCGCAAGTGGCCGAAGGCGAGCGCTCGCTCGTTCAGCTCGCAAGGCCACCTCTTCGGCCGCTACGTCGCGGAGATCGTCGTGAACGAGGCGGCCGCCGGCCCGTACGCGGCGCTCGCTCCCGGCGCGACGCTCCCTCCGGGCTCGATCGTGGCCGAGGTGCTCACGACGGCGAGCGGCGCCCCTGGGCCGACGTTCGCGATGGAGCGCTCGGACAGCGGCTGGACCTTCGTCGAGCTCGGCGAGGCGGGCGAGGAGCTGCGGCGCGGGCGGCTCGAGCCGTGCGTCTCGTGTCACTCGGTCGTCGCGTCGCAGGACGAGCTGTTCGGCGTGCCGACGAACGCGCGTTGAGCGGGCGCCGCCCTCAGCGAGGCGCGGCGAAGTGCGCCTCGATGGCGTCGAGCAGCGCGGGGATGGTGAAAGGCTTCGCCTCGACGTCGACGCGCAGCCCGCGGGCGCGCAGCGTGTCGCTGGTGATCGGGCCGATGCTCGCGATCACGGTCGAAGCGAGCAGCGCCTCGGCGTCCGGGAACGCCTCGCAGAATCGCGTCGCCGTCGAGCTCGCGGTGAACGTCACCACGTCGACCTCGCCGGCGAGCAGCGCCGCGCGCAGCGGCGCGAGCGCCTCGATCCCCGCCGCGACCGACTCGTAGGCCGGGACGACGTCGACGTGCGCGCCCGCCGCTCGAAGCGTGTCGGGGAGCGCGTCGCGGGCGACGGTGGCGCGCGCGAGCAACACGCGCCGCCCGGCGACGACGCCGCCGAGCTTCTCGGCGATCGCGGTCGCGAGCCCCTCGCCGCGGTGCTCCTCGGCCGTGAGGTCGGCGCGCACGCCGTGCGGCGCGAGGGCGCGGGCGGTCCCAGGGCCGATCACGGCGATGAGCGCGCGGCCGAACGCGCGCGCGTCGTGCCCGGCCTCGCGGACCGCCTCGAACAGCGCGTCGACCCCGTTGGCGCTGGTGAACGCGACGACGTCGTACGAGCCGAGCTCCCGGGCGGCGCGGGCGAGCGGACCGCCGTCCGCGGGCGGCTGGATCGAGATCGTCGGCGCCTCGAGCGGGAGGCCGCCGCGCGCCCGCACCGCGCGCGCCGTCTCGCCGGCCTGGGTCGCCGCGCGCGTGATCGCGACGACCTTGCCGTGCAGCGGTCGGCGCGCGAGCCAGCCGAAGGGCGCGGCGGACGAGACGCGGCGCCCCACCGCGACGAAACCGCGCGCGCCGAGCGCGACGTCGAGGCTCCCGGGTCGCCCCACGGCCGGGCTCACACCGCGCGCAGGCGGCCACGGGACACCGACGCACGTCGCCTCGTCGAGCACCGCGGGCTCGCCCCCGCGCGCCTCCGCCGTGAAGAGGCGATAGGCGCCGTCGAGCCTGACCGCCGTCGTGGATCCGCCCCCGGCCGCGTCGTCGAGGAGCGTGAGCGGAGGCGTGAGCGCGACGCCCGCGCGCGCCGCCGCCGCGACCAGATCGGGGAGCCCCGGAACGATCGAGATGCCCACGCCCGCGCGCACGACGGCCTCGAGCTCGGCCTGCGCGCGCCCGAGGAAGAGGGGATCGCCGGTGACCGCCCGGACCACGCGACGCCCCGCGCGCGCCGCCGCGAGCATCGCCGGCAGGTGCGCGAGCGACGCGTCGGCGAGCGAGACCTCCGCCTTCGCGCCGACGTGCGCCGTCACCGCCTCGTGGGCAGCGTCGTCGACGAAGACGCGCTCGGCGCGCGCCAGGCGCTCGACGGCGGCGAGCGTCAGCAGATCGGGATCCCCGGGCCCAGCGCCGACGAACTCGATTTCGAGCATGCGCGCTCTCTTAGTCGATCGGCGGCGGGGGCGGAGGGGCGGGCGACGAAGGCGGCGGGGCGACCGACCGCAGGCGAGGCGGTGCCGCGGGGGTCGGGAGCTCGAGGACGAAGCGCGCGCCGCCCAGGGCGTCGGGCTCGTGCGAGGGGACGAGCGCGATCGTGCCGCCAGCCCCCTCGACGAGGCCGCGACAGACCGCCAGGCCGAGGCCGGTCCCCTTGCCGACCTCCTTGGTCGTCACGAACGGCTCGAAGAGCGAGCGTCGCACGCGCTCGGGGACGCCTGGGCCGTCGTCCTCGACCACGACCCGCACGCGCGCCTCGCCGGCGAGCGTCGCGGCGATGCGCACGCGACCGAACGGTCGCTCGGTCGAGCCGCTCGCGACCGCGCCGTCGACGAGCGCGTCGGCCGCGTTGAGGACGAGGTTGAGCAACACCTGCTGGAGCCGCGCGCCGCCCATGCGCACCGGTGGGAGCCCCTCGGTG
>CAIXWQ010001124.1 GCA_903923175.1 uncultured delta proteobacterium | reverse complement strand
GGTGCCGATCGCGCCCGCGCGCCCGGCGCTGGTGCCCTTGGCGTCGCAGTCGCCGTCCGCCGCCGGAGCGGCCCGCCCCGCCCCGGCGCGCAAGGACGCGACGGTCGCGAGGCCGGGGCACTTCAACGCGCTGCAGGCGCTCCTGACGCGCCTCGCCGACGTCGTCGATCTCGACGACGCCGACTACGCCAACGTCACCGACGCCAAGCGCGCGTCGATCGAGCGAGTCCTCAAGGAGCAGGCGCGGGCGCTGCAGCAGGAGGGGGAGATCCCCGGCGGCGTGAGCTCCGACGAGCTCGTGCGCGAGGCGGCGCGCGAGGCGGTCGGCACCGGCCCGCTCGGCGATCTGATCGACGACGAGGACGTCACCGAGGTCCAGGCCGCGCGCTTCGACCACATCGTCGTGATCCGCGACGGCGCGGGCGCGACGCCGCTCGAGATCGCGTTCACGAGCGAGGGGACGTTCCGGCGCGCGCTGCTGCGCCTGGCCGCGACCGCGGGCTTCAAGCTGCGCGAGGGCGATCGCACGATCGACGTCCGACTTCCGAGCGGCGTGCACCTCACGGCCATCCTCCCGCCGGTCGCGGCTGGCGGCACGGTGGCGTCGCTGCGCAAGCGGCGGCGCGCCGATCTCGGGCTCGAAGATCTCGTCCGCTCGGGGACGATCTCCCGCGCGATGGCGACCTTCCTCCAGCAGTGCCTCGCGGCGAAGGCGAACGTCCTCGTCGCGGGCCCGCTCGGCGCGGGGACCACGACGCTGATCGGCGCGCTCGGCGCCGCGGTCGCCTCCGAGGAGCGCACGATCGCCATCCAGGAGATCGACGAGATCGTGCTGACGCAGCCCTTCGGCTCGTCGCTCATCGTCCCGGACACCAGCGCCGAAGGGGCGCGCATCGTGCGCCTCGCCGGCTCGCTGCGCCCGGACCGGCTGCTCGTCGGCGTGATGGGCGGCGACGTCGTCGGTCAGGTCGTCGAAGCGATCGGCGGCGGGCTGGACGGCGTGGTCGCAGCCGTGCGCGGCCCCACGCTCCGTCAGGCGCTCGCGCGCTTGGCGCCGGCGCTCGTCGCGTCGAGGCCGGGCCTCGATCCCGCCAGTGCGCGTGCGTGGATCGCGTCGAGCTTCGACGTCGCGGTCGAGGTGGCGCGCCTCAAGGGCGGCAGGCACCGCGTGCTGCGGATCGCCGAGCTCGCCGGCGCGGACGCCACCGAGATCAAGACGCGCGACGTCTTCGAGTTCGTGCTCGATCCGGCGCAGGCCGATCGCGGCGAAGGGGCGTTCCAGGCCACCGGCGTGATCCCGGCGGTGGTGCAGGAGCTCAAGGCGCTCGGTCACCGCGTCGACGAGACGATCTTCCGCCGCGGCACCCGTTGACGCCGCCCTACCCTCGCTCGCGCGCGTGCGTGCTGGTGCCTGCGCTCGACGCCGAGCGCTCCATCGGCGCGGTCGTGCGCGGCGCGCGCGAGGAGACGCCGCAGGTGATCGTCGTCGACGACGGCTCGACCGACGCGACCGCCGCGCGCGCCGCGGAGGCCGGCGCGGAGGTGCTGCGCCACCCGCGCAACCTCGGCAAGGGCGCGGCGCTGCGGACCGGGCTCCTCCGCGCGCGCGAGCTCGGCTACGAGGTCGCGCTCACCCTCGACGCCGACGGCCAGCACCCGCCGCGCGAGCTGCGCAAGCTCCTCGCGGCCACCGACGATCCGCACGCGATAGTGCTCGGCGTGCGGGATCTCGTCGCCGCGAACGCGCCGCGCGCGAACCAGCTGTCGAACGGCTTCGCGAACGGGTTCCTCTCGATGGTCACCGTCATGCGCCTGCGCGACACGCAGTGCGGCCTGCGACGCTACCCGGTCGCACGTACGCTCGCGCTCGGGGTCCGCGACGAGCGGTTCGGCTTCGAGACGGAGGTCATCCTGCGCGCGCGGCGCGCGGGGCTCCGCATCGTCCAGGCGCCGATCGAGGTGCTGTACCCCTCGGAGCGCACGACCCACTTCGACGCGCGCCGCGACCCGTGGCGCATCGTCGGCCGCGTGCTGCGGACCCTGGCGCGCGACCTCGTCTGAGAGACAGTGAAACAGTCTCTCCGGTGGGGTGGGGCCCCGACGAATCGCATTCGGCGGGGGCGCGGTGCCGACCGCCCCGGTGGACAGTGTAGAGCGCGGGATGTTTCCCGCGATCTGAGCCCGCGCGCCCGCGCGCATCGGTCGCCCCCGGCTACTCGACGGTCACCGTCTTGGCGAGGTTGCGCGGTTGATCGACGTCGGTCCCCTTGAGATCGGCCGCGTAGTACGAGAGCAGCTGGAGCGGCAGCACGGTGAGGAACGGCGTGAGATCGGGGTCCGCGTCCGGCACCTCGATCACGTCCTGCGCCACCGCGGCGATCGACGTGTCGCCCTTGGTCACGACGGCGATCACGCGGCCGTCGCGCGCGCACACCTCCTGCACGTTGGAGGCGATCTTCTCGTAGTGCTGGTCCTTCGGCGCGACGACGATGACCGGCATCTGCGAGTCGATGAGCGCGATCGGCCCGTGCTTCATCTCGCCCGCCGCGTACCCCTCGGCGTGCACGTACGAGATCTCCTTGAGCTTGAGGGCGCCCTCGAGCGCGATCGGGTAGGAGAGCCCGCGGCCGAGGAACAGGCAGTCGCGCGCCTCGGGCGTGTAGATCTGGCGCCGCGCGACCTTCTGGCAGATCTCGGCGTGCTCCAGCACCTCGCGCATGTGCGACGGCATCTCGACGAGCCCCTGGAGCAGCTGCTGCGCGCGCGCCTCGGGGAGCGAGCCGCGGCGGCGGCCGAGCCAGATCGAGAGGAGCAGCAGCGCGGCGAGCTGCGCGGTGAAGCACTTCGTCGACGCGACGCCGATCTCCGGGCCGGCGTGGGTGTAGAGCGCGGCGTCGGAGGCGCGCGGGATGGCGCTGCCGACGACGTTGGCGATGGCGAGGATCGTCGCGCCCTGGCGCTTGGCGTCGCGCACGGCGGCCAGCGTGTCGGCCGTCTCGCCGGACTGCGACACCGCGACGACCAGATCCCCCTCGCCGATGATCGCGTCGCGGTAGCGGAATTCGCTCGCGAGCTCGACCTGCGCAGGGAGCTTCGCGATCGACTCGATCCAGTTGCGGCCGGCGATCGCCGAGTGGTGGCTCGTGCCGCACGCGAGCAGCACGACGCGGCGGATCTTCTTCACGGCCTCCTCGGAGAGCCCGATCTCGGTGCCGTCGACGTCCGAGGTCTCGAGCACGACGCGCCCACGGAGCGTGTTCTCGATCGCGGCCGGCTGCTCGAAGATCTCCTTGAGCATGAAGTGCTTGTAGCCCTGCTTCTCGGCCTGCGAGGGCGACCAGTCCACGCGCTTCGGCGTGCGCACGACGGGCGTGACGGTGAAGCGCTCGGGGGCGCCGTCGCCGTGCACCAGCAGCCGCTCGATCTTCGCGCCGCCGGCGCGCAGCTCGGCGATGTCGCCGTCCTCGAGGAAGATGATGTCGCGGGTGTGCGCGAGCAGGGCAGGCACGTCGCTCGCGGCGAACGTCTCCCCCTCGCCGATGCCCACGACGAGCGGGCTGAAGCTCTTCGCCACGACGACCACGTCGGGCTCCTTGCGCGACACGACCGCGATCGCGTAGGCGCCGCGCACGTGCGAGAGCGCGTTCTTGGTCGCCTCGAGCAGGGTCTTCGCGCCGTTGGCGAGCTCGATGTCGATCAGGTGGGCGGCGATCTCGGTGTCGGTCTCGGAGGAGAACTTGCGACCGCGGGCGATGAGGTCCTGGCGCAGCTCGACGTGGTTCTCGAGGATGCCGTTGTGCACGACCGCGACCTCGCCGACGAGGTGCGGGTGCGCGTTCGCCTCGGTCGGGCGCCCGTGGGTCGCCCAGCGCGTATGGCCGATGCCGACGCTGCCGACGAGCGGATGCTCGCGCAGGGCGTCGTCGAGGTGCGAGAGCTTGCCGACGGCGCGCACGACGTTGAGCTTCGCGGGCTCTCCGGCGCTCATGGCGCGCGTGTCGAGGATCGCGAGCCCGGCCGAGTCATAGCCGCGGTACTCGAGCTTGCGCAGCCCGTCGACGAGGATGGAAGCGCAGGAACGGGGACCGATGTAGCCGACGATGCCGCACATGCCGATGACTCCTCTGGAACAGACCAAGGGCGGGACGTTTCCCCGACCCGACGGTTGGATGACCGAGATCCGTTGGCGTTCGACTGTTAGCGCACGGTGCCGTTCGCGGCCAATGCCGCGCGCCGCGGCGTCACCCCTCGCGCCGGGTCCTCGAGGCCGCGAGGACCCCCGGCTCCAGCGCCCGTCGGACCCCCTCGGCGAGCGTCGCGTAGGCCATGTCGGCGCCGATCGGCACGCCCAGCCGGACCAGCGTCTGCGCGATGGCCGGGCGCACCCCGGTGAGCACGACGCGGGCGCCGAGCAGCCGCGCGGCGTCCACGATGTCGAGCAGCGATCGTGCGATGAAGGTGTCGATCGCGGCCACGCCCGTGAGATCGAGGAGCACGAGCCGCGCCTGCGAGCTCTCGATGCGCGCGAGGAGGCGCTCGAGCAGCTGCGCGGCGCGTGCCGAGTCGAGCGCGCCGATCACCGGGACCGCGAGCACCCGCTCGGCGATCGGGAGGATCGGCGTCGAGAGCTCGAGGATCTCGCGCGCCTGCCGCACGAGCGCGTCGCTCATCCGCACGCGCTCGAGGAAGACGCCGACCTGGGCGCCGACGTCGGCGAAGATCTCCACGGACTCGTCGGTGCGCTCGGAGCGGGCTTGCTGGAAGAACACCAGCGCGCCGGTGAAGTGCCCGGCGAAGTGCACGGGGAAGGCGACGCTCCCGCGCAGCCCCAGCCGGCTCGCCTTCCCCTGGCGCTTGAACGTCGCGTCCTCGGCGACGTCGGCGATCCAGACCGGCTGGCCCGTGGCCCAGACGCGCCCTGGCAGCCCGACGCCCGGCGGAAACGCGCGGCCGCGCGTCCCCGTGACGAAGTCGCTGTCGACCAGCGCGGGC
>CAIXWQ010001123.1 GCA_903923175.1 uncultured delta proteobacterium | reverse complement strand
CGCGCTCGATCTCGCCGTCGCGGCCGCGACGGTGCTCGTCTGCGAGCTCCTCGCGCGCGGGACGCTCCGCAACGTGCTCGCGAACGCGAGCGGGCGCGCGTTCCTCGACCACGTGCTCGAGGTGCAGTCACCCCTCTCGTTCTATCGGAAGTCCGGCAACGCCCGGCCGCTGTTCGCGCTCGGCGCCGCGGCGCTCGCCATCGCGGGGCTCGCCTGGCTCGTCCGCCAGCGCAGGGCGCGCCTCGCCGACCTCGCGCTCGTCGTACTGCTCGCCATCCCCGCGCTGCGGTGGGTCCGCTTCGTCGTGCTGCCGCTGCTCGCGGCCATGCCGTGGGCGATCGGCGGCTGCGCGGCGCTCTTCGACGCCGGGCTCGGCCGCGCGCGCGGCCTCGTCCGCTGGGCGATCGCCGGCTCGACGGCGGCGGTGCTCGTCGGCGTGCTCGCGCTCGACGTGGCCGAGGCGGGCGTCGGCGCCGAGCTCGGCGGCTTCGACTTCCGCAAGCAGCCGGTCGCCGCGGTCGAGTGGCTGCGCGAGCACCGGCCGACCGCCACGCTCTTCCACACGTTCAACCACGGCGCGTATCTCATCTACGCCCGCTGGCCCGGCGGTGTCGTGATCGATGCGCGCGCGCCGATCGTCTACCCCGACGCCTACACCGAGCGGTACTACGCCGCGCTCGCCGATCCCGCGCGCTTCGAAGCGTGGGTGCAGCAGGAGGGGTTCGACACGGTGCTCGTCGCGCGGAGCCACCGCGGCTCGCGCCACCTGCGCAGGCACCTCTGGTACAGCCGCGCGTGGCGCGTCGTCTTCGAGGACGCGGGCACGCTCGTCTTTGCGCACGAGGCGCGGCCGGAGTCGGAGCCGCAGCGGCCGTTGCAGGAAGCAGAGTAGGGCGATGCGGGGCGTTCGCGTCGGCGGACGCGAGCCCCTCGCGCCTCGCGCCGGCTCGTCCGCATGCGATACTCCCCCGCGTGGACGACGCGCCGTTCTCCGAACGCGAGCTCTCCGACGCGGAGCAGGACGCCGACGCCGAGCTGCTCGGCGCGGCCGAGCTCGCCGAGCTCGATCGGCTGAGGCGCCACCTCGCGCTGCGCGCGGCGACCGACGCGCAGGGCTCGATCGCCTCGCGCCGGCGCGGCCAGTCGCCCGAGTTCGTCGACCACCGCGGTTACGCTCCCGGCGACGATCTCCGTCGGCTCGACTGGAACGTGCTCGCGCGCAGCGATCAGACGGTCATCAAGCGCTTCCGTGCCGAGGAGGAGTCGGCGGTGCGCATCGCCGTCGACGTCTCGCGGTCGATGGCCGTCGGCACCCCCTCGAAGCTGCTGCTCGCGCGGCGCGTGGCCGCGGCGGCCGCGTATGTCTCGCTCGCCGACGGCGCGCGCGCGCAGATCGCCACCTTCGGCGCCCGCGGCGTCGAGCTCGGCCCCGCCAAGCGCGGCCGCGGCCAGTACGGTGCGCTGCGACGCAAGCTCGAGGACCTGCGCGCCGACCCCGAGCGCGAGGCGCCGAAGCCCCCCGACGCCGCGATGGCCGAGCTGCTCTCGCGCGCGGGGCGCCCCGGCGTGCTCCTCGTCGTGAGCGACGCGCTCGACCCCTCCGGCGATCTCGACGCGTGGCCTCGCGCGCTCGCCCGCGCGCGCGCGAGCGGGCACGACGTGCGGTTCCTGCAGATCCTCGCCGAGGAGGACGTCGATCCGCCCTGGGACGGCGATCTCGAGCTGGTCGACGCGGAGACGGGCGCGGCCGTCGACGTCACCTTCGACGTCGGCGCGCGCACCGCGTACGTGCAGCGCCTCGAGGCGCTGGTGGTCGCGCTGCGCGAGGGGTGCCGGAAGTCGAAGGCCGCCTACGCCCGCGCGCGCAGCGACGAGGCGCCCGTCGCCCTCGTGCGCCGGCTCGCGCGCGGCGGGATCGACTGACGCGCGCGCGTGGTCAGTGACAGAAATCCACGCCGAATTCCCAGCCGAACGCGGCCCTCGGGTCGAGCGCCTTCTCGCACCCCTCGCCGTTGGCCGAGACGTGCGCCTGCTGGATGTCGTGGAACGCGATCGACCAGAGGGCGACGTCGAGCCCGAGCCACGTGCGCCCGCCCACGAAGGTGATCGCGCCGTCGCCCCCGTGCTCGGCCTCGCCCGCGTATTCGATCGTCGAGCGGCTGATGCGCGAGCGTCGCGCCTGCTCGCCGATGACCACGCCGACCCAGTCACCTCGCGCGGGCTCGGGCGCGGCGCTGGTGAGCACGACGCCGTCCGCGACGAGCGCGGCGGGCCCGCGGGTGCCGACCTCGAGCCACGCGTGCCGCGCGAACGCGAGCGTCGCGCCGGGCGCGATCACCAGCTCCGCCAGCGCCTGACCCCCTTGCACCTCGAGCGGCGCGTCGACGCGGATCCGACCGCGCGTCGCGGCGAAGCGGCCGCCGAGCTCGACGACGCCGCCGAGCAGCTCCACCTCGTCGTCGAACGCGTTCCCCTCGCCGAAGGAGGCGTAGGTCTGCGGCGCCACGCGCATCCCGCGCTCGTTCTCGCGGACCACGCTCCGCTCGAACGCGCCGAAGCGCGCGCGCGGGTGCGGATCGTCGATCGCGCGCTGCGCGTTCTTGCGCAGCGTCGTGTCGCGGATCGACACGCGCCCCGCCTCGAACGGCGCGAAGACGGTGATCGCGCCCCGCCCGCCGTGCGCGGCGCTCCCCGCGTACTCCAGCACCACGTGCTCGAGCGTCGTGCCGGGCTCCGCCACGTCATCGCCGATCACGAGGCCGACCCAGTCGCCCGGGCGCTTGTCGGCGGCGGCGGAGGTCAGCACGACAGGCGCCTCCGTGGTGCCGCGCGCCACCACTCGCGAGCCGCGGTGGCCGAGCTCGAGGAACGTGTCGCGCGCGAAGCGGAGCGTCACGCCTGGCTCCAGCGTCAGCACGTGGCCGCTCTCGACGTACGTGCTCCGGGGCACGTCCGCCACGCAGCCGTGCGCGATCACCACGTCGTGATCGAGCCGCGCGGGGAAGCGGCAGGTCGCGCCCGCGGTGAGGGGCTCGACCTCGTGCGCCGAGGCGACCTCGGCCAGGCGCGCGTGCTCATGCGTGGGCGTCGGCGGGCGGGTGCAGCAGGCGGGCGCGAGCGCGAGCACGAGAGGAACCGAGAGCAGCCGAGCTAGGCGTCGCATGGAGGCTCCGCCGGGCGGGAGAGCGCCACGGCTGCTCATGCGATGACGCCCACGTTCGCGCCATCGCGGGCGCGCCCGACGCGGCTACTCCTTCTTGTTGCAGAGCGGCCCGTCGGCGGTGTTGCCGCTGGCCTTCTCGACGTTGGGGCCGCAGTCGGCGTCGTCGGAGAAGAACGCCGAGTTGAGGTTCTTCTTGAACGTCACGCCGGTGACCTTGGCGTTGGCGACCTTCTTGGCGGGGCTCTCGTAGGTCATCGCGGCGTGCGCGCCGTGCGCGTCGCGGCCGGCGTACTCGACGCTGCCGCCGTCGAGGGTCGTGCCCGTGGTCTTCTCGCCGAAGAACAGGCCCGGCCAGTCGCCGGCCGCCGCGGTGGCGTTGGCCGACGTGAACGTGCAGCCCTTCGCGACCAGGCCGCTGCCGTTCTCGAGCCCGACCTCGATGTACGCCTCGGGGCCGAACTTGAGCACGCTCTTGTCGGCGAGGGTGAGGATCGCCGCGTCCTTCACGCCGCGCACGCCGATCGCCCTGTTGATCACGATCGGCACGTCGACCTTCGGCCATGCGATCGAGGCCGTCACGTCGCCGCCGCTGCGGATCACGTGCCCGCCCCAGTCGTTCTTGCCGACCGAGCCGAGCACCATCGACGGCACCTCGATCGCCGAGTCGCCCATCTTCACGAAGGTGTTCCCCTCGAACCTCGCGAAGGCGGCGTCGTCGTGGTCGCCCCAGACGCCGGTGGTCTTGACGTCCTTGAACTTGCTGTTGGTGACCGAGACGCGCCCGCCGCGCACCGCGCCTTCGAGCGTGAGCGCGCCGTGGCTGCCGTGCGCGTCGCGCCCGGCGTACTCGATGACGACCTTGTCGAGCACGTTGCCGCTCATCGCCTTGTCGGCGATGAAGAGCCCCGGCCAGTCGCCGGCGGCGGGATCCTTGTTCGACGAGGTGAAGACGATCGGCTCGACGTCGGTCCCCTTGGCGACGAGGCGGCCGTACACGACCTCGATGTACGAGTCGGGGCCGAACTGGATCGTCGCGCCGGGCTCGATCGTGAGCACCGCGCCGTCGTTGATGGCGATGTAGCTCTCGAGCTTGAGCGTGCACCCCTTGGTGATCGTGAAGTCGCCCTTGAGCTCGGTGTCGGGGGCCTTGCAGCCGCTGCCCGCGGCCGCCTTCGGCTTGTCGTCGCCCTTGTCGTCGCCCTTGTCGTCGTCGCCCTTGGGCTTCTTCTTCTTCTTGCCGGCCTTGTCGTCGGACTCGTCGTCCTTCTTCTTGTCGCCCTTCTCGGCCTTCTCGGCCTTCTCGGAAGCGGCGCCCTTCTCCGGCTCGGCCTTCTTGCCGCAGCCGAGGGCGAGCGCGGGGGCGATGAAGCACGCGACGAGCGGGAGGAGCGGAAGGAGTGAAGGGCTGCGCATCGAGCGCGAGGGTAGCCGCGAAGCCGCGCGCGTCGCCACAGGCCCGCGGGCGGGCGCGTGGTGAAACGGAGGGGGATTGACGCCGCTTGCCCGGCGATGTTTCGTGTGCGAAGTTTTCTTCCGCGCCGCCGGTGGGGCGCGGTCGGAGTGCGCTTGTCCCGAATCCCGGAAGTCCTCAAAGAGCAGGTCGATCGGATCGCCGAGGCGATCATCTACCTGTACACGGAGTCGCGTCGCCTCACGAAGGACCAGGCCGCGAAGGTCGGTCTCACGGGGCCGCAGCTCACGGTGGTGAAGATCCTCGACGAGCTCGGCGACCTCTCGCTCTCGGAGCTCTCCGATCGCATCCGCGCCCAGAACAGCACGGTGACCGGCATCGTCGATCGGATGGAGCGCGAAGGCCTCGTCGATCGCAAGCGCAGCGCCGAGGACCGCCGCGTCGTCCACATCCAGCTCACCGACAAGGGGCAGAAGCTCGCGCGCGGCCTGAATTTCGAGCCGTTCTCCATCTTCCGCCACGCCATCCAGCAGGCGCTCGAGCCCCAGGAGCTGCTGCAGCTGCTCGGGCTGCTCGACAAGCTCGCCAAGTGGGTGCGCACCGAGGTCGAGGGCGAGTCGACGGGCGAGCGGACGAAGAAGCGCGCATCGAACGACGACGACTGATCCTCCGCTTTCAGGCGGCGACTGAGCACGAAGGCACGAAGGCGCGAGGTTTCACGGGGGATCGGCGGGGCGCGAGCGCATCGCGTCCTCGCGGCCGCGCGCCTGTTCTGTGGGTATTCGCAACTTCACGAGGCACACCATGAGCGATCCGACGAAAGGCCTCTCGAAGCTCGAGATGCCGAACCACGAGCCGCGCGAGATCTGCGTCGTCACCTGCGCGCTGACCGGCGTGCTCGCGAACCGCGACCAGTGCAAGAACATCCCGTACACGCCCGCCGAGATCGGCGAGGAGGCGCGGCGCGCCTACGAGGCGGGGGCGGCGGTGGTGCACATCCACGCGCGCAACGACGACGGCTCGCCGACCTTCAGCCCGGCGGTGTTCGCGAAGATCAAGCAGGAGTGCCGCGCGCGCTCGCCGATCATCCTGAACTTCTCCACGGGCACGATCCTCGAGGACGTCTCGGATCAGTGCACGTACATCAAGGAGAGCAAGCCCGAGATCGCGGCGCTCAACATGGGCACGATGAACTACGCGAAGTACTCCGAGAAGCGGAAGAGCTTCGTGTTCGACATGGTGTTCCCCAACACCTACGAGAAGATCATCAAGCTGCTCAAGGTGATGAACGAGGCCAACGTGCGCCCCGAGCTCGAGTGCTTCGACAGCGGGCACACGCACGGCATCTGGCCGCTCATCGACATGGGGCTGCTCAAGGCGCCGCTGCAGTTCTCGTTCATCACGAACGTGCTCGGCGGCATCGCGCCGACGGTCGAGTCGCTGCAGCTCCAGGCGAAGCTCATCCCGGCCGGCTCCGAGTGGGAGGTCATCGGGATCTCGCGCCCGCAGTGGCGCATGATCGCCACGGCGCTCGTGCTCGGCGGCAACATCCGCTGCGGCCTCGAGGACAACTTCTACCTGCCGGGCGGCAAGATCGCGCAGTCGAACGGCGAGCTCGTCGAGACGGCGGTGCGCATGGTCCGCGACATCGGGCGGCGCCCCGCCACGGTGGACGAGGCGCGCAAGATCCTCGGGCTGCCGGACCCGCAGTGAGCAGGGGGAGCCCGTCATGAGCGATCGGAACTTCCGCACGCTGATCGCGGCGCGCAAGGCCGCTGGGCCCGCCGAGGTGCTGCTGCTGACGCTGAACCGCCCTGAGCGACGCAACGCCATCGGGCCGGAGATGATCAACGAGCTCCGCTACGCGCTCGACGACGCCGCGAACGATGCTGCCATTCGTGCCATCGTGATCACCGGCGCCGGCAAGGCCTTCTGCGCCGGGGGCGACTTCGCGCAGATGACGAGCGGCGCGGACGACGGCGCCCTGCCGCCGTTCAAGAGCGCCGCGGGCGTCGAGGACGGGGGCGACTACGCCGCGCTGCTCGAGGCGATGAGCCGCACGCCGAAGCCGATCGTGGCGAAGGTCAACGGGCACGCGATGGGCGGCGGGCTCGGGCTCGTGGCGGCGTCGACGTTCGCGATCGCCTCGACGTCGGCGCAGCTCGGCACCCCCGAGGTCGACGTCGGGCTCTTCCCGATGATGATCATGGCGGTGCTCGATCGGCTGGTGCCGCGTCGGAAGCTCACGGCGATGATGGTGCTCGGCGAGCGGCTCTCCGCCGAGGAAGCCGCGACGCTCGGGCTGCTCAACCAGGCCGTGGCGCCCGAGCAGCTCGAGGCGGCGGTCGACGCCCTCTGCGAGAAGCTCGCCGGCAAGGCGCCGCTCGCCGTCCGGCACGGGCTGGCCGCGCTCGCCGATCAGGACGCGCGCACGCTCGCCGACGCGCTCCCGATGCTCCGTGACCGCCTCGGCGCGTTGCTCGGCACCGACGACGCGCGCGAGGGGCTCATGGCCTTCCTCGAGAAGCGCACGCCGAAGTGGTCCGGGCGGTGACCGCGATCGGCGAAGGTCGGCCACCAGGCGCCCGTCGGCGCTAACATCCACGCTTGGAGCCCGCGCGCGGGGGCGCGCATCCAAGCGAGGACACATGGCCCTGTCCGGCGAGATCTCGAAGGCGGCACCGTGAGCGCGCACGACTCGAAGCACCCGGACGCGGACCTCGCGACGCTCGTCTCGGGGCTCCTCGCGAGCTACCGATCGAGCGCGCGCGGCAGTCACGTCAACCGTCACTTCCTCCCCTCGCGCGACGAGATCGTCGAGACGCTCCAGCTGCTCATGCAGCTCGTCTACCCGGGCTACTTCGGCCGGCAGGACCTCACCGACGAGAACGTCGCGTTCCACGCAGGCGTGCTGATCTCGACCATCCGCGAGAAGCTCGCGCGGCAGATCGAGGCGTGTCTCTGCTCCACCGCGGAGGTGCAGGGCTCGACCGACGTGCCGACGTGTCGGCGCACCGCGTGGAGCATCGCCACGCGGTTCCTCGAGCGGCTCCCCGCCGTGCGCGCGGTGCTGATCACCGACATGCAGGCGGCGTTCGACGGCGACCCGGCGGCGCTGAACGTCGACGAGATCATCCTCGCCTACCCCGGCATGCTCGCCGTCTCGGTGCAGCGGCTCGCGCACGAGCTGCACGCGCTCGACGTGCCGCTGATGCCGCGGATCATGACCGAGTGGGCGCACGCCCGATCGGGCGCCGACATCCACCCGGGCGCCGTGATCGGCGAGCGCTTCTTCATCGACCACGCGACCGGCGTCGTGATCGGCGAGACGACCAAGATCGGCGCCGGCGTGCGGCTGTACCAAGGCGTCACGCTCGGCGCCCTCTCGCTCCCGCGCGACGCGGTCGGCCGCGTGATCCGCAAGGCCAAGCGCCATCCGACGGTCGAGGACGACGTCACCATCTACGCGAACGCGACGGTGCTCGGCGGCGAGACGGTGCTCGGCAAGGGGTGCGTGATCGGCGGCTCGCTCTTCGTCACGCGCAGCGTCCCGGCCTACGCGCGCGTCGCGCTCAAGCCGCCGGAGATGCGCATGAGCCCGGGCGGTGGGCCGCCGACCGACGATCCGATCTTCGACTTCGAGATCTGAACGCGCTCAGGCGAGGTCGTTCGGCCCCGCCGCCTGCGCGTCCGGCACGTCGTCGCCGCTGCGCAGCGCCTGACGCACGAAGAGGTCTTCGAGCGAGTCCTTCTTGGGCACCGCCGAGGCCACGCGCGCGCCGGTCGCGATCGCGCGCTCGATGACCTCGTGCAGCGTCTCGTCGCCCTCGACCTCCAGCACGAGCTCGTCGCCCACCGAGCGCACGATCCGCGCCGAGCCCGCGATCGCCGCGCGCGTCGCGTCGGTCGCCGCGCGCAGCGTGAGCTCGGTGAGCTTGGCCGAGCGGCGCACGAGCTCGTTGATCACGCCGGAGACGAGGATCTCGCCCTTGCGCAGGATGATCACGCGATCGCAGAGCGCCTCGACGTCGCCGAGCACGTGCGAGGAGAACAGCACGGTGCGCCCGAGGCGCCGCTCCTCGAAGATGAGATCGCGCACCTCGCGCCGGCCGAGCGGATCGAGCCCGCTCATCGGCTCGTCGAGCACGAGCAGCTGCGGATCGGCGACGAGCGCCGCGGCGAGGCCGGTGCGCTGCAGCATCCCCTTCGAGAGGCTGCCGACCCGCCGATCGGCGGCCCACGCGATGCCGGTGCGGGCCATCACCTCGTCGACGCGCTTGGCGCGCTTCGACGAGTCGACCGACGAAAGCCGCGCGCACAGCTCGATGAACTCGCGCGGCGTCAGGTACGGGTAGACGTAGGGGTTCTCGGGGAGGAAGCCGACGTTCTCGCGCGCGCGCCGCTCGCCCGCGTCGAGGCCGAAGAGCTTCGCGGTCCCCGCCGTCGGCGCGCAGAGGCCGAGCAGCACCTTGATGGTGGTGGTCTTGCCGGAGCCGTTCGGCCCGATGAGGCCGACGATCTCGCCCTCCTTCACTTCGAAGGAGATCCCCTTCACCGCCTCGACGGGGCGCATGAAGAAGCCGACCCGGTACGTCTTGCGCAGCCCGGCGATCTCAATGATCGGGCGGCTCGCGTCGCTCACCGCAGGTCCCCTTCGCCGTCGGTCTCGTCGCCCTTGCTGCGACGGCCGGTCTGGTACTCGTGGAGCTTGTACTGGATCTTGCGCGCGGAGATGCCGAGCACGGTGGCCGCGCGCGAGGTCGAGCCGCCGAGCGCCTCGAGCGTCGTGAGGATCGCGAACTTCTCGAGATCGTAGATCGTGGCGCCGGGGATCGGCAGCAGCCGCGAGGGCTCGACCTCGTCGGGCGCGATGGCCGACGGCAGGTGGCGCGGCTCGATGCGCGTGCCGTCGCCGAGCACCACCGCGCGCTCGACGATGTTCTCGAGCTCGCGCACGTTGCCCGGGAAGCGGTAGCGGGCCAGCGCCTCCAGCGCGCGCTCGTCGAACCCCTCGATGGCCTTGCCGTTCTCCTGCGCGTACTTGCGGAGGAAGAACATGGCGAGGCCGGGGATGTCGGTCGCGCGCGTGCGCAGGGGCGGGATCTCCACCGTCACCACGTTGAGGCGGTAGAAGAGGTCCTCGCGGAATTTCCCCTCCGCGATGCGCTCCTTGAGCTCGCGGTTGGTGGCGGCGAGGATGCGCACGTCGACGCGCAGGCTCTCGTTGCCGCCGACGCGTTCGAACTCGCGCGTCTGCAGGAAGCGAAGGAGCTTCACCTGCAGCGACATCGGGATCTCGCTCACCTCGTCGAGGAAGAGCGTGCCGCCGTCGGCCTGCTTGAAGCGCCCTTCGCGGCGGCCGATGGCGCCGGTGAAGGCCCCCTTCTCGTGGCCGAACAGCTCGCTCTCGAGGAGCGACTCGGCGAGCGCCGCGCAGTTGAGGCGCACGAAGGGCTTCCCCTCGCGGGGCGAGTGGCGGTGGATGGCCTCGGCGACGAGCTCCTTGCCGGTGCCGCTCTCGCCGACGATCAGCACGCTGGCGCGCGAAGGGCCGACCTGGGAGACGAGATCGAGCAGCTTCTTCATCGCCGGGTGCTCGCCCACGATGTGCCCGAACGCGTTGCGCTCGCGGAGCCGATCGCGCAGGCGCCGCGTCTCCTGGAGCAGGCGCGCCTTCTCGACGGCCTTGTTCAGGATGGCGACCAGCGCGTCGGTGTCGTCGAGCGGCTTGGTCAGGTAGTTCTCGGCGCCGCGCTTCACTGCCTCGACGGCGTTCGCGATCGAGCCGTAGGCGGTCATCACGACCACCACCGCCTCGGGGGCGGCGACCTTCACCTTCTCCATCAACCCGATGCCGTCGAGCCCCGGCATCTTGAGGTCGGTGAGGATCACCTCGGGGTGGAACTCGCCCACCTTGCCGAGGGCCTTGAAGCCGTCTGCGGCCGTCTCGGTGACGAACCCCTCCTCGCGCAGCAGCTCGGAGAGCGCCGTGCGAGCGTTCGCCTCGTCGTCAACGATGAGCACTCGCCCGCGGGCCATCGCTCCGAGATTACTCCGCCGCGAGCGTTTCGGGCGCGCCGTACAGCCAATTGCGGAGCAATTCCTTGCCGCGAACGGTGAGGATCGACTCCGGGTGGAACTGGACCCCTTCGACGTCGAGGGTACGGTGGCGGACCCCCATGATGGTCGGCGTCCCGGGGACGCCGTCGTCGGTCCACGCCGTCACGTGGAGGCAGGCGGGGAGCGAGGCCGGCTCGATCACCAGCGAGTGGTAGCGCGTGGCGACGATGGGGCTCGGCAGGCCGACGAAGACGCCGTGGCCGATGTGCTCGATCTCGGACGTCTTGCCGTGCATCAGGCGGGGCGCGCGCACGATCCGGCCACCGAAGGCCTGGCCGATGGCCTGGTGGCCGAGGCAGACGCCGAAGATCGGCAGCTTGCCGGCGAGCCTGCGGATGGCCTCCAGGCAGATCCCGGCGTCGTCCGGCGTGCAGGGGCCCGGCGACAGCAGCAGCTTGTCGGGGAGCGCGGCCTCGATCGCATCGACGGTGATCTCGTCGTTGCGGACCACGTCGCAGCTCGCCCCGAGCTCGCCGAGGTACTGGACGAGGTTGAAGGTGAACGAGTCGTAGTTGTCGACGACGAGGACGCGCATCGGCATCGGCTGTTCTGACCCAGCTCGGCGCGCGCGTCACGTGGGCGTGACGATGCGCCGATGCGACGGCCTTTCGGCGTCACCAGGATGTGACGGATTGCGCGGAAAAGTCAGCAGGGAATACTGCCGCGCATGCCCCGCTCCTCGTCGCGCTCGTCGCTCGTGCCGCTCGCCAGGCTCGCCGCGCTCTCGCTGGTCTCGCTGGCCGGCTGCGTCGGCGACGCGGGGGAGCCGCTCGGCGAGGCGGTGAGCCCGGTCGTCGTCTGCCACGCCTCTCCGACGGTCGAAGGGATCGACGTGTCCGAGTTCCAGGGGACGATCGACTGGGCGCAGGTGAAGGGCTCCGGGCGCGCCTGGGCCTACGCGCGCATCAGCGACGGCAGCTACATGGACAAGACGTTCGACGCGAACTGGCCCGCGATGAAGGCCGCCGGCGTCCTGCGCGGCGCCTACCAGTTCTTCGAGCCCGGCCAGGATCCGACCACGCAGGCGAACACCGTCGTCGCCAAGATCGGCAAGCTCGGAGCGGGCGATCTCCCCGCGATGATCGACGTCGAGGCGACCGGCGGGCAGTCGGCCGCGACGATCGCGGCGCACATCGCCACCTGGATCTCGGTCGTCGAGAAGGGGACCGGCAAGAAGCCGATCATCTACACCGGCAAGTACTTCTGGCAGGACAACGTCGCCGACACGAACCAGTTCGTCGGCTACGATCTCTGGCTCGCGGCGTACGTCTCGGGGTGCCCCAACACGCCCGACGCGTGGAGCGACTGGAAGATCTGGCAGTACACGAGCACCGGCTCGATCGCGGGGATCTCGGGCAACGTCGATCACGACGTCTACGCGGGGACGCTCGCCGATCTGCAGAAGCTCGCGGGCGCGGGCGTCGACTACGCGGCCAAGTACGTGAGCCAGTCGTGGCCGCTCGCCTCGACGTCGCTGAAGATGACCGCCGGCCAGACCGTCGCCGCCGACATCACGCTGCAGAACGTGGGCGGCAAAGCGTGGGACTCGAACACCAAGCTCGCCACGTCGAACCCGCGTGACCGCGCGAGCGCGTTCGTCGCGAGCGACTGGCCCTCGGACCATCGCCTCGACGTGGTGAGCGGCACCGTCGCGCCCGGCGCCAGCTACAAGTTCACCTTCTCGTTCCACGCGCCGACGACGCCGGGCTCGTACCACGAGTTCTTCAACCTCGTGGAGGAGGGGACGGCGTGGTTCTCCGACTCGAGCCAGGGCGGGCCCGCCGACAACGTGATCGAAGCGTGGATCGAGGTCGCGCCCGGACCCGCCGGCAGCGACGCGGGGCCTGCGCCCAGCGACGGCGGCACGGCTGGGGACGCGGGTTCCGGCGGTGACGGCGGCTCCGGCAGTGATGGTGGTGCGCTGCCGGACGCGGGCTCGAACCCCGACGGCGGCGCGTCCGGCGACGGCGGCCACGTCGACCTGATCACGTCCGACACGAACGGCTCGGGCGGCTGCTCGAGCGCGCCGGCGCGCCGAGGCTCGGGGGGAACCCTCGCGCTCGGTGCGTTCGGCGTCGCGATCGGGCTGGCGGCGTCGCGGCGACGCCGGCCGTGATCGCGAGCGCGCAGCTCAGGCCGCGCGCTCGAGCATCT
>CAIXWQ010001122.1 GCA_903923175.1 uncultured delta proteobacterium | reverse complement strand
GCGCGCAGCAGCGCCGCGCGGCCTCGACGTGGCTCGCCGCGGATGGCGACGGCGAGCGCGCGGTCGACCGCCTCGATGCACGCCCGATCGTCGCCGAGCGCGCCGATGCCGCGCGCGGCCTTCGCCAGCACCTCGCCCTCGGCGGCCTCCAGCGCGATCACGAGGCGGAATTCGTGCGCCGCGCTGGCATCGCGCTTCATGCGCGCGAGCGCCTGGCCGTACTCCAGGCGCAGCCGCGCGTTCTCGGGGTCGCGCTCGACCCGCGCCGCGTAGAGCCGCGCCGCCTGGTCGTAGGCGTGCCCGGCCGCCGCGGCGTCGCCGTCGCGCGCGAGCGCCTCGGCGTGCGCCATCAGCAGCTCGGGATCGTCCGGGTGACGATCGAGCGCGCGCGCCGCGATCGAGGCGGCCTCGCGCGCGCGCCCCTGCGCGAGGAGCAAGCCGACCAGGTGCACGGCGACCGGCGCGTCGGACGGATCGGCTTCGAAGGCCTGCGACCAGCGGTCGATGGCGGCGTGCGTCCGACCTTGCGCCTCGTCGCAAGCCGCGACGGTGCGGAGCGACGCGACTCGCCTCGAGCCGCTGGCGCCGGGGGCGTCGACCTCGCGGTACGCCACGGCGCAGTCCTCCTCCTTCGGGGCGTCGCCGGGCGCGCGGGCCTCGCCGCCGCGCGTCGAGGCGCAGGCGCAGGCGCAGGCGCAGGCGCCGAGCAAGAGCGCGACGAGCCCCCCGAGAGCTCCATGGGACATCACTTCATCCCTCCATTCCTGGCGAATTCCCGCGCGTGGGTCGAGCGCGCGAGGCGCGTTGGCGTGCCGGCCTCCGCGCCCGTCGTCGGGACGCAGAGGCGCCTCGCCGCGGGTCTCCCCCGCGGGCTCTTCCGTGCGACCGCGGCCCGCTCGCGCGCGCCGTCGGGCCTCGATCATCTCCGTGGCGCGCACGTGCGCCGACATTCGAGCCCGCCGGCGCGCCCCTACGGAGCGCGCACGCGGCCGAGTGCGACGAGCGTGATCGGTGGGCGATGCCGCGATCTCAGCGCGCGTGCGGCACGTGCACGCCCTTCTCGGCGGCGCACGCGATCGCCTCTTCGTAGCCCGCGTCGGCGTGCCGGATGACGCCCATCCCCGGATCGCTGGTGAGCACGCGCTCGAGCCGGCGCGCGGCGTCCTCGGTGCCGTCGGCGACCACGACCATGCCGGCGTGGAGCGAGTAGCCGATGCCGACGCCGCCGCCGTGGTGGAAGCTCACCCACGACGCGCCCGACGCGGTGTTGATCAGCGCGTTCAGGATCGCCCAGTCGGCGATGGCGTCGGAGCCGTCCTTCATCGCCTCGGTCTCGCGGTTCGGCGAGGCGACGCTGCCGCAGTCGAGGTGATCGCGGCCGACGACGATCGGCCCCTTCACCTTGCCGGTGCGCACCAGCTCGTTGAACGCGAGGCCGACCTTGGCGCGATCGCCGTAGCCGACCCAGCAGATGCGCGACGGCAGGCCCTGGAACTTCACGTGCTTCTGCGCGGCCTCGATCCAGCGGCGCAGCCCTTCGTCGTGCGGCAGCACCTTCAGGATCTCCGCGTCGGTCACGGCGATGTCGGCCGGATCGCCCGAGAGCGCGACCCAGCGGAACGGCCCGCGCCCCACGCAGAACTGCGGGCGGATGTAGGCCGGCACGAAGCCCGGGTAGTCGAACGCGTTCGCGCAGCCGGCTTCGAGCGCGTAGGCGCGCAGGTTGTTGCCGTAGTCGAAGGTCTCGGCGCCCGCCATCTGCATCGCGAGCATCGCCTCGACCTCGTGGCGCATCCCCTCCTTGGCGCGGCGCACGTACGCGTCGGGGTCCGACGTGCGCAGCCTGGCCGCGTCGGCGAGCGGCATGTCCGGCGGGACGTAGCCGTTGAGCGGATCGTGCGCGCTGGTCTGCTCGGTGACGAGGTCGGGGATGATCCCGCGACGCACCAGCTCCGGGTACGCCTGCGCGGCGTTGGCGACGATGCCGATCGTGATCGGCTTGCCGCGCGCGGCGCAGTCGATCGCCTCCTTCACGGCGCGCTCGAGCACGTCGCCGAGCGTCGAGCTCGGGCTCGTGCGCGCGTCGAACTCGATGTCGAGGTACTTGCCGTCGAGGCGCTTCTGCACGCGCGCGGGATCGATCTCGATCGCGACGCACGAGAGCCCCGCGATCTTCGCGGCGAGCGGCTGCGCGCCCCCCATGCCGCCGAGCCCGGCCGTGAGCACCCAGCGCGCAGTCCGCTTCGTGCGCGCCTCGAAGGCCTGCCGCGCGGCGACGAAGGTCTCGTAGGTCCCCTGCAGGATCCCCTGCGTGCCGATGTAGATCCACGAGCCGGCGGTCATCTGGCCGTACATCGTGAGGCCGAGCTGCTCGAGCCTGCGGAACTCGTCCCAGGTCGCCCACTTGGGCACCAGGTTCGAGTTCGCGATCAGCACGCGCGGCGCGTCCTTGTGCGTGCGGAACTTGCCGACCGCCTTGCCCGACTGCACGAGGAGCGTCTCGTCGTCGCCGAGGGCGCGCAGCTCGCGCACGATGACGTCGTACGCGGGCCAGTTGCGCGCGGCCTTGCCGGTGCCGCCGTAGACCACGAGATCCTGCGGGCGCTCGGCGACCTCGGGATCGAGGTTGTTCATCAGCATGCGGAGCGCGGCCTCCTGGACCCACCCCTTGCAGGTGCGCTCGTCGCCGCGCGGCGCACGAACTTCCCTCGCTCCCGTGATCGGCTGGCTCGGCTCGCTGGGCTGGGTCATGACCGGAGCGGTTACGAACGGATCCGCGGGGCGACAATGGGCTGGAATTCGCCGCCGGGCGTGGACCGCGATCGCCCGCTCCGACGTCGCGCCGCGTCGATGCTTGCGCACGCCCCGGAGCGCCCCAACTTGGCGGCATGCCCCTCGCGCCGCGCCCCGAAGATCGGCCCAAGCTGTGCCCTCACTGCGGCTTCGCGCTTCCGAGCGCGACGCTCGCGCGCTGCCCGACCTGTGGCGGGGACGCGAAGCGCGCGCCCGAGGGGCCCCCGATCCTGGAGGGGGTGAAGCGCGCGCTCCGCGGCGGGATCAAGCCGCCGAAGCCGTAGCCACGCGCGTGCGACGCCATCGGCGCGGCGCAGGGTCGACGCGGTGGCCGTGCTCGGCCGGCACGGCGTGCCGCAGAGGCACGCTCGGCGAGCGGGCGCGGGCGACCGTCACTGCATGAACTTGATCTCGTGCCCCGAGCTGGTCGCCGAGAGGGCCCAGACGATGCCGGCGAGGACCGCCACGCCGCCGACGGCCACGGCTGCGATCCACGAGCGATCCCGGAGCTCGACGCGCGACACGGCGCCGCAGGCCTTGTTCGGGTCGTCGCTCCACTGCCGGCAGTCGACGCCGTTGTGGTGGAGCGAGGTCGGGCAGAGATCGAAGCAGCCCGCCTGCCACACGGCGCGCCGATCGCGCCCCTGCTCGTCCTCGCCCTGGGCCATGGCGTACGTGCGATGGGTGCAGTCCCTCGCGCACGCGGCCCCCTTCGGATCGCTCATCTCCACGACCACGGCGTACTCGGGCACCGTGACCCGGCTCGTGCAGGCGGGCACGAACGCGCTCGCGGTCAGCAGCGCGACGCCGGCCATCATCCTCTGGTTCATCTTCGCCCCTCGGCCGGCGGCGCTTGCACGGCACGTACCGAGTGCTCCGCATTCGCCACCCGCCTCTCGCGAAGCGCCGCCGCGCGGGGTCGTCGTCGGGCGACGACCTAGGGCTGGACGTAGACTTCGAGCCGCGGCGGCGCGCCGGTCGCGCCGAAGCCGGTCGCGATCGGCAGGCCATAGCCACCGCCGCGCGCCTCGACGCGCAGCCCCCACGACGTGCCCCCCTTGCGCGCGAGCTCGGCGGCGTACGGCGTCACGTCGACGCGAACGGGCGCGCCGCCGCGCGGCGCCACCAGGGTCTCGGCGCCGGGCATCGACTCGCTGCGAGGCGGGCTCGCCCACGACGTGCCGACCTCGCCGCGCAGCGACCACGGCTCGAGGATTCGCTCGGCGCGGACCTTCACGTCGCCCGGCCCCGCCTGCGCCCCCTGCACGCGATCGAGCACCAGGTACGCGCGGACGAGCTTGTCCGTCGTCCACTTCGGCGCCGGGAACTTCACGAGGATGCGCGCCCCCTCGCCGACGTCGGCCCCGAGGGCGACGAAGGGCGCCCGCACGCGCCCGTCGTCGTCGCCGCTGGTCACGAACACGAGCGTCTCGGCCTCGAGCACGAAGCGGCGCGCGTCGGCCTGGATCGGTCCGGGCGACGAGGCGCCGGAGCAGCGGCCGAGCACGCAGGCCTCGCCCGCGCCGCACGCCGACGACGCCTCGCAGGTGCGTGCCTGCGCCGCGCCGCACCCACCGAGCGCGCCGAGCGCGGCGCTCGCGCAGAGCGAAGCGGCCGCGACGAGCGCGATGCGCGCGATGCGCGCGACCCACGACGCAGTCGAGCCGGCGAGGCGAGAGGCCATCGATCGAAGGATCTAGCGCATCTCGGCGGGGCGCTGAACCGCCGGCGGCGCGAACGTCGTCAATTGCCGCGCAAGGCCGCGAGGAGCGCCTCGCCGTCGCGCGCGATCCGGTGCGCTCCGAGCCCGGGGACGCGCGCGAGCCCCTCCAGGTCGAGCGGCGCGAGGTCGGCGAGATCCTGCACGCAGTGGCCCGGCAAGACCGCCTGCTCGTCGACCCCGCGGGCCTTGGCGAGCGCGCGGCGGCAGCCCGTGAGCCGCTGCTCGCGGGCCCGGCGCGCCTCGATCTGCTCGCGCGGCGGCCCGGGCTTGCGCGCGAAGAACGCCTCGTGCTCCTCGGACGGGATCGCTCCGACCTCGAGCCCACGCGCGACGGCCTGGGCGAAGGCGCGCACGCACGCCGCGCCCCGGCCGCGCTCGAGCCCGCGGATCGCGCGGATCTCCTCGGCCGCGAGCGGCCTTCGACGCGCGAGCTCGATGAGCACGTCGTTGCCCACGATCTTGAAGGGCGGCACGCCGAGGCGCGCGGCCTCCGCCTCGCGAACGGCGGCGACCTCGCGCAGCACGGCGAAGCCCGGGGGATCGAGCGGACCCGAGCCCTTGATCCGCACGTAGGGCGGCCGGGGATCGAGCTCGTCGCCGGCGGCGAGCGCCGACGCGAGGCGGTAGCGCGTCTCTTCGTCGACGTCCTCGGCGACGCCTGCCTCGCGCGCGGCCTCGGC
>CAIXWQ010001121.1 GCA_903923175.1 uncultured delta proteobacterium | reverse complement strand
GTGCCCCGGCGCGGTCGGCTCGTCGCGCTCGCCCTGCTGCTCTCGCTCGTTGCCGTTTCCGCGGCGGGGATCGGCGCCTACCGGATGGGCGTCTTCGGACCGAAGGAACCGACGACGTCGCCGAAGCAGGCGGAGATCGACCAGCTGCTGCAGCGTGCGCAGGCCGCCCTCGACGCCAGGAAGTGGGACGATCCGCCGGGCGACAACGTCCTCGAGCTCACCGATCAGCTCGCGCAGAAGGCGCCTGGGGAGACGCGCACCTTCCAGATCCGCAGCCAGGCCTCGGACCGCATCGTGCGCGAGGCGCTCGACGCGAAGGCGAAGAAGGATCTCGCGCGCGCGCTCAAGCTGCTGCAGCTCGCCAAGCGGCTGTCCGCGCCCGACATGGGGCTCGAACAGGAGATCGAGGACGTGGAGGCCGAGATCGCCGAAGATCCCAGCACGGTCGCGATCCTCGGCGACGCCGGGGGCGTGGCCGCGAAGTTCACGGTCAGCGTGAAGATGGGCGACGGCAAGGACGAGGCGACGGTCGACGAGGCGGAGACGCTCGTGGCGACCATCGGCGACGGCCCCGCGCAGGGGACGCACGCGCCGACCGGCATCGACCCCAAGGCGCACTTCCTGGTGAGTGGCCCCGGGTTGACGAAGCCGGTCGAGGTGCCTGCGAAGGGTGAGAGCGCGTCCCGCTACACCGCCTCGTACGCGTTCAAGCAGGCCGGGCAGTTCAACCTCCACTTCTTCGCGCGGCCGGACGGGTTCCCGCTCCGGTACGAGTCGACGATCAAGGTCGCGCCGCGCCCGGGCGGGACCTGGCCCGCGCCGAAGCCGAAGCCGACCACGTCGACCACCACGACCGGGACGACGACGACCGCGCCGACGCTCACGACGTCGCCGACGTGGACGACGCCCGTGCCGACGACGACGGCCACCGGGCCGGGGACGATCATCCTCACGCCCGATCCCCTCCCCTTGCCGCCTGCGACGGGCGGCGGCGGTGTCACGCCGCTACCGCCGCGCTGACGGGGCCGGCCAGCGGCCGCGCAGAGCGTCGTCGACCTCGGCGGCGTACGCCTCGCCGCCGAGCCTGACGTGCATCGGCGGCTCGACGACGAGGCCGCCACGCCGCCCCGGCTTCGCCTCCACGAACGCGACCTGCGCCTCGCGGCCGGGCCGCGGGTGCACGAAGCGCAGGCGCTTCGGGTGGAGCTGGACGCGCACCAACAGCTCGAGCAGCTCGGTGACGCGCGCGGCGGGGAACGCCACGACGAAGCGCCCTCGCTGCGCGAGGAGCCGCCGGCCCGCATCGACGAAGTCGGCGATCGTGGAGCCGAGGAAGGCGCGCGCCGCGTCGCGGACCGGCGTCGGCGACACCGGCCCCTCGGACGCCTCGAAATAGGGCGGGTTGGTGATGACGAGGTCGCCCGGCTCGACGGCCTGCTCCAGCGCGCGCCCCGCCACGGCCGAGACGACCCGGAGCCGACCCTCGAGCGCGTTGTCGCGGGCGTTCCTGGCCGCCAGCTCGGCGTGCAGCGGCGCGGGCTCGACCGCGGTGGCGCGCGCAGCCCAGCCTTGGACCAGGAGCATGAGCGCGATCGCGCCCGGGCCGGCGCCGAGGTCCACGACGTGCGCGAACGGCCGCGAGGCGCCGGTCGCGGCGAAGTGCGCGAGCAGCGGCGCCTCGACCGCCACGCGGTAGCCGACCGTCGGCTGGGTGTAGCGGACGCGGTTCGCGAGCAGCGCGTCGTGGGTCAGCGCGGGGAGCACGCGCGAGGCGTAGCAGACTGCGGGCGTGCGAGGCGGTCCCGAACGCGCACGGCCCCCAGGGACGCGGGGGCATGGCGCGCTGGGGCCCGACCACGCGCGCGGCTGCGACCTCCTTCGCCTCGATCATGACATTGCTCGCGCCCGCCGGCGGTGCGAGAGTCGGCGCCGACCGCGGGCGCGCAGAAGGTCGCTCGCACGCAACCCTGAGACTCGGAGGTCGATCGTGGCAGCGAAGAAGAAGGCCCTCATCACCGGCGTGACGGGCCAGGACGGCAGCTACCTCGCGGAGTTGCTCCTTCAGAAGGGCTACGAAGTCCACGGCCTCGTGCGCCGGAGCAGCTCGTTCAACACGTGGCGCATCGACCACTTCCGCGAGCAGCTCGAGCTGCACTACGGCGACCTGATCGACCAGAACTCGCTGCTGCGCGTGCTCGCGAAGGTGATGCCCGACGAGGTGTACAACCTCGCCGCGCAGAGCCACGTGGCCGTCTCGTTCGAGATGCCGGAGTACACGACCGACGTCACGGGCACCGGCACGCTCCGCATGCTCGACGCGATGAGCCAGGTGGGCTGCAAGGCGCGCTTCTACCAGGCGTCGTCGTCGGAGATGTTCGGGCTCGTGCAGGAGACGCCGCAGACGGAGCGCACGCCGTTCCACCCGCGCTCGCCCTACGCGATCGCGAAGGTGGCGTCGTACTGGACGACGATCAACTTCCGCGAGGGGCACGGCTTTCACGCGTCGAACGGCATCTTGTTCAACCACGAGAGCGAGCGGCGCG
This sequence comes from uncultured delta proteobacterium, assembly GCA_903923175.1. Taxonomy (GTDB): domain Bacteria; phylum Myxococcota_A; class Polyangia; order Polyangiales; family JADJMO01; genus CAIXWQ01. Next base: position 71,110 of record CAIXWQ010001121.1, on the reverse strand, counting down.
GCGAGAACTTCGTGACGCGCAAGATCACCATCGGGTTGGCCGCGATCCTCAAGGGCAAGGCCAAGGAGCTTCGGCTCGGCAACCTCGATGCGAAGCGCGACTGGGGCTACACGCCCGACTACGTCGACGCGATGTGGCGCATCCTCCAGCAGCCCAAGGCCGACGACTACGTGATCGCCACCGGCGAGACGCACAGCGTCCGCGAGTTCCTCGAGGAGGCCTTCGCCTACAAGGGGCTCGACTGGCGCGAGTTCGTAGTGACCGATCCGCGCTACCTGCGCCCCGCGGAGGTCGACCTCCTGCTCGGCGACGCGACCAAGGCGCGCACCGTGCTCGACTGGACGCCGAAGGTCGGCTTCAAGGAGCTGGTGCGACGGATGGTCGACCACGACCTCGCGCAGTACCCGAACGTCCGGGCGTGAGCGGCGGCGCGTCCGCTGCGCGCGCGTTCGCGCAGCGGCGCCGTCGACACGAGCGTGGCCGCGCGCGAGGAGCAGGTTGCCGTGGGCCTGCTCGCAGCGCCGGTCCTGCTACCGGAGCAGCCTGCCAGCGCGCGGGCGCGTTGCGGGGGGATCGGCACGCGCGAGCCCGTCATGGCTCGGCCGACCGCTACGCCCCCGACGTCGTCAGCAGGGCGCGGCGGCCCCGCGAGGACTCACGCGACCGTGGAGGTGAGGACGGGATTCGAACCCGCGTATGATGGTTTTGCAAACCATTGCCTAACCACTTGGCTACCTCACCGCGCGGAGGCAGCTGTAGCGCGAGCGGGGGGGCACCGTCAACTCGCCGTTGGCGCACGCGGGTCGGAGCACGCTCGGACCGCCCTCCCGGGCCGCGTCGGACGCTCCCGAGCGCACGTTGAATGGCGTCCGGTCGCCCGGCACCTAGTCCGATGCACGACGCGCCGTACTTTCCCTGCGACAGCCCGTCCGATCCTCGAGGTCGGGCACCTTGCGAGTCGCGGCGACGGGGGAGTATCTTGCCGAGAAAACGACCATGATTCAGTCGCGTTTCGCACGCCGCACGCTGGTCATTGCGGCTCACCTTGCGCTTTGGATCTTGTCGCTCGGTGGCGCGCTGTACCTCCGCTTCGACGGTTCGGTGCCTCGCGACTATTTCCTGCTCGCCGGGCGGGTCCTGCCGCTGCTGGTGCTCGTTCGTGTCGCGACGTTCTGGCAGGCCGGCCTCTTCCACGGAATCCTGCGCTACGCCGGCATGGCCGAGCTGAAGTCGATCGTGCGGGCGACGACGCTCGGATCGGTCGGGGTGGTCGTCGTCGGCCTCTTCGTTCACCGGCTGGCGCTGCCTCGCTCGATCTACATCCTCGAGTGGCTCCTCTGCCTCGCGAGCACGGGCGGCCTGCGCCTCATCGTGCGGCTGCTGCTCGAAGGGCGCGCCGCGTTTCGGACCTCCGCGAAGGGGGGAACGCCCGTCATCCTGCTCGGCGCGGGCGACGCCGGGGAGTTGCTGCTCCGCGATCTCCATCGCTCCGGCGCGCTCAGCGTCGCGTGCGTCCTCGACGACGACCTGCACAAGCGTGGCGCGCTCCTCCATGGCGTCCGCATCGCGGGCGGCATCGACCGCTCCACGCTCGAGCGTGTGATGAGCGACTCCGGGGCCACGCGGGCGATCCTCGCGATGCCCACCGCGCCCGGTCCCCGCACCCGCGAGATCCTGGAGATCTGCCGCGATCTGGGGCTCACGCTGCAGACCATCCCGAGCCTCCAGCAGCTCGCGGATGGCTCGGTGCGAATCTCGAAACTGCGTGACATCGCGATCGAAGATCTTCTCAGGCGCGACTCGGTCTCGCTCGACACCACGAGCATCTCCGGCTTCCTCGCCGGCCGTCGCGTGCTCGTGACGGGCGGGGCCGGCAGCATCGGCAGCGAGCTCATCCGCCAGATCGCGCGCTTCAAGCCGGCGACGATCACGGTCTTCGACCACAACGAGAACGGGCTGTTCTTCCTCGAGCGCGAGCTCCGACGCGACTTCCCGCAGGTCGGCCTGCGCTTCGCCGTCGGCAGCATCCGCGACTCCCAGCGCCTCGAGCAGGTGTTCGAGGACGCCCGTCCCGACGTCGTGTATCACGCGGCCGCGCACAAGCACGTCCCCCTCATGGAGGCGAATCCGGGCGAAGCCGTGAGGAACAACGTCCTCGGCACGAAGATGGTCGCGGACGCGGCCGACCGCTTCGGGACCGAGGCCTTCGTGATGATCTCGACCGACAAGGCCGTCCGGCCCACGTCGGTGATGGGGACGACGAAGCGCGTCGCCGAGATGTACGTCCAGTCGCTGTCGGGGCGCAGCAAGACGCGCTTCGTCGCGGTGCGCTTCGGCAACGTGCTCGGAAGCAACGGAAGCGTCGTGCCGCTCTTCCGCGAACAGATCGAGGCGGGCGGGCCAGTGCTCGTCACCCACCCCGACATGACGCGCTACTTCATGACGATCCCCGAAGCCTCGCAGCTCGTGCTGCAGGCGAGCGCGCTGGGCAAGGGCGGCGAGATCTTCATCCTCGACATGGGGCAGCCCGTGAAGATCGCCGATCTCGCGCGCGACATGATCCAGCTCTCGGGCCTGGAGCCCGACGTGGACATCGCGATCGAGTACACCGGCACGCGGCCCGGCGAGAAGCTCTACGAGGAGCTCGTGCTCGACGACGAGTCCGCGGCGGAGACCGCCCACCCGAAGATCAAGGTCGCGCGGATCGCGCCCCAGGACGCGACCGAGATGCAAGAGTCCGTGGCGCGCTTGGAGCGCCTCGTAATGCAGACCGCGGCGGTCGAAACGATCCGTGCGGAGCTCTCGGTGCTGGTGCCCGAAGCCAAGCTGGGGCAGAAGGCAATCGCCGCCGGGCCGGACCGTCAGGTCCGCATCTCCGGAGTGCCGGTGGTCGCGCGCTGAGTCTCGCGTCCACGCCCCTTCCCCACAGCGAGCCCACGCGTATGAAACAAGTCCTGCAAGACGTCCGCAAGGGCCACACGCTCGTGCGCGAAGTTCCCGATCCGGTCGCGGCGCCCGCGCAGCTCGTCGTCGCGACGATGGCCTCGCTCATCTCCGCCGGCACCGAGCGATACGTCGTCGAGCTCGCGAAGAAGAGCCTTCTCGGCAAGGCGCGCGAGCGCCCCGACCACGTCCGTCGGGTGCTGCAGAAGGTCAAGGCGGAGGGGTTGGTCACGACCGCGCAGCAGGTGCTGGCGAAGCTCGACGAGCCGATGCCCCTCGGCTACTCGGCCGCCGGCATCGTCCTCGAGTGCGGACGCGAAGTGCACGCGTTCCAGCCCGGTGACCGCGTCGCGATGGCGGCGCCGCACGCGTCGGTCGTCGCGGTCGGGGCGAACCTCTGCGCGAAGATTCCCGAAGCCGTCAGCTTCGAGCAGGCCGCGTACACGCCGGTCGCATCGATCGCGCTCGAGGGGGTGCGGCTGGCCCAGGTCACGCTCGGCGAGCGCGTGCTCGTCATCGGCCTGGGGCTCATCGGTCAGATCGCGATCGCGTTGCTCAAGGCGCAGGGCTGCCGCGTGATCGGCGTGGACGTCGATCCGGCGCGCGTCGAGCAGGCCGCGGCCTTCGGCGCCGACGTCGCGGTCGTGGGCGATGGGCGCGCGGCGGTGCAGGCGCTGACCGCGGGCTTGGGGGTCGACGCGGTCGTGATCACGGCCGCGACCGACAGCAACGGTCCGATCGAGCTCGCGGCCGAGGTCACGCGCGTGCGCGGACGGATCGTGCTGGTCGGCGTCGCCGGGCTCGCCATCCCGCGCGCGCCGTTCTTCGCCAAAGAGCTCCAGTTCACGGTCTCCGGCTCGCTCGGCCCCGGTCGCGGCGACGAGGCCTACGAAGAGCGCGGCCACGACTACCCGTTCGGGCTCGTGCGGTGGACGGCGCAACGGAACATGGAGGCCGTGCTCGACACGATCGCCGCTGGTCGACTGCCGGTCGAGAAGCTCACGACCCACCGATTCCCGATCGATCGCGCCAGCGACGCGTACGACCTCGTGACGGGGCGCTCCGAGCCGTACACGGGGATCGTCCTGCAGTACCCGACGAAGCCCGAGAAGCCGCGCCGGACGACCTCGATTCGCGCCGGCAGCGCGGCGACGGGCGAGCTCGGGATCTCCATGATCGGCGCGGGAAACTATACCCGGCTCGTCCTGATGCCGCTCTTGCGCAAGCTCGGCGGAGTGTCGTGGCGTTTGCTCGCGACCGCGCGCGGCGTGAACGCCCAGCTGGGCGGCGAGAAGATGGGCTTCGCCCACGCGACCACCGACGTCGAGGAGGTCTGGAAAGACGCGTCCACGAAGGCCGTCGTCATCACGACGCGCCACGACCTCCACGCCGAGCTCGTGATCGCCGCGCTCAGGGCCGGCAAGCACGTATTCGTCGAGAAGCCGCTCTGCATACGACTCGACGAGCTCCGCCGAATCGTCGCCGTCGTGGCCGAGCTCGGCGCCGCCTCGCCCGTCGTGATGGTGGGATTCAACCGGCGTTGGGCGCCCGCAACGAAGGTCGTCCAGGACTTCTTCCGAGGCGTCGGCCCGCTCACGGTCACGCACCGCTTCTCGGTGCCGCCGATCCCCGTGGCCGCGTGGCCGCAGCAGGAGGCCGTCGGCGGCGGTCGAATCGTCGGCGAGGCGTGTCACGCCATCGACACGTGCGCGGCGCTCGTGGGCAGCGCGCCCGTGAGGGTCTACGCCGAGTCGGTCGGCCGCGTCGGCGGGCTCGAGTCGACCGACGACCGCGTGTCCATCACGATGCGCCACGAGAATGGATCGCTGTCCACGGTGATCTACGACGCCGGCGGCGATCGCGCCGCGCCGCCCGAGCGGCTCGAGATCTTCGGCGGCGGCAAGACGGCGTTCGTCGATCAATGGGGCGACGTCGAGCTCTGGAGCGGAGAACGACGGCGCACGGTCGATGCCGGCAAGGACAAGGGGCAAGGCGGCGAGCTGCTCGCGTTCCTCGCGGCGTGCCGCGGCGGAGCGGGCGCCGGCGAGCACTGGGAGCGCGCGTACGAGACCACGGCGGCGTCGCTCGCCGCGATCCAGAGCCTTCGATCGGGTCTTCCCGTCGAGCTGGGGGCCCTCGGCATGTCCGAGGGCGACGAGGCTCAGGATTTTACCAATTCGTCCACCGTCAGCTAACCGAATGGGCATGATTTCTGGCAGTAGTCCTCTCGAGATTCTGGTCGCGCCCCGTTGCGCGCCGGTCCGACCGGAGGGCTAGAGCCATGTGTGGCGTCGCGGGCATCTTTCACTACGGCGATCTCTCGATGCCGGTCGATCGCGCGCTGCTCGCCCGCATGACCCGGCGCCTCGCGCACCGCGGCCCGGATGGCGAGGGGTTCTTCGTCGACGGGCCGCTGGGGCTCGGACATCGGCGCCTCGCGATCGTCGACCTCTCGGAGACGGGCCGGCAGCCGATGTCGACCCCGAACGGCGATTGGACGCTCGCGTACAACGGCGAATTCTACGACCACGCCGAGCACCGTGCGCGTCTCGCCTCGAAAGGGGCGCGCTTCCGAGGGCCGAGCGACACCGAGACGCTGCTCCAGCTGCTCGCGCTGGAGGGGCCCGACGCGCTCGAGGGGGTTCGGGGCATATTCGCGTTCGCCGCCTGGAATCGCGACGAGCGGGCCCTGTTGCTGGCGCGCGACCACCTCGGCGTGAAGCAGCTCTACCTGCACGACGACGGGCGGACGCTGCGTTTCGCGAGCGAGATCAAGGCGCTGCTCGAGTGCCCCGAGATCGTTCGCGAGCTGGATCCCGAGGCGCTCAATCAGTACCTGCACTTCCACGCGCCGCTCTTCGACCGCACGTTCTTCCGCGGCGTCCGGCAGCTCCGCCCGGGTCAGTGGCTGCGGCGTGACGCGCGACGAGAGGAACGGCGGACCTACTGGGAGGTGCGCGAGTTCTCCGAGCGCCTCGACCCACCGGCGCAGGTGGTCGACGAGCTTCGCGAGCGGCTCGGCGGTGTCGTGCGCGATCAGCTGCTCTCGGACGTGCCGGTCGGAGCGTTCTTCAGCGGCGGCATCGACTCGACCGCCATCGCGGCGACCGCGCAGCGCCTCGGGCGGCCGCTGCGATGCTTCGGCGTCCATTTCTCGAACCAAGGCGTGATCGACGAGCGGCCTTACCAGGAGGCCGCCGCCAGGTCGCTCGGGTTGTCGCTGGAGCTCACGACGCTCGACGGCGCGAGCTTCCCCGAAGACCTGATGCGCCTGATGTATTTCCAGGATCAGCCGGTCATCGGGGCCGCGATGCTGCCGATGTTCCACGTGTCGCGCCTCGCGGCGCGCGAGGTGAAGGTCTGCCTCGGTGGGCAGGCGGCCGACGAGATCTTCGGCGGGTACGCCCGCTACGCTCTCACGCATCCGGCGCGCGTGGGCGGCACGCTCGCGAGGCAAGCGCTCACGCGCTTCGGCTCGCTGCGCCGCCGCGATTCGAGCGCGCCGGCGTCCGCGAGTGGCAATCTGCTCAAGCAGATCCTCGACACGCGCAACCTCCGCCGACTGGCGGGCAACTTCGGCTTCCTCTTCGACTGGCGGCGCGGCTACTTCGACAACTTCGCGACGGTCCCCGAGCGCGATTGGCGCAGGCACATCACGCCGGAGCTGGTCTCCCGGGCCCGCGCGCGCGAGATCTTCGATCGGACCCTCGACGCCTCGCCCGCGCGCGATCCGTTCGACAAGGTGATGCACTGGGATCTGCAAGCGTATCTTCCGGGGTTGTTCCAGCAGGACGACCGGATGAGCATGGCGAACAGCCTCGAGTCACGCGTCCCGCTCGCCGATCCGACGCTCGTCGCGTTCGCGTTCCGGTGCGGGTCTCGCCTCAAGCTCCGCAACGGCGCGAGCAAGTGGATCCTGCGGCAGGCAGTGGCGGACGTGACGCCGGAGTTCGTGCTCAACCGTCGCAAGGTCGGCTTCGACACGCCGGCCATGCACTGGATGCAGACACAGCACCGCGAATTCGTGCACGATCTCCTGCTCTCGTCCCGCTCGCGCGCCCGAGGGGTCCTCGCGCCGAGGGCGGTCGAGCAGCTCCTCGCGGACACGGGAAATCCGCGGTGGTTCGACATCGTCTGGAAGCTGGTAAGTATCGAGGCGTGGGCGACCACGTTCCTCGACGACCGCGCGCTCGAGCGCTGGTCCGTCCCCCCTCCCCGGCCCGCGCTGACGGCGCTGCAACCACTGTGAGATGAACCTCCGCCACTACGTCCGGGAGCTTCGCGAGCTCGGCGCCGAACGCGCGATCTACCGAATCGGTCGGGAGCTCAGCCTGATGCTCGGGGCCGATCGGCTCCGAGGTCGTGCGGATGCGCGGAACGCGCGCGGGGAGTCGGACTTCCCGGGTGACACGGCGCTCGTCCGCCTGCGGCGACTATCGCCATTCGCTGCGCCCGACGACGTGCGCGTCGCGATGGACGGGAGGCTCTCGAACCACGACCGCGCGAGGCTGCGCGCCCTCGCGACCGACGCCCGCCGCGGCCGGATCCTCGCGTTCGGGTCGTGGACGGCCGACTTCGGGGATCCGATCGACTGGTATCGGAACCCACGCAACGGTCGACATTGGGACTCGCAGTCGCACTCGTCATCTGCGCTCGCGGCCGAGGCTGCGGTCGGCGACGTCAAGCTCTCCTGGGAGGTCGCGCGGTTTCCGCAGGCGTTCCACTTCGCGCGGGCCGCGGCGTTCGGAGACGACGCGGCCGCCAACGCGGCGGCGATGGGGCGACAGCTCCGCAGTTTCCTCGCGAACACCCCATTCCCGCTCGGCATTCACTGGAACTCCGGGCAAGAGCTCGCCATTCGTTGGATGGCGTGGATCTTCGCGATCTCGACGTTCGACCAGCTCGGGTTCGACGCGACCGCGCTCGCGCGCACCCTCGCCGCGCGCGCCGATCTCGCGGGGGCGCACATCCTCGCGAACTTCGATTACGTGCGAAAGGCGGTCTACAACAACCACCTGCTCACCGAGGCTTGGGGGCTCGCGGCGCTCGGCGAGCTCGTCGACGACGCCGACTGGCGCGCCCTCGGCTGGTCGGAGCTCACCGCGCAGGCGGACGCGCAGATCTACCGCGATGGCGCGTACATCCAGCAGTCGCACAACTACCATCGCGTCGCGCTCGACACGTACGTCCTCGCGTGGCGCCTCGCGGAGCGCACGGGCCGCACTCCACCCGCCGCGTGGCGCGGCGCCCTCGAGCGCTCCCTCGACTTCCTGTACGCGCAGCAGAACCCCGAGAACGGCTGGCTCCCGAACTTCGGCTCGAACGACGGCGCCGAGGTGCTGCCGCTCTCGAGCTGCGCGTTCGCGGACTTCCGGCCGACGCTCCAGACCGTGAGCCTCCTCGTCCGCGGCGAGCGCCTGTACGACGCGGGGCCGTGGGACGAGCACGCCGCGTGGGTGCTCGGACCCGCCGCGCTCGACGCGCCGCTGCGCCCGCGGCCGCGCACCACCGTGGCGTTCGAGCCCACCGGCTACTACGTCCTGCGCGCCGCGAAGGACGCCGGCTCCTTCGCGACCTTCCGCTGCGGCACGCTGCGCGACCGCTTCGCCCAGATGGACATGCTCCACGTCGACCTCTGGTGGCGCGGACTCAACGTGCTCGTCGACGGCGGGAGCTACCTCTACAACGAGGACGAGCGCTGGCACGCCCACTTCCTCCGCACGGCGTCGCACAACACGCTGACCGTCGATGGGCTCGACCAGATGGTGCACCATCGCCGCTTCAAGGTCCTGTACTGGACCAAAGCCAAGACGCTCCGCTTCGAGCAGGCGTCCGACCACGCGCTCGTCGTCGGCGAGCACTACGGCTTCGCCCGGCGCAACCGCGATCTAGTGCATCGGCGCTCGGTCGTCGCGCTGGCCCACGAGGCGTGGATCGTCGTCGATCACGTGATGGGCCACGGCCCCCACGACGTGCGCGCGCACTGGCTGTGCGGGGACTTCGAGCACACGCCGCACGTCGGCGTTCCCGGCGTCACGCTCCACACGCCGCGTGGGCCGTTCACGTTGGTCACGCGGGTCGTGGGCGTGGCGGAGCCCCGCGCGTCGATCGTGCGCGGTCGGGAGGAGCCACCCCGCGGCTGGTACGCGCGCCACTACGGCGAGCGCGTCGCGACCCCATCGTTCGCGGTCGAGGCGCGCGCCGACCTCCCGTTCACCGCCATCACCGCGATGGGGGGCGAAGGCGTGACGATCGAGCCCGATGGAGCTCGCTGGCTCGTGACCATCGGCGGTCATGAGACCGTCCTCCACCTTCGCGACGGCGCCATCGAACGCGTGAGCTGAAGATGCACATCCTCGTCGTCCACCAGTACTATCTGATGCGCGACCGCCCGGGCGGCTCGCGGTTCAACGAGTTCGCGCGGCTCTGGACGGCGGCCGGGCACCGCGTGACGGTGCTCGCGGGCACGGTCGACTACGCGTCCGGGGAGGTGCCGGAGCGCTATCGCGGTCACCTCGTCACGCGCGAAGACGACGCGGGCGTCACGGTGTACCGCTGCTGGACTCCCGCGTCCTACCGCACCGGATACGCCGGGCGCGCGCTCTCATTCGCCGGGTACGCGGGCTCGGCGACGCTCACGGCGCCGCGCATCGACGACGTCGACGTCGTGATCGCGACCTCCCCGCCGCTCACCGCGGCGATCACCGGGTGGCTCGCGGCGAACGCGCGCCTGCGGCGGGTGCCATGGGTCTTCGAGATCCGTGATCTCTGGCCGGAGAGCGCGGTCACCACCGGCGTCTTGAAGGCGGACGCGCCACTGACGCGCGCCCTCTACGCGATCGAGCGCTTCGCCTGCGCGCGCGCGTCGCGCGTGAACGTCCTCACGCCGGCGTTTCGCGAGGATCTCATCCGCCGTGGGCTCGCGCCGGCGGAGCGGATCGTCCTCATCCCCAACGGCGCCGACGTCTCGATGTTCAGCCCCGCGCCGCGCGACAACGAAGTGCGGCGCGAGCTCGGCTGGGGAGATCGCACCGTCGTGATGTACGCCGGCGCCCACGGTCGCGCGAACGCCCTCGGCCAGCTCCTCGGCGCAGCCGAGCGGTTGCGCGATCGCCCGGACATCTTCATCGCCTGCGTCGGCGACGGCCCGGAGCGCGCGGCGCTGGAAGCGGAAGGCGCGAGCCGGGGGCTGTCGAACATCCGCTTTCACGGCGCCCTGCCCAAGGAGCGCATGCCCGACGTCGTGAACGCGTGCGACATCGGTGCCGCCGTGCTGCAGAACAACCCCACGTTCCGGACGGTCTACCCGAACAAGGTCTTCGACTACATGGCCTGCGAGCGACCGACGCTCCTCGCCATCGACGGCGTCGCGCGCGAGCTGGTCTGCGATCAGGCAGGCGCGGGGCGGTTCGCGATCCCCGAGGATCCCGAGGATCTCGCGCGCGTGATCCGGTCGATGGTCGACGACCCCGCGGAGCGCGCCGCGATGGGCCAGCGTGGCCGCGCTTGGGTGCTCGCCAACGCCACGCGCGAGTCGCTGGCGGCGCGCTACCTCCAGGTGCTCCAGGAGCTCGTCACGTCATGAAGCAATCCGGGCTCCCGCTCGCCTTCAAGCGGGCGAGCGACACGGCCTGCGCGCTCGTGGGGCTCGTGATGGCCGCGCCCGCGCTGGGCCTGGCAGCGGCCGCCGTCCGGTTGGAGTCCGGCTCGCCGGTCTTCTTTCGGCAGCGGCGTCCGGGGCGCCACGGCGAGATCTTCGAGATTGTGAAGTTCCGGACGATGTCCGACGCGCGCGACGCGCTCGGCGCGCTGCTGCCGGACGACGAGCGCCTGACGCGCGTCGGGCGAGTGCTCAGGGCGACCAGCCTCGACGAGCTCCCCCAGCTGTGGAACGTCGTGCGCGGTGAGTTGAGCCTCGTCGGGCCGCGTCCGCTCCTCGTGCGCTACCTGGATCGGTACACCGCCGAGCAGCAGCGCCGGCACGACGTCATGCCCGGGCTCACCGGGTGGGCGCAGATCCACGGCCGCAACGCCATCGGCTGGGAGCGGAAGTTCGAGCTCGACGTGTGGTACGTCGACCATTGGTCTCCGCTCCTCGACCTGCGCATCCTCGCCGCGACCGCGCTGAAAGTGCTGCGGCGGGAGGGCGTTTCGCAGGCGGGGCACGCGACCATGCCGGAGTTCTTCGGCGCTGCGGCGGAGGGCGGGTGATGGCGCGCGCGCGGGTCGTGATCGTCGGTGCGGGCGGCTTCGCGCGCGAGGTGGCCCATCTCCTCCGGGAGCTCGAGGCGGCCGAGGGGGGGCGATTCGAGCACGCCGGCTACGCCGTCACCGACCTCTCGAAGCTCGGCCCGCACGACTCGACGGCGCAGGTGCTGGGAGACCTCGACTGGCTCGACGCGCATCGCGACGCGTTCGACGCCTTCGTCATGGGGATCGGCACGCCTGCCGCGAAGGCGACGGTCTCACGGATGCTGATCGAGCGCTTCCCCGAGAAGGCGTATCCGAGCCTCGTCCATCCGCGCGCCCGGTTCGAGCGGGAGAGCGCGCGCTTCGGGCGGGGGGTCGTCGTTTGCGACGGTGTGGTCGGCACGGTGAACCTCACGTTCGAGGACTTCGCGATGGTGAATCTCTGCTGCACCCTGGGCCACGAAGCGACCGTGGGCGCGTGCGCGGTCCTCAACCCAACGGTGAACCTCTCGGGCGGCGTCCGCATCGGCACGCGCGTCCTCGTGGGGACGGGCGCGCAAGTTCTCCAGTACGTCACGGTCGGCGAAGGCGCGACCGTCGGCGCTGGCGCGGTCGTCGCGCGTGACGTCCCCGCAGGCGTCACCGTCGTCGGCGTGCCCGCGAGGCCGCTCGTCCGCAGGGAGGCAACGTGAATCGCATCCTTCTGTCGGTCCCCCACATGGGTGGCGCCGAGCAGCGGTACGTCGAAGAGGCGTTCGCGACCAACTGGCTGTCGACCGTCGGGCCCAACATCGACGCGTTCGAGCGCGAATTCGAGGTCAAGATCGGCCGTCCGGCGGTCGCGCTGGGGAGCGGCACTGCGGCCATGCACCTCGGACTCCGCCTGCTCGGGGTCGGCCCTGGCGACGAGGTCGTCGTGCCGACGCTCACGTTCGTCGCCTCGGTCAACCCCGTCAGCTACCTCGGCGCGACGCCGATCCTGGTCGACTCCGAGCGCGCGAGCTGGAACCTCGACCCCGAGCTGCTCGCGGAGCTGCTCGCGGCGCGCGCGCGGCGCGGCAAGCTGCCCAAGGCCGTCGTGGTGGTGCACCTCTACGGCCAGACGGCCGACATGGACCCGATCTTGGCCGCGTGCGCGCGCTGGGGCGTACCCGTGCTCGAGGACGCCGCCGAGGCGCTCGGCGCGACCTACAAGGGGCGGCCTGCGGGGACGTTGGCGCCGCTGGCGGCCTTCTCCTTCAATGGCAACAAGATCATCACCACGACCGGCGGCGGCATGCTGGTCGCGGAGGATCGGAGCCTGATCGATCGAGCGCGCTACTGGTCGACGCAGGCGCGCGAGCCGCGGCTCGAGTATCACCACGTCGACATGGGCTACAACTACCGCATGAGCAACGTGCTCGCGGGCATCGGCCGGGGGCAGCTCGAGGTGCTCGACGAGCGAGTCCGGGCGCGGCGCCAGGTCGCCTTTCGCTACCGCGACGCCTTCGCCGAGCTGCCGGGCCTGCAGCTGATGCCGCAGGCGCCCTGGGGCGTTCACACCAACTGGCTGAGCGTGTTCTCGCTCGACGAACGCGCATTCGGCTGCTCCCGAGACGCGCTCATCGCGCACCTCGACGCCGAAGGGGTCGAGTCGCGCCCCGTCTGGAAGCCGATGCACCTCCAGCCGCTCTTCGCCTCGGTCGAGTCGGTGGGCGGTGCGGTCGCCGAGGAGCTGTATCGCGGCGGGATCTGCCTACCGAGCTCGAGCAGCCTCACGGCGGAGGAGCAGTCTCGAGTGATCGAGGCCGTGCGATCGAAGGCGCGACGACGTCACGAGCCGGCGTCGGCGGGCTCGACCTGAGCGGTCTGCACCGCGGCGTGCGGTAGCCCCATGGCGACTGCGGCGGCGGCACCGCGCGCGCCCGACTGCTTGCGCCGGAGCGCCGGCTTCTCGACCAGCGTCCAGGATATCGCCGCGAGCGCCACCGACGACGCGAGGAGGGCTCCGAGGCTCGCCGGCGAGCGCCAGCCGTGCTCGAACATCAGATTCAGCGCGATCGCGTGGAAGACGTAGATGCCATACGAGATGTCCTGTCCGCGCAGGAGGCGCTCTCCCAACGTCGACGCTGAGTACGCGACCGCCAGCGTGGTCCACGCGAGCAGCACGATCGATGCGACCGCAGCGAGGTTCCCCGGCCAGTAGCTCGGCGAGTAGAGGCCCAGTCGCGCGGAGAAGACCCAGGAGAAGAGCGCGTACACCGCGAGGGCGTGCAGGCCTCGGCCGCGCACGAACCGCTCGACGCGATCCCAGTTCGAAAACGCGAGTGTTCCGAGCGCGAAATAGAACAAGTAGGGAAGCACCGTCACGCCGAGGAGCTTCGAGGACATCCGATCGAGGCCCCTGCGCGAGAGCCACATGTTGAACGCCAGCGAGCCCGCCGCGACCGCGAGGAGCGGCAGATTCGGAAAGCGTCGCGTCCGCCGCGAGGCGGCCACGAGGAAGGGCACCAGCACGTAGAACTGCAGCTCCACGACGATGGTCCAGAGGCTTCCGTTCGGATTGCCCAGGCCGTAGGAACGGAGCTCCGGCGGCGTGTAGAACTGCGCGAAGGTGAGCTGCCCCGCGAACCACGCGAGCATGCTCTTCGACCCCAGGCTCGCGAGGCCGATCTTGCCATGCCATGCGAGGACGGCGACGGTCAGGCCGAACGCGAGCCAGAGCGCCGGGTAGACGCGGAGCACTCGATTGCGCGCGAACGTGCGCAGCTCCGGACGGCGCGTGTACGCCCACGGGAGGAGGAAGCCGCTGATGACGAAGAAGATTGGGACTCCCGGCAGATAACGCAGCGCGTCTGCCAGGGCGTCGAGCGTGGCGCTGTGACCTCGACCGACGAGCCTCTCCCAGCCGTGATAGGAGGCGACCTGCAGCGCCGCGAGCAGCCTGAGGAGATCGAAATTGTTCGAGCGCGACGGCTGGCGGGACATCATCGTGGAGTCGGCGTTGCGGGTTGCGAGCCCAGTGTGAACGAGGCGGCCGGGACGTGCACCCCAGGAACGGCACCCTACACCATGTCCTCCGTCGCCGATCCCGCTTCCACCGCGCGACGCCTCTCCTTCGCCTCGACGCGATTCCCGGAGCAGGTCCTCGTCCCCGATCGCTTCGAGCGCGCGGTCCTCGTGGTAGAGATCCAGCCCTGCGGGCGCGCGGCGGCCCGCGACCGGCGAGACCGAGGCGAAGCACGCGCGAGCGTACGCGCGAGAGGGGCTGCAGGAGTCGAGCGATGAACATCGATGAGGTGATGGCGCTGTCGCCGTATCTAGAGGTCGCGATCCGCCACACCTACTGGCACTCCGAGCCGCTGGTCCGGTTCGTGAGCGAGCGGCGCGCGCGCAGCCGCAAGGTCGCGAGCACGCAGGGGCCGAAGGCCCGAATCGAGGCGGTCGTCGCGAACCTCGCTCGGCGAGGCGTCGCGCCGGGCGATCTGCTCGTCGTGCACTCGGCCTACAAGCCGCTCAGCGGCGGCAGCCGGTCGCCCGCGGACGTCAACGCGGCCCTGAAGGCCCTCGTCGGCGAGGCCGGCACGTTGGCCTTGCCGGCCATCCCGCGCTTCGACGACGCGCCCGCGGGCGTCGAGCGCCTTCACGCCGACGTCTCCGAGCTCGTCCTCGATTACGATCCGATCAGGACGCCCGCGTGGACCGGCGCGTTGCCTTCGGCGCTGATGAAGGCGCCTGGCTCTCGGCGGAGCTCGTTTCCGCTGAACTCGCTGGTCGCGCTGGGGCCAGCCGCGGATGCGATGTTCGCGCACGAGCTCGAAGGCGATCGTCCGATGCCGTGCGGCCCGGGCTCCGCGTGGAACTACTGCCGGCTGCACGGCGCGAAGATCGCGGCGCTCGGCGTGGACATGGCGCACAGCCTGACGATGATCCACGTCGCAGAGGACGTGCTCGGCGACGACTGGTACGTCCCGGGCTGGTACCGCGACAGGCGCTTTCGCGTCCGCCTGGGCGACGACTGGCGCTCGATCGTCGTGCGCGAGCGGCACCCGAAGTGGGCGCTCCACTATGGCGAGCGCACCCTGGACAAGGACCTACGTCGCGAGGGACTCCTCACGGTGGAACAGGTCGAGGGGGTCGACGTCGCGCTCCTCGACGCGGGCGCACTGGTCGACTACCTGAACCATCGGAATCGCAGCGGATACCCCTATTTCCTCGCGTCGATCCGCGCACGACGCAGATGAGACTGCGGTCCGTCGCGTCGCTGCGTGGATATCGTCCGATCTTTGTCGACGGGCGCGAGCTCGTCGTCAGTCGAGGCGCCGAGATCTTCGCCTGGCGACCGGGCGCCGAGGCGGAGCCGCGACCGCTCGGTCGACTGGAGGCCCCCGCGTGGCGACGGTTCGCGGCGCACGCCCCGCTCGCCCGACGCGTGCTCCGATTGGACACGGACGTCGCCATTCGTCTCGACGGCGGAGACCTCCTCGTGGGGAGTCGCGCGGGGGTCCATCGCTTGGCCCGCGACGGTCGCGTCCACCGCGAGCTCGCCACGCGCCCGTTCCGGCCGTTTCGCTTCGCGCGTTGGGCCGGAATCCCCGGCTTCCGCGACGGCGTGGGCTTCGGAGACTACGGGCCGAACATGGCCCGCGCACCGGCCTCGATCCACCTGCGAGACGAGGCCGGCCGATGGAGGGTGGCCCACACCTTCGGCGCCGGCACGGTGGAGCACGTCCACGCGCTCGTGCCCGACGCCGCGCACGGCTGCGTATGGATCCTCACCGGCGACTACGGCACGGCCGCGGGGATCTGGCGCGCGACCGACGACTTCGCGCACGTCGAGCCGATCCTCCGCGGCACGCAGCTCGCTCGGGCCTGCGTCGCATTTCCGATCGAGGGCGGCCTCCTCTACGCCACCGACACGCACCTGGAGCAGAACTCCATCTGCCGCTTGGAGCGCGACGGCGCGGGCTGGACGCCTCGGCGCCTCGGCCCGATGCCAGGTTCGTGCATCTACGGCGGCCGCGTGGGCGACGTCATGGTCTTCGCGACGGCGGTGGAGCCGGGCGCCCCGACCGGCTTCGCGCCCTTCGATCTCCTCGATCCGCGCATCGGACCTGGCATCGCGCGAAGGGCATGCGACCTCGTCGCCACGCGCGACGGCGCGACCTTCCACCGGCTCGCACGCGCACCGACCGATCTGCTTCCGAAGCGGCTCTTCCAGTTCAGCGCGCTCGTGATCCCGGAGGCCGCGAGCACCGATCTGCTGGTGACCTATGGCGTCGGTCTCCGGGGGCGCGAGGACCGACTGGAGGTGAGCACGATCGATCGAGAACCCCACGCGGACGACCTCGGGACCGCCTTCGCCGGGTGATCCGGCTCGCAGCCGCCGCGGTCGCGCGAAACCTCAGGATGCTACGGTGCGACGTTGGCCTTCGATTCCCATAGACCTCGAGTTCTCTTCGTCGCGGGCCTCACCTCTTCGCCGAGCGGCGCGGCCGGCGGCCAGCTGACCGTCGCGTCGACGCTGTTTCGCAGCGAGCTCGGACGACGCTTCGAGCTGGTGCCGCTCACGTCCACGGCCGAGAGCATTCCGCCGCCGCCGATGCGCGTCCGCGCGCTGGCGGCCGCGCGCCGGCTCGGCACGTTCGCGAGCGCCCCCGCGCGCGGCGTACGGGCGGCGCTCATCTTCTCTTCGGACGGCCTGAGCCTCGTGGAGAAGGGGCTGATGTGCATGCTCGCCCGCGCCGCCGGGCTCGGCGTGGTCGTCCGCTTCTCGAGCGGGGCGCTCCCGGGTCAGGTCGCCGCCAACCCAGCGCTCGACGGTTGGTTGCGCGGCACGCTCGCGTCCGCCCACGTCGTGGTGTCGCAGGGGGCGCGCTGGACGGAGTTCTTCGGGAGCTACCCGGAGGCCGCGGGGAAGATCCTCGAGGCTCCGAACATCACCGAGATCCCGCCCCTCACGAGCGCGCGGCGAGATGCCGTGTTGCGTTTCGTCTTCGTCGGCTGGATCACCCGTGAGAAGGGGGTGTTCGAGCTGCTCGAGGCCTTCGCGCGCCTCCATCGTGACGTCCCCGACGCGCGCCTGACGTTCGCGGGCGGCGGGCGCGATCTCGAGGAGCTCCGCGCGGAGGTGCGGCGTGCGGGGCTCGAGGCGGCGATCTCGACGCCCGGCTGGGTCGATCGAGACACCGTGCGCACGCTGCTGGCCGAGGCCGAGGCGTTCGTGCTCCCGAGCCACTTCGAGGGGCTCCCCAACGCGATGCTCGAGGCGATGGCCGCCGAGCTCCCCGTCGTAGTCACCCCCGTGGGGAGCGTCCCGGACGTCATCGAGGACGGCGAGAACGGCCTCCTGGTTCCGCCGAAGGCCCCCGCGGCGCTCGAGCGGGCGCTCCGCCGCCTGATCGCGGAGCCGACGCTGGCGCGGCGGCTCGGCCAGCGGGCGCGCCAGCGCGTGATCGAGCGCTTTGCGCCCGAGGTGGTCTGGCCGCGGTACGCGGAGGCGATCGAGCGCGCGATCACCGAAGCCGCCGAAGCCGCCGGACCGCGCAGCCGTCGCTGACCTCGCCTCGCGCGTAGCGCCCCGCCCCGTCACGCCCGAACCGAAGGTAGCGGTCTCCCGTGCATACTCTGCGAAACACGCTCCTGACGCTCGCGCTCACGGTGCCGTTGCTGGCGCTCGGCGGCGTCTCGCCGGCGACGTTGGTCATCGCGGCCTCCTGCGTCGTGTGCCTCGCGTTCGCGGAGGCGCTCTCTCGGCGCTCGCGCGTCAGGAGCACCACCGCGCGGCTCGTGGTCGGGCTCGCGTGGGCGCACGCTGGATTCTGCGCGTTGCAGCTGGTGCCCCTGCCCGATGCGCTGCTGCGGCTCGTGAGCCCTCAGTCCGCCGCCATCTGGGCCTCGGTGGACGCGACGTTCGGGCGGGCGGCGCGACACCACCCGGTGACGCTCGATCCGCCCGGGACCGCCTTCGCGCTGGCGACGGCGCTGACGACCGCGGCCTTCCTGCACGTCGTCACGCTGATCGCGAGCGATCGCGCCGGTCGGGAGCGGATCGCGCGCGCCTGCATCTACGCGATCGTCGTCTTCGGCGCCGTCGGCGTGCTGGCGCGAATCTGGGACCACGGCGTGGCGTTCGGCCTCTACACGCCGCGCCACGCGCTGGCGACCGATCTGCCGATCACGCTCACGCTGCTGAACCCCAACCATGCCGCCGCGGCGGCCGCCATCGCTCCGCCGTTGCTGTTCGGGTTTGCGGTCGAGCGAGAAGCGCTGGGCGCGCGCATGCTCGCTGGCGTCGGGGTGATCGCCACTGGCGCGATCGTCGTGCTGACGCTCAGCCGTGGCGGCATCGGCGTGCTCGTCTTCGAGCTCGTCGCGATGAGCGTGTACGCGGCGTCGTGGCGGCAGCAGGGGCGAAAGGCCCCCTTGGCGCTCGGCCTCGGTGCGCTCGTGGCCGCGGTCGCGACCGCGTTCATGGTCGCGGGTGACTCGCTCGTCCACGAGGCGGGCGACCGGGATCTGTCGAAGCTCGATCTCATCCGACGCGGCGGGCAGCTCGCGCTCGAGCACGCCCGCTTCGGCGTCGGTAGAGGCGCCTTCGCCTCGGCGTTCGCCGCCTACGAGGCGCCGTCCGCGGCGGGGCTCGTCCGCTTCTCGCACCCGGAGAACCTGCCGATCGAGCTCGCCTCCGAGCTCGGGCTCCCCGTGGCCGCCTGCCTGCTCGCGGGCTTGGCGTACGTGCTCGCGCGCTCGACGCGCGACTCGCTACGCCGGCCCGTCTACGCAGGTGCGCTCGTGGCCCTGATGGGGCTGGGAATCCATGAGCAGTTCGACTTCGCGACCGAGTTCGCCGGGGTCGGACTCCTCGCCGCAGCGCTGTTCGCGATCGTCGCGTCCGCCCCCCCGACGCGGGAAGGCCGGACCAGCGTCCGGGCCCCGGCGTTGTCCGACCGCGCCTTTGGCATCGCGACACCGCTGCTCGGGCTGATCTTGCTCCGGCCGCAGTGGCGCACGTCGCTCGACGAAGATCAGGCGAACGTCTCCGCAGCCTGGCGCGAAGGGCGGCTTTCGACGGTGGTCGCGCAGGTCGACGACGCCGCCACGCGCCACCCGGCGGACCCCTATCTGGCCCTCGCCGCGGGCGTCGCCCGCCTGCCGCAGGCCAGCGCAGGCGCCCACGTGATCCGCGCCGTGAAGCTCGCGCCCTACCGCGCGATCACGCATCTCTGGGTGGCTCGAACGCTGCTCGCCGCCGGACGGTCGCCGCAGGCGTGGGGCGAGTACCGAGAGGCGCTCCGGCTCTCGGAGAAGATGGCCGACGCGGTGCTCACCGATGTCGTCGGATTCGGTGCTCCGGTCGAGGAGATCCAGACGATGACGACGAACGAGGCGAGGCTCGAGCTCGCGGTCAAGCGCCTGGTCGCCGCCTCCAGGGCGGCCGACGCGGTGCTGCTGGACCGCGACTTCATCGCGCGCTTCCCACCCGCCGCCCTGGCCCGCCTGCGCGAGTCGCACCGGGCGGCGGACGCGGGCGACGTCCCGCGGGCGCTGCGTGAGGTCCGCGCGCTGCGCGACCTCGACCCCTCCGAGGGGCGCGCGTATCTCCTCGAGGCGAAGCTCATCACCGATCCCATCGAGGCCGAGAGCGAGCTCGAGAAGGGGATCGCGCGGTGCCCCGACGACGTGGATCTCCGCGAGGGGCTGCTCCATCGCCGAGGAGTCCGCCTCGGGCTCGAGGGGCTCACGCAGCTCGCCGACGAGACACGAGACCTGACCCTGAGGCATGGGCTGCCGATGGGGCGCTTCCTCGCGCTGCTCGGTTCGATCGAGCTCGCGCGCAAGCACCCGGCCAAGGCCCTCGATCGCTACCTCGACGCGACTGCGACCTACCCCACGGCGTGGGCCGCGGTCGAGGCCATCGCGGCGGCGGCCGAGAGCACCGGCGCCTGGTCCGTGGCGAACCTCGCCTGGTCCCGCCTGGCGACCGCCTTCCCGATGGAGCGTCGCTATTCGGACGCTGCCGCCCGCGCACATCTGTCGCTCTCGCGGGCCGTGACGGTCCCAAGCGCGACGCCGTGAACAGGCGGGCGGTCCTCGCGACGGGCAGGCCCGACCGGCTCCCGAGGGCGACGCGACGCGCGCTCGGCCGCGATCGCGTCGCTCGGCAAATGGCCGCCTCCCCGCCGAGCAGCCGCTGAGTCGTGCCGAGAATTGCCGCGTATTTCGCGCGGCCGGAGGCCGTCCACAGTTTCCGCCGGCTGCCTTTCGGTGGCCTGCTAGGGTGCGCGCCCAGCACAATGCCGAACGACCGCCGTCGGCGAGGCCCCCCGGGGCTCTGAACGTACGGCGCCCGCCTCGCAACAACCTCTACCCGTGAGAGCAGCCGCACACGGCGCGCTCTCCACCGCCCGCCATGCTCGCTCCGGAAAACGCCACCGCTTCCACCTCCGTGGTCCTCCCGCCTCTCGCCGAGGAGGACGCGCTCACGCCTGGGCAGTTCCTCCGGACCGCGCGCAAGCACATCCTGCTGTTCTTCGCCTGCGTGCTCTCCGTGGTGGCGCTGTCGGCCTTCTGGACGATGTCGCAGGCGCGCATCTACCGCTCGGCGGCGATGCTCCGGCTCGATCCGAACCCGCCGCGTCCCCTCGGACACGGCGTCGAGCTCGTGACCCCGGAGGACCTCTGGAATCGGCACGAGTTCTTCGAGAGCGAGTTCCGGATCATGCGATCCAACCGGGTCGCGACGGCCGTCGTGAGGACGCTCGGGCTCAACGCCGACCCCGGGTTCCTGCGGGTCAAGCAGAGCCAGCTCGCGAGCTTCAAGCCGATCGACGTCGACGACGCCGCGGCCGTGCTGATCTCGCGCCTCCTCGTGGAGCCCGTCCGCGACTCCAACCTCGTCACGGTCGCGTACGAGGACACCGACGCGAAGCGCTGCCGCATCGTCCTGCAGACCACCGTGCAGACGTACCTGAGTCAGAATCTGGACAGTCGAATGGCGCTCTCGACGAGCGCCTCCCAGTGGCTGAACGGTCAGGTCGAGCAGCTCAAGGGCGAGCTCGAGAAGAGCGAGATCGCGCTCAACTCGTTCCGCAAGACCAACAAGGTCCTCTCGATCTCCCTCGAAGACCGCCACAACATGATCAGCGCGTCGCTCGAGCAGCTCGAGCGGCAGACGACCGATCTGAAGGCCAAGCGCGACGAGCTCTCGGCGAGGCACTCCGAGCTGTCGAAGATCGACGCGACGGATCCCATGCAGGCCGGCGCCAGCGAGCTCCTCGGCAGCAACGTGCTGAGCACGCTGCGAACGAGCTACGACGATCAGAACGAGAAGCTCGCGGAGCTGCTCGCGACCTACGGCGACGGCAACCCGCGCGTGATCGGCGCCAAGAACCGCGTCGAGAAGACGGCCGAGGCCATCAAGCGCGAGATCTCCAACATCAAGGCGGCGGCGGCGAGCGATCTGCGCAAGATCGACAAGCAGCTCCACAGCGCGGGCGAGCGGGGCGACGAGATCCGCAAGCAGGCCCACGAGCTCCAGGACTTCGAAGTCCCGTACAACCAGCTGCAGCGGACCCGCGTCAACAACGAGAAGATCTACTCGCTGGTGCTCGAGCGCGCGCGTGAGACCGAGCTCACGCGCATGATGAACTTCAACAACGTCCAGACGATCGACGAGCCGCTCGAGCCCAAGGCGCCCATCCGCCCGATCGCCTCGGTCAACATCTCGGTCGGCGCCATCATCGGGATCGCGCTTGGCCTCCTCGCGACGCTCGCCCGCGAGCTCAGCGATCGCTCCTTGAAGACCCCCGCCGAGCTCGAGAGCGTGCTCGGGGTCTCCTGCATCGGCCTGCTCCCCGCGATCTCCTCCAAGGGGAACAACTACTACCGTCGCTACGGCCGCCGTAAGGCGCCCGAGGTGCCGGCGACGCTGCTGGATCGCGACCTGATCGTCGCCGCGCAGCCCGAGGGCGGCATCGCCGAGGCCTCGCGCGCCATCCGCACGAACCTGAACTTCATGTCGCCCGACCACCCGTACCGCACGCTCGTCGTCACGAGCGCGGTGCCGCAGGAGGGCAAGACGACGGTCGCCGTGTCGCTCGCGACCGTCCTCGCGCAGAGCGGGCAGCGCGTGCTGCTGGTCGACACCGACCTCCGCCGTCCGCGCCTCCACCGCACGTTCCGGATGCACAACGACATCGGCGTGAGCATGGAGGTCACGGGCCAGGCGCCCCTCGACGAGTGCATCCGCGCGACGCCGATCGAGAACCTCTCGCTGCTGACCTCGGGGCCGATCCCGCCGAACCCGGCCGAGATCCTCGAGAGCGAGCGCTTCCGCCAGCTGGTCGAGGAGCTCTCGAAGCGCTTCGATCGCATCGTCTTCGACAGCCCCCCGCTGCTCCCCGTGACCGACGGCGCGATCCTCAGCAAGTACGTCGACGGCGTCATCCTCGTCACGTGGGGGTTCCGCACGCAGCGCAACGCCGCGCGCCACGCCGTGCGCCTCCTGCGCGACGTGAAGGCCCACATCGTCGGCGCCGTGCTCAACGCGGTCGACGTCGGTCGCTCCGAGTACCGCGAGTACCAGTACTACCGCCGCGACGCCTACTACTCGGCCGCGACGGAGACGTGAGCGGAGCCTCGCCGGAGCGGCTGAGCAGAAGCCTCTCTCAGCGCGGCAGCGGCAGGCGACCGACGGCCGCCTTGTCGGTCCAGTACACGTAGCCGGCGTCGGTCACGATGCGCTTGCCGGTGTCGAGCGTGTCGACGAGCGTGATCCAGTCGGGCCAGCCGAAGCGATACATGACGATCGCCGGCGCCGCCGTGGAGGGGAACGGATCGAGCGTGTAGATCTTGCGAAAGCCCGTCCAGAAGGTTCCGCAGGCGTTCGGCGCGACCGCGGTGGGCGCCATGAGGAAGCTGTCGAGCGTGGGGACGGCGGCGTACGTGACGTCCGCGACGGCCTTGTCGACCTCGACGAGCGAGCGCGTCGACGAGCCGTAGCCCGAGTAGAGGTAGCGATCGTCGACGGCGATCGGGGAGCGATAGAGGTAGGTCGCGATCCCCAGCTGCGTGGTCGCGCCCGTGGCAGCGTCGATCCTCCAGTCGAAGTTGGAGGGGGAGGTGAAGTCGGGCGTCGTCCACATCGCGACGCCCGCGCCGTCCGTGACGAGCTCCTTCCCCTTGATGCTCGCCCAGCTCGTGGGCGCGCCGCCCGCCTTCGGCACGCGGCTCACGCCGTTGCCGTCGGTGAAGAACACGTAGGAGCCGAGCGTGATCACGCCCCAAGGGCTCACTGCGGTGGAGACGATCGTCGGCGCCGCGGAGGCGTCCTTCGGGGCCCGCATGATGGCGCCGCCGAGCTCGTTCGACCAGTAGACGTAGGTGTCGTCGAGCGCGAGGCGCCTCGGCCGCGACTGCCCCGTCGCGATCGCCGTCGACGCCCCGCCGCCCTTCGCGACCCTGCGCACGCTCCCGTCGCCGATGTCGGTCCAGTAGACGTAGCTCGCGTCGATCGCGACGTCTTCGGGCTGCGACAGGCCGCTGACGAGCCAGATCGACGCCGACGACACGCACGCGGAGGCGAGGCACAGCTCGCCGGTCGCGCACTTCTTCCCGCACGCGCCGCAGTTCGCCGCGTCGACCTGCGGGGCCACGCAGACGCCGCTGCAGACGGTCAGCCCCGTGGGGCATTCGGCGACGGGCGCGCCCGCCACGCACGCTGCGGTCCCGCCACGGGGCTTCGGCGAGTGGACGTTGCAGGCGCCGCAGTTGAGCGGATCGTTCGCGAGGTCGACGCAAGTCCCGCTGCAGCTCGTGTAGCCGGTGCGGCACGAGCGACTGAGCGTCCCGCCGGAGCAGGAGAGCACCGCGTTCACGTCGGTCGTGCCCGAGGCGGTGCACGAGCCGCAATGCGCGGGGTCGGTCACGAGGTTGGCGCAGCGGTCGGTGCAGAGCGTGTCGGGCGGCGTGCAGGTCGCGACGCACCCTGCGGCCGAGCAGACGCTCCCCGTCGCGCACTTGGCCGAGCAGCCGCCGCAGGTGTCACGGCTGTGCAGATCGGCCTCGCAGCCGTTCGCGGCGTTGCCGTCGCAGTCTGCCCAGCCCGCATCACAGCTGCCGATCGCGCAGGCCCCGCCCGCGCAGCTCGGCGTCGCGTGCGCGAGGCGGCAGGGCGAGCACGAGCTCCCGCAGCCCGTGCGTGGGTCGGTCCCGACCGGGCGGCAGGCGCCGTTGCAGGTCTTCTGGCTCGCCGAGCAAGAGACGCACAAGGCCGAGCTGGCGGGCCCGGCATCGCTCCCGCCGTCGGCGGCGTCGGGGCCTACGTCGACCACGCCGTCGGGGGCCGCGTCGAGCGCGTCCGAGCCAGCGTCGAGCACGCCTGTGTCCGTACCCACGACGTCCGGCAGCGCCGCCGTGTCGGACGTGTCCGCCGCGTCGAGCCCCGACTCCGCCAAGGTGTCGAGCTCGCCGGCGTCGCTCACGTCGCCGCTCGATGCGTCGGCCTCGGCGACCGTCGAGTCCACCGAGGCCGAGTCGTCGGCCGCGTCGGCCGCGTCGACGAGGCTCGTGTCCCCCGCGTCTGCGGGTGGGGCTGCGTCGGGCTCCACCCCGGTGTCGGACGAGGAGCATGCAGCGAGCGCGGTGCAGGCCGAGAGCGCGGTGACGACCACGTGCGCGCGCATGCGAGTGGACATGCTTCGAAGCTTGCGCCTCCGGATGAGGATCATCAACAGCTCGGCGGGCCCGCCTTGCGCTGAGATGGCGGTAGCGGCCGACCCTTTCGTGCAAGCCGTGCGGGTCGCCGGGCCAAGCCGAGCGCGCGTGCGGCGCGTCCGCCGCGCGTCGAGCTATCCGGCAATCACCGACGCCACGACGTCGGCGAGCACTCGACTCTGTCGACGACGCGCGTAACGCGCTCGCTCCGCGTCGTCGCCGCACCAGCGCACCGCTCGCGTGGCCTTCCACTCGGCGAGCCAAGGCCGGAGCGCGGAGGCGATGCTCGGCGCGTCGGAGACCGTGACCCCTGCCCGCGTCGACGCGACGAGCGCATCGATGGCCCCGCCATCGCCGGGGACGTTCAAGATGGGGCGACGCGCGCCGAGGTACTCGGTCAACTTGCTGGGCACCGCGCCGCCCGCCTCGGCCGACTGCATGTTGAGCAGCACGGTCGCCGAGCGCTGGAGCTCGAACATCTCGGCGCGCCCCACGCGCGGCTTGGCGCTCACCTGATCGCGACACTCGAAGCCGGCACGGAGGCGATCGACCGACGCGGGATCGGTGCCGTAGAACTCGATGGCGAGGCGATCGCGCTCGATCGCGCCGCTCGCGACGAGCTGGTCGATCGCAGCGAACAGCGGCCGGGGGTCACGGAACTCGTAGAGGATCCCGAAGTAGCGGAGCGTGAAGCGGTCGGTCGGGGCGAGCGCGCTGACCGGATAATCGTCCTCGTCGAAGCCGTTCGGGATGACGTGGACCGGAGCGCGATGTCGGCTCGCGAGCCGCGCGGCGAGCTGGTCGCTGGGTACGACGAGCGCGCGCGCCTTCGCGCAGGTCCGTAGCTCGAGCTCGACGATCCGGGTCGTGCGCTCGTCGCGGTAGGTCTGATCCGGCAGATCGCGAAAATCCGCGATCCACGGGACCCCGAGCTGCTCGACCAACGCGGCCGCGACGACGTGGGGATAGGCCGGCGCGAACGTCGACCAGATCGCGTCGATCCGTCGCTCCCTCGCGAGGCGCGACGCGCGCTCGAGCATCGTGGCCGCGGACGCCACCGGGGCGTGATACGGCCACCAGGTCTCCTCCAGGCGACGGCACGCGCGCCCCGCCACGCTGCGCGGGAATCCCGCCGTCGGCACGCGGATGGTCTCGCAGACGTCCGCCTCGCTGCCGAGCGCGGGGTCGTGGAACCCGCCAGAGTTCGCGGGGGTCCAGTCGGGGCAGAGGACGATCGGCCAAACCCCGTACTCCGAGAGGTACTTCGCGAGCTTCGCGGGGCGATGCGCCCCCGCGAGCGTCAACGGGTAGTACGCGTCCGCGAGCATGAGCAGCGTCTTCATCGGCTGCCCGGCGGCTCCTCGACCGCGACGCTCCAGCGGTCGAGCCAGGCATCGAGGAGCAACAAGTGCCAGATTCGCGTCGACTCGTCTCGGAGGCCGCGCGCGTGGGCGAACAAGCTGCGGCGTACCTGGGTCGCGTCGACGACCCCCGAGAGCCGGGAGCCGGGACGCAGCAGGCGCGCCTTCGCGAGGTCGGCGAGCGAGCCGCGCAGCCAGTGCCGCAGCGGCACGCCGAACCCCATCTTCCGACGGTTGAAGACGGGCGTCGGCAACCTGGCGGCGTAGAGCCTGCGCAGCGGCGCCTTCGTGCCGTGCTCGTCGGAGAGCCACGCAGGATCGGCGACCATGGTGAGCTCGAAGAGGCGGTGGTCGAGCAGCGGGGAGCGGACCTCCAGGCCGTGCGCCATGCTCGCGCGGTCGACCTTCACGAGCACGTCTCCCGGGAGGTACGTCAACGTGTCCGTCGCCATCAACCGCTGCAGCGGGGAGCGCGACGCCTGGCCTGCGACCGCCTCGGCGATCGAATCGACCCACGGGCTCCGCAGCGAGGAGCGGAGGACCGGCGGCCACTCGCGCGGCGAATAGGAGCGGACCTCCAGCGCGTAGTACCGAGCGAGATCCGAGGTCAGTCGGCCGAGGCGTGACGGGCCGCGCAGCCAGACGGGCGCGAGCTTCGCGAGCGCACGCGTCGCGGCGGTGGCGAAGCGCGGCACGCGCGAAATGCGCTGGAGATCGGCGAGCGTCGCGCCGTAGCGCGCGTACCCGCCGAGCAGCTCGTCGCCGCCGTCGCCCGACAGCGCGACGGTGACCTCTCGGCGCGCCGCTGCGCAGAGCGCGAGCGTCGGCAGGGCCGAGGAGTCTCCCTGCAGGTCGCCGTAGATGCCTACGAGCTCGTCGATGCCGACGATGTCGCCCTCGCGCAGCGTCAGCTCCGCGTGGCTCGTCCCTACGGCGGCGGCGACCTCGCGGGCGTGGGCGGCCTCGGAGAACGCGGCGACCTCGAAGTCGACGGTGAACGTGCGCAGCGGCTCGCCCAGCTGCTCGGCCGCGAGGCGGGTGACGACCGAAGAGTCGATCCCGCCGCTGAGAAACGCCCCGAGCGGCACGTCCGACCGCAGGCGTCGCTTGACCGCGTCCCGCAGCGTGTGACCGAAGTCCTCGTCCCACTCGTCGCGCGTGCGGTGGACCGGCCTCGCCTCGGGCAGGCGCCAGTAGTGACGCCTCGACAGCTCGAGCCCCCCGTCGCGCACGTGGGCGACGAGCAGCTCGCCGGGCTCGAGCTGCGAGACGTCGACGAGCGCGGTGCGCGGCGCCGAGACGTAGCCGTGCTGGAGATACTCGGCGAGTCGGTCGGGCGAGGTCCGTCGCGGCACCGCGTCGTCGGAGAGGAGCCCCGAGAGCTCGCTCGCGAAGCGCAGTCCCCCTGCGCGCGTTCGCGCGTAGTAGAGCGGCTTCTTGCCGAGTCGATCCCGGGCCAGCCAGAGCTCGCGCGACTCCGGCCGATAGCAGGCGAACGCGAACATGCCCCACAGCGCTTCGAGGGCGTCGAGCCCGCGCGCATCGAGGAGCTCGGTCAGGACCTCCGTGTCGCCCGACGAGCGCCAGCCGCCGCGCGGCTCGGCGAGGGTGCTCCGGACGTCGGCGAAGTTGTAGATCTCGCCATTGAAGGCGACCACCGACCGCTCGCTCGCCGCCGCCATCGGCTGCGAAGCTCGATCCGAGAGGTCCAGGATGGCGAGGCGCAGGTGACCGAGGAGCGCGTGCTCGTCGGACCAGAGGCCGTGACCATCAGGCCCGCGATGCCGCAGCGCCGCGATCGCCCCCTCGGCCCAGAGCCTCCGACGCGCGTCGTCGGCTACGGCCGGGCGTAGCTCACCGAAGATGCCGCACATTCATGCCTCGACCTTCCGCCTAGCACGACCAAACGGCCCGGCGCCAGTGCGTCGAGCCGCTGGACGCGGCGCCGCGCGCGCTCGAATGCCAGCCGTGACGCGGCAACGAATCCGTGGGAATCGGTGCGCGCGCCGGGCGCTCCCGCGCGGTGCTCGTTCGCATTGCGGGGTCCGTGAGCTGGCCCGCTCAGGGCTTCCGCGTAGCAGGGACGACATTCGGCATGAGCACTCCGCGCCTCTCGGTCGTACACAGCTGCTCGAGCTGGCTGCCTCGCACGCAGGCGTGGCTCTATCAGCAGGTGCGCTGGCTCCCTGACGACATCGAGTCCCACGTCGCCTGCGAGTCGACCCAGAACCTCGGCGCGTTCCCTGCGCCCGATCTCCGCTGCTTCGCCGACGAGCCAGCGTGGAGGCGGGTGCCGGATCGACTCGCGAGGCGCTTGCGTCTGCGACGACACCTCGGCTTCCTTTCGCGCGTGGCGCGACAGACGGATTCGCGGATCATCCACAGCCACTTCGGACACGCGGGCTGGGCCGACATGGGCGCGGCCGCGGCTGCGCGCGCGCGCCAGGTCGTCACCTTCTATGGCGCCGACATCAGCCAGCTGCCGGCGAGCGATCCTCGCTGGCGCGGCCGGTATCGCGAGCTCTTCGCGTCGGTCGCCCGGGTCCTCTGCGAGGGCCCGCACATGCGGCGTTGCGCGATCGAGCTGGGCTGTCCGCCCGGGAAGGTGCTCGTTCACCACCTCGGCGTGGACCTGGAGCACATCGAGTTCCGGCCGCGCACCTGCCCCACCGCCGAGCCACTCCGGGTGCTCCTTGCCGGCACGTTTCGCGAGAAGAAGGGGTTCCCCATCGCGATCGAAGCCCTCGCGAGACTTCGCAGGAAGCGCAACCTCGAGCTGGCGATCACCATCATCGGCGACGCGGCCGGCAAGCCTGGCGACGACGTCGAGAAGGCCCGCATCGTGGAGGCGCTGCGGCGGGGCGGCCTCGAAGGGAGCTGTCGGATGCTCGGGTTCCAGCCCTACGACGTGCTGATGTCGGAGGCCGAGCGCCACCACGTCTTCCTGTCGCCGAGCGTCACCGCGGCCGACGGCGACACCGAGGGGGGGGCCCCCGTCAGCATCATCGAGATGGCCGCCTCAGGGATGCCGGTCGTCGCGACGACCCACTGCGACATCCCGAACATTCTCGAGGATCGTGTCTCGGGCGTGCTCGCGGCCGAGCGCGATCCCGAGGGGCTCGTCGCCGGTCTGGAGTGGCTGATGGACGCCCCATCGCGCTGGCTATCGCTCGCCTCGGCTGCACGCGAGCGCATCGGCGCGCACTTCGACGCTCGGACGCAGGGGCTCCGACTCGCCGAGATCTACCGCGCGGTCTGAGCCGCGCGCGCGTCGCCGGTTTCGCGGCGCAGGTGCGACGTCGCCTGCCTCCGCGGCGCGAGCTTGGAACGGTCTTCGCTCCCGCTCACTCCGCGGGACAGTGCTTGAGGCCCGGGGGCGCCGCCGTGGCGTCGAATGTCGAGCCCCCCGCACGCATCGGACGCGCCGGGGACGGCTGGATTCTCCCGTCGGCCTTCCGCGGGAAGGTCAGGAATTCGTGAAGTCGGAGGTCCGGTCGCGGCGGCTTAACCGACACGCGAAGCGGTTCGTAGCGTACCTTCCGGGTGACTCCCCGCCCCCCGAGCGGACGAGAACTTGACCTCGAGGCGTGTGGACTTTCCGGACTCCGCGCGTCAGGATTCGACGGATTATGCGGCACTTCTACCGCTGCTCGCGGAGCGATCGAGCATGGAGGCGATGATGACTTGGAGCTCGCGGCGTCTGATTCTTCTGTTCTTGCAACTACTCGCGCTCACCATAGGTGTAGGTTGCGCGGCCGAGACGTCCGACCCGACCGGCCAGAAGGCTTCCCAGGTCGTGAGCACCTCGCTCACGGTCTACGCGACGAGCCAATCGGTGGTGGTCAACTGGGCGAACGAGACGGCGTCGAACACCAACTACGTCGCGATCGCGCCTGCGGGCGCCCCCAACACCACGCTCACGGCCTGGTCCTACGCGCCGGGCGTTTCGGGGACGCACACGTTCGCCGCGCTCCCCGCCGGCAGCTACGAGGCTCGCTTCTTCCGCGGCGACAACACGCTCGAGTCGTCGCAGGCGTTCACGGTCAACGCTTACACGGTCGCGACCGACAAGCCCAGCTACACGGGCGGTACGGTCGTCGTGAGCTGGACCGGTTCGCTCGCGGCCAAGGACTGGGTCGGCATCGCGCCCGTCGGTTCGAGTGACTCGACGGTGACGCAGTTCGCGTACACCAACGGCGTCGCCGCCAGCAGCGCGAGCTTCACCGTCAACGCGGGCGGAAACTGGCGCGTTCGCTTCTACACGAACGACACGTTCACGGTGGTCGCCGAGACCACCTTTGTCGTGTCGAACGGCGTGTCGACCGACAAGTCGTCTTACAACCTCGGCGAGGCGGTCGCGGTCACCTGGAGCAACTCGTCCAGCGCTCGCGACTACGTCGCCGTCGCCCCGGTCGGCGCCACGGACTCGACCATCACCGACTACGTCTACACCGGCGGCACCGCGGCCGGCTCGACCAAGTTCTTCAATCTGACGGCTGGCAGCTGGCGCGTTCGCCTCTACCAGAACGACACGTACACCTACGGCGGCGAGGCCACGTTCACGGTGACGTCGACGCCGTCGACCCCCGCGTTCACGGTCACGACCGACAAGTCGGCCTACAGCGTCTCGTCGACCTGCAACCCCTCGGGCTCGTCGTGTACGTACTACTTCGACACCGTCAACGTGAACTGGACGGGGTCGACCAGCGCGAAGGACTACGTCGCGATCGCGCTCGTCGGCTCGGCGGACAACAAGTCCATCCAGTGGGCGTACACGAACGGCGTCGCGTCGGGCAGCAAGGCCTTCCTGGGCGGTCAGGCTGGCACGTATCGCGTCCGCCTCTACACGAACGACTCGTTCAACCCGGTCGCCGAGGCGCACTTCACCGTCGCCACCGGCACGCCGGGCGGCACGGGCGTCACGTACACGATCGCGACCGACAAGAGCTCGTACTCGGCTGGTGAGCCGACCGTCGTGAGCTGGACGTCGTCGACCACCACGACCGACTGGGTCGGCATCCTGCCCCAGGGGTCGTCGACCCTCACGGCCTGGGCCTACACCAACGGCGTCCCCAACACGGGACACAGCTTCTCGGGCCTCGCCGTCGGCACGTACACGGCGCGCTTCTACATCGCCGACACGGGCCTCTACACCGCGGAGACGACGTTCACCGTCACGGCCGCGGTCGCTGGCGGAACGACCGGCGTCGCGACCGACAAGGCCACCTACGGCACCGGCTCGACCGTCACGGTCAGCTGGGGCGCGTCGACGGCGGCCAAGGACTGGGTCGGCATCGCGCCCGTCGGTGCGGCCGACTCGACCTACCCGACCGGCTGGTTCTGGAGCTACACGAGCGGCGTGTCGAATGGCAGCAAGGGCTTCACCGGCATCCCCGCCGGCAGCTATCGCGTCCGCTTCTACACGAACGACACGTTCACCTACACGAA
This sequence comes from uncultured delta proteobacterium, assembly GCA_903923175.1. Classification (GTDB taxonomy): domain Bacteria; phylum Myxococcota_A; class Polyangia; order Polyangiales; family JADJMO01; genus CAIXWQ01. The sequence goes on along the minus strand of CAIXWQ010001121.1, from coordinate 39,473 downwards.
CGAGGCGACGTTCGCGGTCAGCAACGACACCGTCGCGACCGACAAGAGCGCGTACGGTACGGGCGCGACCGTGACCGTCAACTGGACGACGTCGGCCAACGCCAACGACTGGGTCGGCATCGCGCCGGTCGGCACCGCCGACTCGACGTACCCCACCGGGTGGTTCTGGTCGTACACGAACGCCGTGGTCAACGGCAGCCACGCCTTCACGGGCATCCCGTCGGGCAACTACCGAGTTCGCTTCTACCTGAACGACTCGTTCACGTACGTCGCGGAGGCTTTGTTCACCGTCAACGGCTCGTCGGTGAACACCGACCAGTCGACCTACGGCGCGGGCACCTCGGTGCTCGTGAGCTGGACGACGACGACGAACTCGCACGACTGGGTGGGGATCACCCCAGTCGGCACCGCGGACTCGACGTACCCGACCGGCTGGATCTGGGCGTACACGAACGGCGTGGCGAACGGCAGCAAGAGCTTCAGTGGGCTCACGGCCGGCAGCTACCGCGTCCGCTTCTACCTGAACGACACGTTCAACTACACGGCCGAAGCGCTGTTCACCGTCACCGGCGGCACCGTCTCGACCGACAAGCCGACGTACCTCGTCGGTGAGACGGTGAACGTCAACTGGACGACGACCTCGAACATCCACGACTGGGTCGGGATCGCGCCGGTCGGCGCGCTCGACGCGTCGTACCCGACGGGCTGGTTCTGGCGTTACACCAACGCGGTCCCGAACTCGTCGACGGCCTTCACCGGACTCCCCGCGGGGAGCTACCGCGTGCGGTTCTACCTGAATGACGGGTTCACCTACATCTCCGAAGCTACGTTCACCGTGAACTAGCGCCGGCGACGACATCTGCAGCGAACGGCGCGTTCCTCTCCTGGAGGGGACGCGCCGTTTCGCTTTGTTCCGCTCGAACCGTTCCTCGAGGCGCACGCGCGCAGCTGGCCCAGCCTACGCCCTTGGCGTGTGTCGCGAGCGATGACCGCCGAGAGCCAGGTAGCCTTCCGAGAGTTCTCGGCAGGCGAAAGCGTGCGGCGAGGTCCACGCCGAAGGCAGCTCCATGGGTGAGCCGCTGGAGGTCCTCGAGGTCGGCGTGGAGATGGGCGCGGATCACCTGGAGTGGGCTCGCTCGCGGCCGCGCTCTCTGACGGGCGTGGATCTGACCGAGAAGGCGATCGAGTTCACGGCCGAACGGCTACGTTTCGACGGACTCCAAAGTCGGCTTCAGGTTGCCGACGCGGAGCACCTTCCGTTCGCCGACGCGTCGTTCGATCTCGCCGACTCCTATGGAGTCTTGCACCACTCGCCGAATCCCCCGCAGGCCTTCCGTGAGGTCTTGCGCGTGCTTCGGCCTGGCGGCGTGGCGCGCATCATGCGCGCGCTGCGGTCGACGTCGCGCCCTCGCACCCGAGACGTCGCTAGGACCGACGCCGCTCGTGTTTTGCGGCGCGGGCCTGACCGAGCAGCTCGAGCCAACGCGCCGCGACCCGGGCGGGCGTTCGCTCGGCGCCGATCTCCCGGCCCCTGTCGCGAGCGGCCACGCGAAGCTCGTCGCCGCGGCGCAGCGCCTCGTCGATGGCCGCCGCGACCGCGCTCGCGGTCCAGCCGCGCGAGATCACGGCGGCGTCTCGCGCGAGGAGCGCGTTGTCCGCTGCCCCCGTCGCCGCGATCGGGACGCCGGACCAGAGCGCTTCGACGAGGGCGTTGGAGGACCCCTCGAGCATCGAGGGCGCCGCGAGCACGTCGAAGCCGCTCATCAGAGCCCTGACCTCCGCACGCTCCCCGGCGACGAAGACGCGGTGCCCCAGCGCCTCTTCGCCGATCTCGCGGGCGAACGCCTCGGCAGACCGAGCGCACTCGCGCCCCGCGGTGCGTCCGAAGACGACGAGCCGTGCGGTTGGATGGAGCTCGCGCACGCGCGGCCAAGCCCTCGCGAGCAGGGCGTAGTTCCGATCGACCTGAAAGGAGCCGACCGAGCCCACGATGACGGCGTCTGCCGGGAGCCCGAATTCGGCGAGCAACGCCGCGCGTGGCTCCGCACACCGTTCGAACGGGACGAAGATGTTGTCGACGATTTCGATCTTGTCGACGAGGCTCCGGTCGAACGCGAACAGGTTCGCGGCGAGCGAGGCCGAGTTCACCGCGATTCGGTCGGCCATCCGCCGCGCGCCGAGTTGCAACGAGGCGTGCGCCGGAAACCCGAGGATCCCCGACAGCACCAGGTTTCCACGCTCCGCCACGACCCAGGCGGGCTCCCTCGCGCGCGCGGAGAGCGAGCGAGCGAGCAGGTGCAGCGCGGTCGCGCTGCTGAGGAAGCTCACCACCACGTCGGGGCGGAACGCAGCGAGCTCACGGATCAACCGGCCGACGCACTGCGCCCGGTTCGTCGGCGTGGCATCGGGAAGCGACGCGCGCACGCTGGGCGTCAGCTGCGCAGCGAGGTGCAAGGGCGGCTGGCTGACGAAGAGCTCGACCTCCGCGCCTGCTTCCGAGAGCGCGACGGCGGTCAGCGCCGCCTGCCGCTCGGCGCCACCTCGCCCGAGCGAGCCGACGAGGATCATCACGCGCAAGCGAACTCTCCCAACGATTCGCCCCGGGGGACGAGCCACGAAGACGCGGTCGTCTCTCGAATAGCCGAGGCGATCGAGGTGCGCAACGTGGCTTGGATCGACGAAGCACGTTGAACGCGTCGCGGGGCGCCGCAACCAAGCCGATCTCGGACACGGGGCGCTCACGCACCAGGGTCGCCAGGCGGCTCGGCCGCGCCCATTCCATGGCATCGAGAGCGTGAGCCGCATGCTACTGTCACGAGCATTCCGCGAGGAAATGCCGAGCCATCGATGACGCCCGACGAAGCGACGCCCCTGGCCCCCGCAGCCGCACCAGGACTCCCGCCTGGCCCGGCGGAGGGAATTCGATGGAGTGAGCCATGTGCGGCCTAGTCGTCTTCGCGCGGCTCTCCGGCGCGCTGGCCGCGGAGGACGAGGCGATCGCCGCCCGCATGGGCTCCCAGCTGGCGCACCGAGGGCCCGACGAGGCCTCCGTGGCCCGCTTCGACGACTGGGCGGTGCTCGCGCACCGACGCTTGTCGATCATCGACGTCGCGGGCTCCCCGCAGCCGCTCTCGAACGAGGACGGCTCGATCGTCACCGTCTTCAACGGCGAGATCTACAACTTCCAAGAGCTTCGGCAGCGGCTGGCGGCCCTCGGGCACGTCTTCCGCACGCACGGTGACGGCGAGGTCATCATCCACGCCTTCGAGGAGTGGGGGGCCGCGGCCGTCGAGCGGCTCGAGGGGATGTTCGCCTTCGCCCTGCTCGACCGCAGGCGGAACACGCTCGTCCTCGCGCGTGACCGATTCGGGATCAAGCCGCTGTTCTACGGGGTTCATGGCGGCGTGTTCCGCGCGGCCTCCGAGCTCAAGGCGATTCTCGCCGATCCACGCGTGCCACGGCGCGCCGACGGACTCGCGCTCGCCATCGGCGGCGCGCGCACGCACGTCCCCTGGCCGCTGACCGCGTTCGATGGCCTCCGCCGGCTGGAGCCCGGCGCCATCCTCGAGCTCGCGCGCGGCGAGGCGGCCCCGACGCGGCGGCGCTTCGCCCCGCTGGTCGAGCGACCGCGGCCTACGCTCCGTGGCGCCGACGCCGTCGACGCCGTCGAGGCCGCGCTGACGCGCGCGGTTCGCCGCCAGATGGTCGCGGACGTTCCCGTCGGCGCGTTCCTCAGTGGGGGGGTGGACTCCTCCCTCGTGACCGCCCTGATGTGCAGGCTCTCCGCGGCCCCGGTGCACACGTTTTCGATCAAGGTGCGCGGTGCGCATGACGAGTCGAGCGTCGCCGAGCGCACGGCGCGCACGCTCGGCACGGTGCACAAGACGATCGAGCTCGACCAGTTCGACGTCGCGGACGTCCTGCAGCTCCCCGAATCGTTCGACGAGCCGTTCGCCGAGGTCTCCGCGCTCGGCGTGCGCGCGCTCAGCATCGCGGCGAGGGCCGACGTGAAGGTCGCCCTCTCGGGGGATGGAGGCGACGAGATCTTCGGCGGCTACGACGGACATCGTTGGGTGTCGCAGCTGGACCGCGTTCGCCGTCCGTTCCCCGCGGTGGTCCCCGCGGTGGTCGGTCGCGTCGCGCGCGCGAGCCTTCGACGCGGGCGATGGCCGTCGCCCCTCCGGCGCACGCTGAGAATGCTGAGCGTCGCCGACCTGAGCTGTGGCGACGCGTACCGAGCCGTGGCTGGGCTGGACTGGGCCGATCAGAACGAGTCCGCGGCGGCGTCGCGCGCGCTCACCGCGCGCATCGAGGGGCTGGTCGCCGGCGCCCTCGACGGTGCCACGCCCGAGCGGCTCGCGATGTTCACCGATCGCATCGAGCGACTGCCGAACGCGATGTTGACGAAGGTCGACGTCGCCTCGATGTCGGCCTCGCTCGAGGTGCGCGTCCCGTTGCTCGACGACGAGCTGGTGAGGCTCGCGGCCTCGCTCGCGCCCGACGCCATGATCGGGCTCGGCCGCGGCAAGATCGTGCTGCGCAGGATCCTCGATCGACATGGCTTGGGCGAGCTGGCCTGGGCGAGCAAGCGCGGATTCTCACTGCCGCTCGAGGCGTGGATGTCTCGCCCCGCCGCAGCCATCGAGCTCGGCACCTTCCTCGGCGACCACGACGCTCGAATCGGCGCGCTCACGGGGACGAGCCCGCTCGCCCTATGGAAAGACTTCGTCGGCAACCGAACCCGGCTGTCGCGAGGCAGCGCCGCGCTGCGCCTGCTGTGGTTCATGACCGTGGGCTCATGGGCCAGCCGGTTCGGCGTGACCGAAGTCGCGTACACGCGGCTCGAGGACGTCGACATCGTCTAGCGACCGGAAGAACGGCGCGCCGCGGCGCAGCGAGGGGGAGACGGCCGGGAGCGCGAAGCGGGCGGAAGCTCGCGCCCCGAGGGTCCGAGGGTTAAGGAGCTTCGCACGCTGCGGCCGACCATCGATGCCCAGCCGGTGGCAGCACCGCTGCTCCGCGACGCTCGCCTTCGCTACGCGAGCCGCTCCACCCACAGGTCGATGTTCTTCTCGCGGCGCCCCAGGTAGCGAAGCTCCAGCACGCGGGCGCGCACGCCGAGCGCCGTGCAAGCCGCCCGCTTGAGCGCGTCTCGTCGTGCGAGCCACGGCAGCGCGCACTCGAGCTTGCGCGCACGCTGTTCGGACGGGTCGCCCGCGGTCTCCTGGATTCGCAGGTCGACCCCCGACGCTCGCAGCCCCTCCTCCACGCTCGTGCGCGTGATCCAGTTCAACGTCGCGAGCCCGCTGGTGGGGCGACGCAACGCGCGCAGATACGAGGCCGCCAGGCGCTTGTTCATGCGGGGCAGGAACGGCAGCCGGTAGTGCGGCTCGTAGAACGAGTCGTAGTCGGGCGCTCGGAGGTAGAGCGCTCCGGATGGGCGCAGCACGCGCAGCATCTCGCGCAGGCACGCGCCGACGTCCTGCACGTGCTCGAGGGTCTGGAAGGTCGTCACGACGTCGAAGCTGCCATCCTCGAACGGGAGCCGCTCGCCGATCCCCTCGACGATTCGAGCGGCGTACGCCGCGGGGTAGCCTCCCCCCGCGACCTTCCGGCGGAAGAACTCCTGCTTCCAAGCTTCCGGCTCGACGCCCCAGACGTCGTGCCCTTCGCGGAGGCCGTGGAGCACGAAGGTGCCGCACCCTGCTGCCATGTCGAGCACGCGTCCGATCCGCGCCCCGCGCTTGGCGGCGAGGACCGACCAGCGACCGTCGTAGTTCACCGACTCGTCGAACCATCGACGCGCGACGGATTCGACTTCTTCTTCGTCGTGCACGCCGAAGAGGCCAGCGTAGTCGTCGCGGATGTGACGCTTCAGCAGCTCCATCGCACCGTCGTCGACCGCTCCATCCTCGCTCTCTCGACGCATCTCGCGCTCCTTGTCCCGTCGGTGGTGGCTCATCTGCCAAGCGATCTCGCGGCTAGCCCTTCGCCTCCGCGCTCGGCGCCGGAAGGCCAGAAGCGCGGGGGCCGAGCAGCACGCGCGCGACGCGCGCAGGGAGAATCGAGGGGAGATCCTCGAGCGCCGCGAGCCGCGCGCCTCGGACCGTCACGGCGTACACGAGCGCGCCGACGGCGACCTCTACGAGGAGCCGACGCCAGGGGCCGAAGCCCGCCGGCAGCACCCGCGACACGCCCCACACGACCAACGCCATCACGAGCGCGCAGATCGCCGGCCCGACCACCGTGCGCGCGACGTCCCCGAGGCCGACGTCGATCAGCTGCCCCGCGATGCGGACTCCCGGCCACATCAGCGCGGTCGTCATCGCGCAGTAGGCCCACGCGATCGAGGTGACCGAGCCGAACAGCGCGCCGACGGCGATCGCGCCCACCAGCGCGACGCCGGCGCCGATCCCCCAGCGGAACATCAGATCGGTTCGCCCCTGCGACGTGTAGATCCACCCGAGCGGGCCGCCGAGGGACTGCAGCGCGCCGACCCAGCAGAAGATCCGCAGGATCGGCACGACCCCCGACCAGCTCACGCCGATGAGCGCCACGACGAAAGGCTCGGCCACGACGAAGAGGCCGGCCATCATGGGGAACGAGAAGAGCGCCACGAGCGCGAGCGCGCGGAGGAAGAACTGCCGGACCCGCGGCTTGTCGTCCTGGATGGCGCACATCGCCGCGAACATCACCGACGACACCATCGCGACGATGTGGCTGAGGGGCAGGACCATCAGCGAGTACGCCCGGCTGTAGAGGCCGAGCGCGGTCGTGCCCATCATCCGACCGATGAGCAGGTTGTCGGCGTTGCGCGACCAGTAGTTGACCATGTGGAAGCCGGTCAGGTTTCCGCCGTAGCCGAGCACCGAGCGCACCGAGCGCGGCTGCAGCACCGCGAGCGGGCGATACCGCGCGACGCGGAGCAGGAGCAGCGACGTCGTCACGGAGGAGGTCACCGTCCCCACCACGAGCGCGAAGACGCCCGCGTGCAGGAACACGAGCACGATCGCCACGGAGTTGCCGAGGATCGACGCGCTGATGTCGGCGATGGCGATGCGACGGAAGTCCATGGCGCGCTGGAGGAGCGCCCGCGGGACGATGCCGACGGTGCCCGAGAGAAACGTGATGGAGACGACGCGGGCGACCGTCGTCAGCGCGGGGGTGCGGTAGAAGCTCGCGATGAAGGGCGAGAGGCCCAGGAACGCCAAGCAGAGCGCGAGGCCCGAGAGGACGTTGATCCAGAAGATCGACGAGATCTGCTCGTCGGTGAGCGTCTTCCCTTGCACGATCGCGGAGCCGAACCCGAACTCCGCCACCAGCGCCGCGAAACCGGAGAACACGAGCACCATGCCGACGAGGCCGTACGGCTCCGGGCCGAGGCGGCGCGCGAGCATCAGCAGGGTCAGGTACTGAAGCACCTGCTGGAGCACCCGCGCGACGGCGCTCCATCGCAGCGCGGTGAGCGTGCGGGTCCGGAATTCCGAGCTCATGCTCGCTCCGCGGGCAGCGCGGCGGCGACGGAGCTCACGCCAGTGGCTCCCGACGACGGCCCTGGCCGGCGCGTCGCACGCGCGACCCTCGCTCGCGCACTTCGCGCCGCTCGCATCATCGCTTGCGCGGGCGCGCGACCACGAGGATGTCGAAGTACGGCACGGTCCGGAAGTACGCCTCGCCCCGCGAGCGCACGCGGAGCCGCTCGAATTCCGCCGCGAGCCTGACGATCGGCGCGCGCAGCGAGCCGACGCGTCGCGCCAGCGCGATCGCTCGGTGGGTCACGCGGGAGAAGGAGGCGCTGCGCGCGCGCTCCAGCCGCTCGATCTCGAAGTGCGCGGAGAGCTCGCGCTCGTAGTCCTGGCGGGTCGCGCACGCGGCCACCGTGTCCGACTTCTGCCCGGAGAGGCTCGCCTGCTCGATCATGACCAGCCGCCCGCCGGGGCGCAGCACGCGGGCGATCTCCGCCATGGTCGCGGGGCCGTCCGGGCCGTTGATGAGGTACTGGTACACGCCGACGCAGAGGCACACGTCGAACGAGCGATCGCCGAAGGGGGTCGCGTAGCTCGGCCCCACCTCGAACGTCGTGCCGGGCGCCGGATGGCCGCGGCGTGCCGCCTCGATCATGTTCTCCGAGGCGTCGATCCCGGTGTAGTCGAACCCGCGGGCGACGATGCGCGCCGCCATGCGCCCGGTGCCGCAGCCGAGGTCGAGGAGCTTGCCGGCAGGCCCGAGCCACGGGCTCACGGCGCCCCACTGCAGGCGATCGATCAGGTCGTTCTTCACGCCGTCGCGATCGAGCGGATCGATCACCGCGCGGAGCGTGCCGAGGCCGGCGAACTCGTTCCAATTCGGCTGATGACGTTCCATGGCGTCCAGAGGTCGGCTTCCGTGCGGCCCGCTCAGAGTCCTGCCTCGCGTGCGTCGGAGGCGTCTGTTCGGCCCCGGAGCATGCCCGGCGCCCGCTTCGCATATGCATACGCCACGGCAGCGCCATGCACCACCCTCCCCCATCGCGAACGGCTCGAGATGACGGGCGCGGGACGCGCCTCGGTGCCGAAGCCTCGCTTGAACGCGGCGACGCCGGCGTGACCGCCGCTGGGGTTGAAGTCGAACCAACGGAACTCGCGCGCGCAGGCGTCCTGGATGCATGCGTGCATGAGCGAGTTCACCGGCCGCAGCTTGAAGTTCGCCTCCAAGGCCGCGCCGTGCCAGTAGACGACGTGCCGCCTCGCGTAGAGGCACAGCGCGCCGCCGATGACGTTCCCCTCGTGCTCGGCGAGCCAGAGCCGCACTGCCTCGGAGCGCCGCCCCGCGAGCGCGCCGAAGAGCGACCAGTCGTAGCGCGCGCCCGCTCGCTCGCCCCAGCGACGAACCGAGTCGAGGTAGACCTCGTAGTAGGCTCGCCAGTCGGCCTCTCCGTCGGCCAGGCGCACGGTCACGCCCTCGCGCGCCGACTGCTTCACCGCGGCGCGCGCCCCCTTCGACCAGCTGCGGAAGTTCTCCGCGAAGTCCGCCGGCAGCGCGATCACGTGCGTCTCGTCGGGCCGCGATCCCGCGAGGTCGATGTGCTCGAGGTTCGGATCGTAGGGGTTGAGCCGCCAGTTGAGCTCGGGCAGCGAGCGCAGGTGGCGGGCGAGCGCACGCGCGTGCGGCGCGCCCAGCGCGTCGGTCGACAGCCAGCCGCCGAACGTCCCCGCGGGCGAGCTCACGAAGCTCGACATCAGGCCCTTGTAGACCCTGGTCCGGGAGAGCGGGAGCAGCGCGCGCAGGCCGTCGTGGAACTCGACCAGCCGCGGAGCTGGCCGGCTCGCTGGCTGGTATTCGCTCCAGAGCTCGGCCCACTCGGGGCCCTGGAAGTAGGTCGCGTATTCGCAGTCCCGGAACGTCGCCGCCCACTCGGCTCGACTCGCGGCGCGGACGCGCCGGATCCCCGCCTCGCCGCGCGCGCCCACGCCGCCCGCGTTCGCGTCAGCCATCGGTGCCTCGAGGCGCTCTCGTCGAGGGAGCGAGCATCACGGCTTGCGGGCCACTGCGATGTACATCCACGTCCACTGGTGCTGCCGATCGATCCGATCGAAGGCGTGCGCCACGAACTGCCCCGCAAGCGTCAGCCCGTCGACGAGGCGCAGCCAACGCAGCGGCCCGCGCTGGTAGCGCGAGAGATCGTAGGCTGCGAGGGTGGAGAACGTCGTCCAGAAACCCGAGAGCGGGGTGACCTCGACCGCGTCGAAGCCGACCTTCTTGAGCAGGTATTCGAGGCCGTGCTTGGTGAAGCGGAAGAAGTCGCGGGGCTCCTCGTGGAGGTGCCAGATGAACGGCACGCTGTAGATGGCGTAGCCGCCGGGGCGAAGCACCCGGAAGCACTCGCGAAGCGCGGCCTCCGGCTCTTCGAGGTGCTCGAGCACGGCCGTGCAGAGCGCCGAATCGAACGACGCGTCGGGGAACGGGATCTCGTAGGCAGTTCCGAAGACGTCGATCGCGTCGCGACGGTGCATCGTCGCCTCGTGATCGACGCCCACGTGCTCGTCCACGAGCGGCGCGAGCATCTTGCGATAGGGCTTCTCGCCACAGCCGATGTCGATCAGGCGGCCGCGAAAGTGCTGCTTCGCGAGCGCCTCGAGCGCGCGGTCGTGCAGTCGGTGGACGATGATGTTGCGAGTGTCCGCGGCCATGGCTCGACGTCCTCCCGACCTACGCGCGCGCCCCGCCGAGCACAGCGCGCGCGGCGCGCACGACGTCGTCGGCGTCGTCGAGGGACATCGCGGGGGAGATGGGCAGGCTCACCGTCTGGCGGCCGATTCGCATCGCGTGCGGCCACATCTCCGGACGCCACTGGAAGCGCTGTTGGTAGTACGGATGCTCGGGCACGCTCATGTAGTGAACGCCGACGCCGATGTTGTTGCGCGTCATGCCGGTGAGGAACGCGTCGCGCGACACGCCCGTGCGCGCCTCGTCGACCATCACGGTGTACAGATGTCGCGCGTGCACCGTCCCCGCCTCGGGCGCCGTGGGCGTCTGGAGCGCGAGCGCGCCGAGGCGCTCGTCGTAGTGCGACCAGATCGCCTCGCGGCGCACCAGGGACGGCGCGACGCGCGCGAGCTGGTGGATGCCGATGGCCGCCTGCATGTCGGTCATGTTGTACTTGAAGCCGCACTCGACGACTTGATAGTGCTTGTAGCCGTCGTCGCTGAAGCGCTTCCACGCGTCGTGCGACATGCCGTGCAAGGACAGCGAGCGGATGCGCGCCGCGTCCCGCTCGTTGCGCGTGAGGACCAGACCACCCTCGCCGGTGATCACGTTCTTGGTCACGTAGAAGCTGAAGCAGCCGAAGGCGCCGAACGTGCCCGCGTGGCGGTCGCCGCGCTTGGTCTCGATGGCGTGCGCGCAGTCTTCGATGAGCAGGAGCCCGTGCTTCTCCGCGATCGCGCCGAGGGCGTCCATGTCGCAAGGGCGCCCCGCGAAGTGCACGGGGAGGATGGCCTTCGTGCGCGGCGTGATGGCCGCCTCGACCGCGCGCGGGTCGAGGTTCATCGTCCCGGGCTCGACGTCGGCGAGCACCGGCGTCGCGCCGGCGTGGATGATCGCGTTGACCGTCGCGCAGAACGTCAGGGGCGTGGTGATGACCTCGTCGCCGGGGCCGATCCCGGACGCGACGAGGCTCAGGTGCAGCGCCGCCGTGCAGGAGGCGACGGCGACGGCGAACCCCTCGCCCCCCTTGAACGCGAGGAAGTCTCGCTCGAACCGCGCGACCTTGGGGCCCGTGCCCAGCCAGCGAGCCCGCATGCTGGCGGTGACCTCGTCGATCTCGTCCTGCTCGATGAGCGGGGCACCGAAGACGAGGAAGCGCTCCTTGGGTCGAACCGGGTCGGACATGCGAGGTGCTCCGTGAAGTGGGGCGAGGAGAATGCGACACGCGACGGCGGCAGCGCCACTTTCCCTAGCGCGTGAGCGGCCGGTCCGAGAAGAGGAGAAACACGGGGCGCGCTGGCCGAGGCGCGAAGGCGCGGGGCGTCACGCGGAGGCGCTCTAGGCTCCGTTGCGCGCAGTCGGCGCGACGTTCGAGCGCCGCGCGCTCGTCACGAGAGCGCGCCGGCGCGCGGCAAGTCGCTCTCCAGGCTGGCCGCGCCAGGCAAGACGGCGAGGAACGCGAAGAAGAACCAGAACGGCGACTCCTGGAGCGCCTGGCCAGTGAAGCCGCTGAAGGCGTAGAGGACGAAGCAGGCCGCGATCCCGATCTCGTCAGCGTCGGCCCGCATCCACGCGCTCGCATTCCGGCGCGCCGCGAGCATCGCGAACACGAAGAGGAGCATCCCCGCGACGCCCCCCTCCGCCGCGAGCTTGAGGTAGCCGTTATGCGGGTCGGAGCCCTGCAGGAAGTCCATCGTCCTCCCCATGCCGACCCCCGCAGGGTTTTCCGTGAAGATGCGCAGCGTCGCGCGCGCCAGCTGATCGCGGTGACCGAGGTCCGTACCCTCGAATGCCGCCTCGCTCCGGGATCCCATCGAGGTCACCGCGCGGTCGAAGATGCCGAACTGGCTCGCGATGGCGAGGGCGCTGGCGAAGAACCCGATGACGATCACGGGGACGCGGAGCCTGCTCAGCCGCGCCGCGCCCTTCCTGTCGGCGGACAACCCCATGACGATCACCACGAGGTGGCCGGCGACCAGCCCGACCAGCCCGGTGCGGCTGGTGCCGATGACGAACGCCGCGAGGCCGAGGACGTAGAGCCCCGCCCAGAGCGCGAAGTGTCGGCTCCTGCGCTCGAACAGGGCGAAGTTCAGGCACATGACGGCGCCCGAGCCGGCGATGGTGCTCTGCACGTTCTCGTTCATGCCGAGCACGGAGATCCGGGCGGCGTTGAAGTGCTGCACGGTCGTCGCGCGACCGGTGACGACCAGCCCGAGCGCGACGACGACGAAGATGAACCAGCCGACCAGGTAGGACTGCATCACGCGCTTGCGCCAGAGCTGGTGGCCGGTCACGACGATGAACATCACGGCCATGAAGACCGACTTGTACTGCCGGTCGATCTGGTACTCGTGGCGGTAGGTCGCGTCCGTCGTGAGGACGAGCGCGGTGAGCACGACCAGCGACACCGAGAACGCCGAGACGAGCAGCACCATCGGCATCGAGCGCGCGCAGGCGCGGGCCATGCGGGGGAAGAGCATCGTGCTCAGCACCGAGGCGCCGAGACCGAGGTAGTAGCTCGGCGAGCGGAACCCCTTGCCGGTGCTCGAGTCGTAGCCGCCGAAGAGCGACTCGTTGGGGATCGACGCCGCGAGCAGGCAGAGCATCACGAAGAAGGGGAGCTCGTAGACGGTCGTCTGCTCGAGCAGACGATCCAGGAGCTTGGGACGCGCCGCGACCGGGCCAGCGGACGCCGTCGCGCTCACGCCTGGCCCCTAGCTCGGGCGAGCTCGTCCATTCCGCGGAGCATGGGCTTCGTCACGAGGGCGTTTGTTGACACGGAGCCCGCGGAAGTTCAAACGAAGCCACGTGGCACGTCCAGGCGGCGGGCGTGCGGCGCCCCGAGCCTGCCTCTGCGGCCTGCCGCGCCGCGGTCGCGCCCCAGGGCCGTCTCAGCGCTGACGCACGAAGTACCTGCGGCGGTTCGTGCGTGGGTCGCTGTCGTCGCTCGCCGAGAATCGAATGGTGTTCGAGCCCCAGTGGCTCCACCGCCCGCGACCGAGGGCGCGGATGTCGGCGTGCGCAGCGTGCGCGGGGCCGAGGAGGCGGCCGTCTTCGTACAGCTCGAGCGTCGAGGGCCCCCCCCGCGCGTCGCTCGGCGAGCCGTGGGCCAGGTCGTAGACGTAGGCGAACCCGCGGGGCGACTCCTTCACGAGGCGAGCGGGGTCGAGCTCCTCGACGAAGGGAGCCGGAAGATCGTGGCGAGGCACGTAGGCGTCGACGTCGGCCTCCGAGATCTTCTCGTCGGCCAGAACCCGCATCAGATACGGGAGACCGCAGAGGAGCTCGAGGTTCGCGGTCATCAGGTTGTTCACCCGCAGCAGCCGCCCGATGCGCACGAGCTCCTCGAACGGAAGCTCCTCGAAGCTCGCCGGCGCCGCGCCCGCGGCGGGGATGCGCAGCGCGTGAACGACGGCCTTCGCGAGCTCGCCGTACTTCGTCGCGCGCGTCTGGCGATGGGCCTCGGCGATGAGGATCTGCGGCGCATAGCCCGGATCGCGCCAGTCCGAGGTGAGCTCGTCGGCGACGCCGTCGACTGCGCTCACGATCGCGGCCCCGAGGCGCGCGTCGTGGCGCACCGACTCCGCGAGCAGCAGCCCCGTGCTCTCGAGCGAGACGAAGCGGAAGTGTCGCGGCGTCACGAACGGCCACGCGGCGCCGGTCGGCACGCCGAGCTGCTCGTCCAGGACCCGTGCCGCGGCCGCCCGCGCCCCCTCGTCCCGCGTGAGCTCGGCGAAGCGCAGCAGGGCGCCGTAGCGGCCCTCGTCCTCGCCCGTCGGCGCGAGGTGGAACGACGCGTTCTCGCGCGCGACCACGAGCGCGCGCGCGTCGCCGGTGAGCAGGTAATCGTCGATCGTCCCCTGCGAAGCCGTCCCGTACCCGACGATGTGGTTGCCCCAGTGCTGCTCGTCGTGCCGGTGGCCGCCGCCGACGTTGCCCGGATCGTCCGGGTCGTAGTGGCAGGTGTCGACGTCCATCACGTGGCGCGCCATCGCCTCGGCGGTGTGCATCACCCTGCGGTCGCCGCTGCGGAGGTACTGCAGGTAGAGCGAGTGGACGAGGTCGCCGTCGTTGTTGAGCCAGCCGACGTAGCCACGACTCCCCCACGCCCGCTCGCGCACGTCGCCGCGGTGGGTGGGAATCTCGTAGCCGTGGAACAGCGTGTCGCCGTAGTCGACGAGGCCGTCCCAATGGAAAGCGCGCTGGTTCGCTCGCAGCCACGCGAGCGCGAAGTCGAGCGATCGCTCGAGCCGCGGAAAACGCTGCGGATCGCGGGGGTGGAACGCCCCGAAGGCGGCGGTCTCGGCGTTGTACTCGGGAGACGCGAAGGCCCAGAGCGGCTCGTCGAGCGCGCGGGAGAATCCCGCCGCGCGCGCGGGGTCGACGGGGCCGCGATGGAAGTCGAGCAGGAGCTCGTGGGACTTGGCGATCCCGCGTCCTCCGCGCGGAGAGAGCGTCAGATCGTAGTGGTACTCGTCGTCGACGACGTCGCTTCGCCGTCGAAGATCGAGGACCTCGTCGTCGGCCTCCGGCCACAGGTCGACGGAGAGTCCGCCGTTCGCCTCGAGGCGGATCGCCTTCGGATACTGATGCGCGAAGTCTCGGAGCGCGACCGTCACCCCGACGGCCTTGGAGGACACATCCGCCCAACCCGGCGACGCCTCGCCGATCGCGAGCGGGCCGCCGGGGGCTTCGATCCGGAACGCGGCGTCGCGCGCTTCGCCGTACGCGACGAGGTGATAGTGCTTGGCGGCTCCGGGCTCCACGAGGCCGAGGGGCCCGGCGGTCGTCGTCACGCTCCGCCCCGCAGGCAGGCCGATCGTGAACGCGTCCGCGCCGGCGATCGGGCCGAAGCGAAGCGCCATCCACCGGAGGAAGTCCCGCTTCGGCTCGCCGTCGAACACGAACGTGTGCTGCAGACGGGCGAACGCCTGCCCTGCGTACAGGTGCACCCACACGTCGTAGGGAGCGAAGCGCGCGCCCGCCGCGTTGGCGTGACAGCCCGAGACGCGGATGGTGGCGCGGACGGGGCCGGCCTCTTCGACGACCATCCGCTGCTCGCACGCCCGGGCCTCGAAGCGCTCGCGCGGCCCGCCGGCCGACGTCCGCAGCCAGTTCTCCTCGTCGGGGGGACCCGGCGGGAGGTGCTCGAGGTCGATCGAGAGCTCGCTCGGCGACTCCCACACGGGCATGCCGTGGACGCTCACCTGCGACAGCACGCCGAACGATCGCCGCGAGAAGACGGCGCGGAGCGCGCCGGTGTCGACCACGAGCCGCTGATCGGCGTCGCGAACCGTGACGCCGGTCGAGCCGGGCGAGGCGGGCGAGGCGGGCGAGGCGGGCCAGGTGGGCGCCTCGGAGGTCCCGACCTCGAGCGAGTAGGTCGTCGTCTCCGACGGCGCGGCGCGGGCGAGAAAGTCGAGGAGAGCCCACTTGACGCTGCCGTCGTCCCAACGCGCCGTGGCCCTGGCCTGCAGAGGCACCGGGACGCCACTCGGATCACGCAGGCGGAGCATCCCGACCTGAGCGAGAAGTCCTCGACGGAAGGGCACGCCGGAGGTGACCGGCCACGCCTCTCGCCGGACCGCCGCGGCCTCTTGCAGGTGGAGCGGGATCGCGAGCTTCACCGGCCAAGGAGCGTCGGCGGGCCCCGGCGACGTCACGCCACGCGGCGCGCGGCCATCGCAGGACGACGCCTGAAGTGCCAGGCCGAGCAGCGGGGCGAGCCAGGCCGCCCCTGACAGCCACGCGCGCTCGTGGTGGAGCGCCTCGCCTCGCGCGCGCTGACCAGATCGCCTCACGACCGGACGTCTATAGCCCGCCCGCGATCGCCTCGCACTCGGTCGCCTCTGCGCACCCGCTCTTCGCGCACGTCTCGTAGGCGGACTTCGCCGCTCCGGTGGAGCCCATGTTCTGATAGGCGGCGCCGATCACGTAGTACGCGCTGCCGCCCGCCCCCTTCGCAGCGGCCTTGCGCCCGAGCGCGACCGCCCGGGCGTTGTTGCCGCCGTTCAGCGCCGCGCGGGCCTCGCCGAGCAGCTGGGGGCCCGACTTCGTCGCGTCGGGATCGGCCAGCGTGTCCGCGGCGGCGGCGTCGGCGGTCGCAGCTTCGGGCGCCGCGTCCACGAGCGTCTCTTCCATGGCGTCGCCGGCATCGGCGGCGTCGCTCGTCGCCGAAGCGTCGGCGTCCGCGCCGGCGTCGCCCTCGGTCGGGCTCGGGCTGACGCCCGAGGCCGAAGGGCTCGCGAGAGGCGTCTCGGAGAACGAGGGCGCGGGCGTGCTCGCCGTGACCGTGGCCGTAGCGACGGGCGCGTTCGTGGAGTCGTCCTGACGCCGCATCGCGCGACGGCCGAGCGCCACGATGCCGAGGATGCCCGCGATGGCGACGACGCCGAGCACGATCGAGCGCGCGCGCTGCGGCGGCACGCGCGAGACGCGCGCGTGGGCGAGATCGTCGTCGACGAGATCGGGCGCCTCACGCCGCCGGAGCTCCGCGTGGACCTCCTCCTCGCTCTTTCCGAAGAACGCCGGATGATGGTCGTCCTCGTCGTGCGCTTCGGCCCCCGCCGACGCGGCTGCCCGCTCGTCCTTCGTGGCACCCTTGGAAGCCGCGGCCTCCTCGCGCCTGGCCGACGCGGACTGGGCCCTCGCCTCGGCCGCGGGGCGCTGAATCGCGTCGCGGACGGCCGCCGCCGCGGCGTCGGAGACCTCCCTCGGCACCGCGATCGAAATCGCGGTCTTGGCGAGATCGGGCGCCGGCGGCTCCGGTGTCGGCGCCTCCTCCGCGGCCTCCTCGGTCGGCGGGGCCGCGGCGAGTCGCATCGGCGTCGCGGGGGGCTCGGACTTGGGCTTGCTCGACGCGACCTCGTGCGCCGTGAGGATGGCGGGCTCGGACTTCGACCCCGACGCGACCCGGAAGACGGCGCGTGGCTCGGGCTTGTCCGAGGCGTCGTCGTCGTCGTGCGGCGGCGGCTCGGCCGCGCGGGCCGCCGGGGTCTCGGCCTTCGTCGGCGGCGGAGCCCCGCCGGAGGGCAGCGTCGTGCCGATCGCCTCGTCCGGGACGCTCGGCTTCGGCGAGGCGTGCGAGATGGCATCGCGCAGCGCGCTCGCGGAGATGCGGATCGCCGTCGTCTTCGGGAGCGGGGTCTCGCTCGAGCCCTTCGTCTGCGAGAGCGGGATCGGCTCGGGCGGCGGCTGCGAATCGGCGACCTTGCGCTCGGTGGGCGGCGGCGCCGGCTTGGCGGCCGGCGTCGGCTCGGTCGCGTGCTCGAGGGCGGCGAGCGCGAGATCGACGGCGGCCTCGTCGGCCCGTCGCGGGCCCGGCGGCATCGCCCAGGAGTCGACGGCGGCGGCCTTCGGCCTCGGCGGCGGCTCGTGCTCGAGCGCCAGCATCGCCGCCTCGATCGCGTCCTCGACGCTCGAGTGCGCCGCGGGGGGAGCGGGGGCCACCGGAGGGGCCCTCGGCGGCGCGGGCGACGGCGCGACGTGCGCGGCCTGCATGTGCGCCGAGGGCGGGACGATCTCCTCGGGCTTCGCCGAGGCGTAGTTCCCCGACTTGTTCTCGCCCTCGGGGCCCGGCACCACGGCGTGCTCGTCGGTCGACGCGCTCCCGGCGGGCACCAGCAGCCCCTCGAAATAGAGCTTCGAAACCGTCGAGAGGGTCGACAGATCCTCGAACGGCGAGGCGTCGACGAGCTCCATGATCGACCGATGGCCGTCGACGAGCCGCAAGATGCCGTTGAGCTCGTCGGGGATCTCGCCGAGCCGCTCGAGCAGGACCGCTCGCTCGACCTCGAACACCGTCGAGAGCGCCGGGAGCTGCTCGAGCAGGCGACCCCACTCGTCGACGCGGCGCATGCCCTCCATCAGGAGCGCCTGCGTCGAGGTCGCGATCGTCTGATCCCGCGTCACGGACGACGCGGGCCCGAACTCGACCTCGAACGTGCCGCCGTTCCAGATGAGCGTCCGATAGACCGCCTCTTCGCCCTCGAGCTTGCCGAGCTGCGCGTCGACGACGTGACCGTCGCGGAACCAGAGCGTCGCCGAATGCGGACCGTTCTCGAGGCGCGCCGTGCCGCTCTTGCGCGAGACCTCGATGGTCTGCAGCAGGTCGACGACGGCCATGTCTTCGATCGAGCCGGCGAAGCGCGTGCGCCCCCCACCCCGCGCGCTGGTGAGCCGCTCCTGCGAGCGCTTCGCGAGGAGCAGGCTGACGCGCGTCAGCAGCTCACGCACGAAGATCGGCTTCGTGAGGTAGTCCTCGACCCCGAGCTCGAGGCCGCGGACCTTGTCCTCGATCGACTTGTCGCTCGCGAGGAAGACGACCGGGATGTTCGACCACTCCGGGTGCTCTTTGAGCCGCCGGACGAGCTGGAAGCCGTCGCCCCCCTGCAACCGCGTCTCGGTCAGGATGAGGTCGGGCGTCGAGACGTCGACCATCGCCAGCGCGTCGGCGACGGTGTGCGCGGTCGTGACGATGTACCCGGCCTTCTTCAGGCTGACTTCGAGGACGCGCATCCCTCGGGGATCGCTGTCGACGAGGAGGAGCTGCTGCTTGGCCAAGGTGGGGGCGAAGGGTGGGCGGAGGGGCGCTAGGGGTCAAGCACCATGCGCAGGCCGAGTCGACGTCGCGGCCGGCCGTCCATCGGGCTCAGCGAACCCAGAAATACCCATCGTGGTTCCATGTCCCGTCGCCGCCGAGGCCGGCCTCCCAGGAGACGCCGTACGCGTTTCCGCCGCCAAACGAGAGCAGATAGCCGCCGCCGCCCGTTTGCGCGTACCACCGGGTCGCATCGCAAGTGCCTGCGCCACCGCTCGTGAAAGCGCCCGTCAGCGCCGTCCTGAACGAGTACCCCGACGCGAGCCCGAGGCACGGCACGGGACCTCGGTTGAACGCCGGGACGCCCGCGGTGTACTCGAACACGACGACCTTCTTGGCCGCGGCGGCGGCCGCGGGATCGACGCCGTCCAGCGTGACGAGCATGTGCGTATGCCCGACGTACGGCAGGATCCACTCGGCGCGCCCGTACGTGGTGTTGTCGTCGACCCGGTCGACCCGGTACGTCCCGACGTTCTTCTCGAAGAGGTTCGAGCCGACGTAGTCCTGGTTCACGTGGGCGAAGAACGTCCAGCCGCCGCCGTCCGTGGTCATGTCGCAGTAGGCGCTGAAGGGCGCGTTCGGGCCGGCGCCGTCCGGATCGAGTTGGTAGGCGCCGCTCGGCAGGCCGGGCACCGCGGCGAGCAGCGCGCTGCACGAGGTCGCGAGCTGACAAGCGCCCGTCGCGCACCACGACGTCGCGCAGTCGGCGTTCGCCGCGCAGCTCTTCTTCGGCGCGCAGCGGGCGCAGGCCCCTGCGCCGCCGCAGTCGACGTCCGTCTCGAGGCCGTTCTTGAAGCCGTCCGCGCACGAAGGCGTCGCGCACTTGAGCGTCGTCGGATTGCAGAAGCCATTCACGCAGTCGGCGGCCGCCGTGCACGTCTTGCCGTCGCCGCACTTGCCACAGGTCCCGCCGCAGTCGACGTCGATCTCGCTGCCGTCCTTGAAGCCGTCCGAGCAGGTCGGCGTCGCGCACTTGAGCGTGGTCGGGTTGCAGAAGCCGTTGGTGCAGTCGACCGCCGCGGCGCACGTCTTCCCGTCGCCGCACTTGCCGCAGCTGCCGCCGCAGTCGACGTCGATCTCGCTGCCGTCCTTGAAGCCGTCCGAGCAGGTCGGCGTCGCGCACTTGAGCGTGGTCGGGTTGCAGAAGCCGTTGGCGCAGTCGCCCGCGGCGGCGCAGGTCTTCCCGTCGACGCACTTGCCGCAGCTTCCGCCGCAGTCCACGTCGGTCTCCGAGCCGTCCTTCGTGCCGTTGGTGCACCCCGGAGCGACGCAGACGCCGCCCACGCAGAGGCTCGTCGCACAGTCGAGGCTCGTCCCGCAGTGCAGGCCGGCCCCGCACGGCGCGCAGCGCGAGCCACCGCAGTCGAAGTCGGTCTCGTCGCCGTTCTTGAGTCCGTCGTCGCAGCTCGGCCCATCCGTAGGCGGCGTCGTGTCGATCGGGACGTCCGCCGCTGCGTCGGCGTCGAAGGACGCGTCGCCGGCGTCGAGCGGTTCGAGGCCCGTCCCCGACGACTCGAACCCGCACCCGCCCCATCCAGCGGCCGCGAGGCCGAGCGCGCAGAGGGAAACGGCGACGAAGCGCGGAGCGGACCGGGGGCTGGAGGGGAGCACGCGGAGCATGAGGTGCCCCTGCAGGGCATCACGTTCGAGGGGCGTTGGGCAACTTCCGACTCGACCGGTCACCGCTCGACGCTGCGCATCAAGCGCCCGCGCGTGACGACGCCCCTTGCCTGCACTACAGCTCTCCCATGTCAACCCAAGGAACGGCATCCCGCCTGCCCCTGAGCTTCATCGAGAAGCTCCCGAAGACCGATCTGCACGTTCACCTCGACGGCTCGCTCCGCCTCGAGACGATCCTGGAGCTCGCCGACAGGGAGCGCGTCCAGCTCCCTGCCGACTCGGCCGACGGCCTGCGCAAGTTCATGCACCTCGGCGAGAATTGCGGCTCGCTGGTCGAGTACCTCAAGGCCTTCGACGTCACGCTCAAGGTCATGCAGACCGAGGCCTCGCTCACGCGCATCGCGTACGAGCTGGCCGAGGACGCGGCCGCCGAGAACGTCCGCTACATGGAGGTCCGCTACGCGCCGATGCTCCACACGCAGCTCGGGCTGAAGCTGACGAGCGTGATCGAGGCCGTCCTCGAGGGGCTGCGCGCCGCCGAGAAGGACCACGGCATCGAGTCGAACATCATCGTGTGCGGGATCCGCAACATCTCGGCCGAGTCGTCGCTCGAGATGGCGGAGCTCGCGGTCGCCTACAAGAACCGCGGCGTCGTCGGCTTCGACCTCGCCGGCGGCGAGGACGGCCACCCGGCGAAGCACCACAAGGCGGCGTTCCAGCTGGTGCGCGACAACAACATCAACACGACCATCCACGCCGGCGAGGCGTACGGCCCCGAGTCGATCGCCCAGGCCATCCACGTCTGCGGCGCGCACCGCATCGGCCACGGCTGCCGGCTCCGCGAGAACGGCGATCTGCTGCACTACGTGAACGATCACCGGATCCCGCTCGAGTGCTGCCCGTCGTCGAACGTGCAGACCGGCGCCGTGCGCGATCTGCGCTCGCACCCGCTCAAGTTCTACTCGGACCTCGGCCTGCGCGTGACGGTGAACACCGACAACCGGCTGATCACCGACACCACGGTCTCGAAGGAGATCTGGCTCTGCCACACCGAGATGGGGCTCGAGCTGCGGGACATCAAGCAGATCATCATGGCGGGCTTCAAGAGCTCGTTCCTGCCGTTCCACGTGAAGCAGGAGTACCTGCGCCGCGCGAACGCGGAGCTCGCGCGGTTCCGCGACGACGGCACGATGGTCGACGAAGCGCCGGCGAACTCGCACTCGTCGAGGCACGAGCGGGCGGCGCTGCCGGCCGAGCCGGCGACGTTGGCCTGATCAGCCGCGCCCGAGCACGGCCGCGATGCGCGCCGGCGCATCGGCGCGCAGAGGGAGCGCGAGCACCTCACGCGCCGCGCGGTCGGCCTCGGGCGTCGGCACGCGCCACGGCGCGAACGCGGGCTGCTGCGTGAGGCTCCTCGGGTAGTAGATCGCGGTCTCGATCCCCGCCGCCGCGAGCCGTGCGCGCAGGGCGTCGCGATCGCCTCGGACGCGCACGACGTACGGGTTGTACGTGTCGTCGTCGGAGAGGCGAGGGAGATCGAGCGGCGCCGCGGCGAGCGCGACGGCGTAGCCCCTCGCGATCGAGCGACGCTCCGCGAGAGTCTCGGGGAGCCGGCGGAGCTTCACGCGGAGCAGCGCAGCCTGGAGCTCGTCGAGCCGGAAGTTGCCTCCGATGCGACCGAATTCGTCTCGCTGGGTCGAGCCGTGGACGCGCAGCGACCGCGCGGCCTGCGCGATGCCGTCGTCGTTCGTCGTCACGAGGCCGCCGTCTCCGAGCCCGCCGAGCGTCTTGGTCGGGAAGAACGAGAACGCGCCGACGTCCGCGAGCGCGCCCGCCTGCGTGCCGTGGAGGCGTGCGCCGATCGCCTGCGCCGCGTCCTCGACGAGCGCCACGCGATGCGACGCCGCGAGGCGCGAGAGCGCAGCGAGCTCCACGCAGCGTCCGAAGAGGTGCACGACGAGGATGGCCTTGGTCCGAGAAGTCAGCGCGGCCGCGGCTCGGGCGACGTCGAGGTGGTAGCTCGCGGGGTCGACGTCGACGAAGACCGGCCGCGCGCCGACGCGCACCACGGCTTCGGGCGTCGCCACGAACCCGAACGCCGGGACGACGACCTCGTCGCCGGGGCCGACGCCGAGCGCGAGGAGGGAGACGATCAGCGCGTCGGTGCCCGAGGAGACGCCGATCGCGTGGCGCGCGCCTACGAAGCCGCCGATCTCTCGTTCGAAGGCCTCTACCTCGGGACCGAGCACGTAGCGGCCGGAGCGCACGACCCGCGCGGCGGCGGCCTCGAGCTCCGCCGCGAGCGAGGCGTCGGGGCGCAGGTCGACGAAGGGGACGCGGTCAGCCATCACCGAGCTCCTCGAGGGCGCCGGCCACCACGCGGTAGCGCTCGCCCCCCTCGGGGCACCTCCACGCCTCGCCGCCGCCCTCGGCGTCTGCGACGAGCGGGACGCCGCGGACGCCGACCCAGCCGACCTGTCGCGCGGGGACGCCGACGTAGAGCGCGTGGTCGGGGACGTCGCGCGTGACGACCGCGCCGGCGCCGACCATCGCGTGACGACCGACGGTGACGCCGCAGACGAGCGTCGCGTTGGCGCCGATCGTCGCGCCGCGGCGCACGAGCGTGGGCTCGAACGCGTGGCGACGCGAGATGGCGGCGCGCGGGTGTTTCACGTTGGTGAAGACGCACGAAGGGCCGAGGAAGACCTCGTCCTCCAGCACGACGCCGTCGTAGAGCGAGACGTGGTTCTGGACCTTGCAGCGGTCGCCGACGACGACGCTGCCGGCGACGAACACCCCTTGGCCGAGGGTGCAATCGCGGCCGATCCGGGCGCCGGCCATGACGTGCGCGAAGCGCCAGACGAGCGTCCCGTCGCCCAGCGTGGCGCCACGCTCGACGACCGCGGTCGCGTCGATCCGCGCAGGCGTGCTCACCGGCGCCTCGGCTCAGCAGAGACGCATGGGCGCACCGCCGAGGGCGATCGAGGAAGCCGCCGCATCGAGCACGCGTACCACATCGACGCCCATGTCGACATCGCTCGGAGGCGGCGTGCCCGCGCGAATCGCCGTGAGGAACGCCTCGCACTCGAGGCGCAGAGGCTGCGTCGCCGCGTAGGGGACCGCGACGCTCACGCCGTCGCAGTCGCGCTCGATCAGCGCGTGGTCGAGCTCGTCGAGCTCGAGCCAGCCGCGCTCGCCGCGCACCACGGTCTTGCGTCGCGGCGTGGACGCAGCGGTCCCCGCGCGCAACTCGGCGCGGATTCCGCCCGCGAAATCGAGCGAGATCTCGACTTCGGCGGGGCCGTGCGCGCGCGCGACGACGCGCTCGATCGGCGCCCGGACCGTGCGCGTCACCAGCCCGACGTCGTGCACCGCGAGCTCCCAGAGCGGCCCCGACGCGCGTCCGCACCGGGGAGCCTGCCGACGCTCCGCGTCGATCGCCACGATCGCGCCGATCGCCCCGCGCGCGATCCGATCGCGCAGCGCGGCGGTCGCCGGCGCGTACTCGAGCACGTGCCCGACGAGGACGATCCGACCGACCGCGCGCGCGCCGGCGCGCACCTCGCGCGCGTCGACGAGCGACATCGCGAGCGGCTTCTCGCAGAGGACGTGCTTCTCGGCGGCGAGCGCGGCGAGCGTGAGCCGCGCGTGGGTCACGGCCGGGGTCGTGATCACCACCGCGTCGACGTCGGCGGCGAGCGCGCGCGCGAAGGAGCCGGAGAGCGCGAGCCCCGGGAGCGCCACGCGCGCCGCCGCCCGAGCCTCCGCGCTCGGATCCACGCCGCACGCGAGGACGCCGAGCTCGTCCAGAGTGCGCGCGAAGGTGCGGCCCCAGGGGCCGAGACCGCAGAGGGCGATCCGCATCGAGCCGCCCTCATACCGCGGCAGCGCCCCCCGCGCGCGCTTCGTCAGGGGGTCTTGTTTCGAAGCACGAAGACCCAGCTCTCCGTGGCCCCGGCGCCCGGCTTCGCCACCGCGACCCACAGCCGCCCCTGCCCGTCCGCGACGAGCGACACGGCCGTGCCCGCGGTCGCGAGCTTGAGGAAGCTCCGCTGGGCGGCGGCGTTGATCTTCTTCGCCGCGACGTCGACGGTGTAGTCGAACGCGACGACGTCCTGCGCGACGTACGAGTTGTCCGTCGGCTGGAAGAACAGGGTGGTGCCGTCGGCGGCGAGCTCCGTCCCGCCGCCCGCGACGGTGGCGATCGTGCTCCCCGCCGCCGGCGACGCGTTGTGCGCGATCGTCGACCGCTCGAAGCCGCGGATCTCCTGGTCCGCCCCGTAGGTGATCAGCGCGGCGAAGACGTTCTCGTTCGGGTCCTTGGTGACGGGCCCGGAGCTCCCCGATTTCCACGTGCCGAGCTGCTGCGGCGCCTTGCACGTCGCGTCGGCGCCAGGCAGCAGGCGCGGAGAGACCGAGGCCGAGCCGCACGCATCGGCGGCGTAGAGCGCGCCGACGTTGCTCGTGCTGGTCGTCGTGCCGATCGTCGAGAGCCCGGTGTAGAGCAGGCGCCCCCCCGACAGCCCCACGGCGTTCATCGAGAACAGGCCGTTCACGTCGTAGCGCGTGAGGTTCGCGCTCGCGTCGACGAGCACGAGCTCGCCCGGGAAGCCGGTGCCGGAGCCGGTGTACGCGATCGCCGTCCAGCCGAAGAACGGCAGATCGACGGCCTGGCTCCCCCAGTACGTCGCCGTCGGCAGCGAGGGGACGCTCACCGCCTGCTTGGCGAGCGTCAGCGTGCCGGTGGCCGTGGCGGGGACCTGGTAGCGGACGATGGTCGGCGACGCGGCCGAGGAGCCGTCCAGCCCGAGCGGGCCGCCGTGGCGTCCCCACGTGAGGCCATTGAGCCCCGTGCCCGTGACGCTGTACTGCCCGACCACGCACTTGGACGCGTCCTGAAGCTGGAGGAGCGCCGCGAACTCGGTCGTCGGCAGGCAGTCGGCAGCCGTCCCTCCGTCGGTCTTGGCGGCGTCGCTCGCGTCGCCCGTCTCCGCCGGGTTGGCCGCGTCGGCGGCGTCCTGCACCGTCGCGTCCGCGTCGCCGGTCGAGGTGTCCGAGCCGGCGTCCGTCGCCGCCTCGGCCGCGGTGTCGCTCGCGCCCTCTGCGCCATCCGCGCCATCCGCAGCGTCCGCGGCGTCCGCGCCGCCCGTCGACGGCAACACCTCGTCGTCCGCGCAGGCCACCGTCGACGCACCGAGACCCAGCAGCAGCGCGCACGTCGCGCCGAGCCGCACGTTCTTGAACTCTTTCATCGCTCCTCCGGAGCGGCGTGCCCACTCGCGCGCCGCCGTTCGGCGAGCTCGATCGAGGTGCGCGTGCGCGGCGACGGGGCCTCTCGGCCCAGGCGATCCGCGATCGCACGCCCCGCGCGATCTCGTCCATTTCGTCGGAGCGGCAGGTCTCCGGGCTCCCGGATCGTCCTCCCGCGAGCCCTTCCCGAGCGCCCCCTCACGGCGGAGCTCAGTGGCATTGCTCGCGTTCGTCCCCGGTCACCGTGGCGGGGGCCGCGCCGGATTTGACACCGGCTTCCCTATTGCGCTCGCAGCTTGCGAGACCGCCCCGACGGCATCGCGAG
Organism: uncultured delta proteobacterium; assembly: GCA_903923175.1. Lineage (GTDB taxonomy): Bacteria > Myxococcota_A > Polyangia > Polyangiales > JADJMO01 > CAIXWQ01. Next base: position 13,494 of record CAIXWQ010001121.1, on the reverse strand, counting down.
AGGCCGAAGCCTCGACGCGGTGCGCGGCCGCTCTAGGCCGGGGCGAGCGAGGCGGTCAAGCCCTTCGCAGGCTCGGCGCGGGACGGACTATGCTCGTCGCGTGAAGTCCGCTCTTCCGCCGAGCTTCTGCCGGTGGGCCGCGCTCGCAGCTTGCGTCGCAGCCGCTACGACGGGCTGCCGTCGTCGCACGACCGACGCGTCCGACGCGTCGCCTGCGCCGTCGGTGAGCGTCGCTGCCAGCGCCGAGGCGCCGCGCTTCGACCTCGAGCTTAGGCGCTCCGCGTTCGTCGCGTACGGCGCGACCACGCCGCTCTCGCTCGCCGGCGATCTCCAGGAGCCGGTGCCCCAGCTCACCGCGCCGATGCAGAAGCTCGCACGCAATCTGCGCGGCGCCTCGGCGCGGATGCGCGTCGCGCGCGACGTCCCCTACGGCCAGCTCTGGCGCGTGATCAGCGCAGGCGTGGAGGCAGGCGTCGGCGCCTGGGAGCTCTCGACCCCGGGCGTGGGCGCTCCGGAGGCCTCCGTCCACGTCTCGCCCGGCCTCGGGCTCGGCGCCGCGACGTGCTTCGCGACCGCCTGGATCGGGCCAGACGCGTCGGTCACCGTCGGGCTGGAAGCCAAGGGCGTGCTGGTGCGGGCACATGAGCGACGGCCTCCGGTCGACGGCGTCCTCGCGGTCGTTCGTCGCCTCGACGATCACTGCGCGGAGGGGGAGCTGCGCTTCAACAGCCAGCCGAGCGCTGCCTGGGGACCGGTGTTCGACGTCGCACGAGGCGTCGACGCGGCGACGCCGCCCCCGAAGGTGCACGCCCTACGGCTGGCGGTCGGGCACGTCGCGCCGGTCGATCAGGCTCTCGAGGTCGTGCCCTGAAGTGCCCTTGCGGGGGCGCGAGCCTCGCCGCGCGCAACTCGCGTCGCACTCCGGTCGACCTCCACCGGCGGGCGCAGCTTGCCCCTCCCCCGCCGAACGGAGCCCACATGTCCGAATCGAACCGCCGGTCGACCTGCGACCGCGCCCCGACGCTCACGTCCTCGCCGAAGCCTCGCGCGCGCCCGCCGCGCCATCGCCCGAGCGAGCCCCTCGCGCCGCGAGCGTCCGATCGGGTGGCGACCCGGCTCGCGGCGCTCGCCGCCTGGGCGCGGCAGCAGGGCCTCGCAGTGCAGGTCGACGGACGGCGCGTCGACGCGGCGTGCCTGCAGGCGATCGCGCGCGAGCAGGCGGCGGCCGAGGCGAAGCTCGGCGAGGTCTGGCGGGCGTTCCAAGAGGTCTACGCCCCGCACACCGAGCGCACGCGCGAGCGCGAGGCGTTCCTCCTCCGGACCGTCGACGCCATCGAACGCGCGGCCGGGGCACCGAACGACGCGACCGCGCGCGCCTTGCTGCGCGCGTGCCGGCTGCGGACCCCGCCCAAGGCGCTCGCCCTCGCCGTCGCGAGCATCGACGCAAACCGGTGCAACGCGCCCCCTGGCCCGTAGTCGGGGGAGAACAACGCCGAGACCTCGCTCGTTGGCGTGGTAGCATGCTCGTCACGCTCGCAGCTCGGCCGCCTCGAGAGAGGAGCCCGACCGGCGGGGCACGAGGAGCCTGTCCGGCCCGCTCGTCCCTCCGACCCGCGGGCGCGAGTTCGCTCTAGGGTGGGGTCGAGGGTGGCAATCGAGTCGAGCAGCACGGCGGATGCGGCGGCCCCGGCGACGGAGGGGGCCCAGACGGCATTCGGCCGGTACACGCTGCTCGAGAAGATCGGCCAGGGCGGGATGGCCGAGGTCTTCCGCGCGAAGTCGTTCGGCGTGGAGGGCTTCGAGAAGGTCCTCGTCATCAAGCGGATCCTCCCGCAGCTCGCCCGCGAGCCGAAGTTCGTGGAGATGTTCGTGCGCGAGGCGAAGCTCGCGGTGCGCCTGTCGCACGCCAACGTCGTCCAGGTCTTCGACCTCGGACGCGTGGCCGACTCGCTCTTCATCGCAATGGAGTTCGTGCACGGCCTCGACCTCGCGACGATGCTCGCGTGGGCGCGGCGGCACGGCGCGCAGATCTCGGTCGCCACGGCGGCGTACGTCGCCGCCGAGGTCGCCAAGGGGCTCGACCATGCCCACCGCCGGCGCGACGAGCAGCTCCGCCCGCTGGGCGTCGTGCACCGCGACGTGAGCCCGCAGAACGTGCTCCTCAGCTACGAGGGCGAGGTCAAGGTCACCGACTTCGGCATCGCCAAGGCGAAGGACACCCTCGACGCCGACGACGACGATCGGCCGCGGGCCGACGGGCGCATCCCGATCCGCGGCAAGTACGCCTACCTGAGCCCGGAGCAGGCGAACGGCGAGCCGGTCGACGCCCGCAGCGACATCTGGTCGCTCGGCGTCGTCGTCTACGAGATGCTGGCCGGCACCAACCCCTTCGCCGCGCCCACGGTCTTCGAGACCCTCCGCCGCGTCCGCGCCGCCGAAGCGCCACCGCTCGAGCTCGCGCGCCCCGACGTGCCGCGCGAGTTCGCCGACATCCTGCGCAAGACCCTCGCGCAGAAGCCCGCCGATCGCTACGCCGACGCCGCGCGTCTGCACGACGATCTGCTCGCGTTCCTCTACTCGTCCGGCGAGCGCTTCGGCGCCCACCCGCTCAGCGAGCTGCTCACGACGCTGCGCGAGTCGCGCGATCTGCGCGCCACGCAGCCCCGGCCCGGAACCAGCCACGGCGACGATTCCTTCGGTGACGTCGAAGAGGGGCTCGCGCACACGCCCGTCGAGGTCCCCGATGCGTCCGACGTCGTCACCGCCCCGCCACGTGGCACCGGCAGCGTCGTCGGCGCCGACGGCAGCAGCGGCCTGGCGCGCGCCGCGAGCCTCGGCGAGCAACGCGAGGTGACGGCGCTCGCGCTCGAGATCGGGGCGGACGCGCTCCAGACGGCCGATCCGTCGGCGATCGAGGCCGAGTGCGTGCGCGTGATGACCCGCTATGGCGGCGCAGTACACGAGCAGGGCGAGGGGCGCGTCGTCGCGCTCTTCGGCGTCGCCGCGCCCGACGGCCGCGACACCGAGTTCGCGGTTCGCTGCGCCCTGGTGCTCGCGCGCACGCTGCGCGAGGTCGCGCCGACGAGCGGGCTCGGCATCCACGCGGGTCGGGTCGTGCTCGACGCGGACGGCGCCGTGACCGCGGATGATCGCCTCGGAACGCTCGTGTCGGCGGCGCGCGAGCTCGCCCGGGCGCGCGAGGGGGCGGCGGCCATCTCGACCGCGGCCTCGCGCCACGTCGACCAGCTCGTCGAGCTCGAGCCGCTGCCGCCCGGCGGGCGCGCCCTGGCGATCACGACCGGGCTGCTGATCAAGCGCCGCAAGCCGGCCAGCGAGACGTACGCGAAGTTCGTCGGCCGGCGCGAAGAGCTCCGCGTCATCGGCGAGATCCTCGCGGCGGCGACGCGCCGGCGCGCGCGCGTGCTGACCATCCAAGGCGCGGTCGGCGTCGGCAAGACGCGCCTGATGCACGAAATCCAGCGGCGACTGCAGCGCGGCGCCTACAACGTCGGCTGGTACCTCGCCGCGTGTCCGCCGCACGGCCGCGACCAGCCGCTCTCCGCGATCGCGGCGATGCTTCGCGTGCTGTGCGGCATCGAGGAGGGCGACGCGGAGCCGAAGGTGTCGGCGGTGCGACCTCGCCTGCGCGCGCTCGGCCTCGGCGAAGACGAGCAGCGCACCGTCCTCGAGCTCGTGCGCGCCGGCGGCGATCCGCGGGCGCAGGACTCGGACGCGGTGCAGGAGCACGCTGCGCTCGCGCTCGCGCACATGATCTCGCGCCTCTGCGACGATCGCCTGCAGGCGCTCGCGTGGGACGACGTGCAGTCGATGGACCCATCCTCGGCGGCGGTCCTCGGCTCCGTGGTGCGGATGGTCGCCGCGACGCGCGTCGTGCTGCTGTTCGCCGGCCTCGAGGGGGAGCGGCTCCCCATCTCGATCGCCGACGAGCCGACGATTGACGCGAAGCCGGTGCAGCAGCACGTGCTCGTGCTCCCCGAGCTGCGGCGCGACGACGTCCAGCGCATCATCGCGACGCGGCTCGGCGTTCGCGATCTCGCGCCGGAGCTGCTCGCGTTCGTCGAAGCGCGCACCAGCGGCAACCCGCTCTACGTCGAAGAGCTCTTGCGAGCGATGCTCGAGGCCGGCGCGATCGAGAACATCTCGATCCCGACCGAGCCAGGCGCGCAGCCGATCCTGAGCGCCGAGCTGCGCGACGTCGGCGAGTCGATCGACCTGCCCAAGTCGCTGCGCGGCCTCGTCGCTTCGCGCATCGCGAAGCGCTCGCAGAAGGAGCGCGCCGTGCTGACGGCCATCGCGCTGCTCGGCGAGCCCGCCGAGATCGGCCTCCTCGCGACGAGCGCGGGCGAGCCGATCGCGGATCTCGAGCGGCTGCTCGGTCCCCTCGAAGACGCCGCCATCCTCCGTCGCCTGGGCGAGCGCAGCGTCGGGTTCGTCTCGCCGATCGCGCGCGACATCGTGCTCGACGCGGCGCCGACCGAGGCGAAGCGGGAGCTGCACGCGGCCATCGCGCAGGCGCTCCTCTCGCTCCCCGAGCCACCGCTCGAGCGCGTGGGGCATCACCTGCTCGAAGGGGGCGATCGCGAGCGCGCCGCCGACGCGTACCTCCGCTCCGGCGAGCAGCACGCCGCTGCCGGGCGGGCCGAGGCCGCCGCGCGCGATCTCGGTCGCGGGCTGCTCGTGGGAGATCTGCAGCGCGTTCCCCGCGAGGACGTCGCGCGCTGGCTGCACGCGCTCGGCGCGGCGCTGGTGACCGCGCGCGGGGTCGGTCGCAGCGCCGAAGACGCGCCGGTCGCGATGGAGCGGGCGCTCGCGCGGCTCGAGGGGGGCTCCGAGGAGCTGCGCCGCGAGGCGTTCATCGACGCGGGGCGTGGCTTCGGCGGGGCCTCGCAGTTCGAGCGCGCCCGCGCCGCGTTCGACCAGGCGGAGGCGCTCTGTCGGGGCGTCGAACGCGACCTACGCCGCGTGCTCACCGCGCGGGCGGAGCTCGCCAACCGCACCGGCGAGTTCGGAGAGGCGGCGGAGTACCTGCGTCGGCTCGAGCCGATGCTCGGCCAAGGGCAAGCCGACCTCGCGGAGCTCTACGACGCGTTCGTGCGCCTCGGCCTCGCCACCGCCGCCGTCGAAGGCCCCGCGGGGCGCGACAAGGCGCTCGCATACGTACACCGCGCGGAGTCGCTCACCGCGCGCATCGGCGACACGCCCGTGCGCGCCGCGGAGCGCGCCAAGACACGCGGGCTCGTGTACTCGTTCGCGCGGGACTTCCGGCTCTCGATGCCCGAGTTCGAACGCGCCGCGGAGCTCGCGCGCGAGGCTGGGCTCACCTACGAGTCGGCCATCAACCTCTACAACCTCGGCGACACGCGAATCCGGCTGCGCGACTTCCCCGCGGCCTACGCCGTGCTGCGGCAGTCGATGGCGCTCGCCGAAGAAGGCGGCCATGACCGGCTGGTCGCGATCGACCGCGCGCCCCTCGCGTACCTCGACGGCGTCGCGGGCGACCCGCAAGCCAAGGCGCGCCTCGCGGAGAACATCGCGTACAGCCACCAGCGCGGCTCGCCGTGGGACGAGTACAACGCGCGCTACCTGCTCGGGCTGCTGTACGCGCACGAGGGGCAGCGCGCGCTCGCGCTCGAGGAGCTCGGGCGCGCGCGCGACATGGCGCAGCAGCTCACCATGACGGCGATGCTCGTCGACTGCGACGAGGCCATCGCCGCGGCCGCCGCGCTGGCGGGGTGAGCGCCCGACGAGAGGCTCTCGTCAGCCGCCGGCGAGCGTCATGGCGCTCACGCGAAACGTCGGCGCGGCGATGGACGTGCGCAGATCGAGGTCGTCGCCGACGAGATCGATGCGCGCGAGGAGCTGATCGAGGTTGAGCGAGATGGTGACCTCGCTGACCGGGAAGGCGAGCTCGCCGTCCTCGATCCAGAAGCCCGACGCGCCGCGGGAGAAATCGCCGGTCACGGCGTTGAACCCGAAGCCCATCATCTCGGTGACGTACAGGCCGCGCTTGGTCTGCTTCACCACGTCGGCGGCCTTGGTGGAGCCGGGGCGCAGCACGAAGTTCGAGGTCGAGGGGCCGACGCCGCCGCTGCCGCCGCGAGAGGCGCTGCCGGTCGGCGCCTTGCCGAGCTTGCGGGCCGAGTAGCTGTCGAGCAAGTACGTGCGGAGCGAGCCTGCGTCGACGATCGACTGCTTGCGCGAGGCGAGCCCCTCGCCGTCGAACGGGCGCGAGCCCGGCGCGCCCGCGAGCGTGGGATCGTCGTCGATCGTGACGAGCTCCGAGGCGACCTTGGTCCCTTCGCGATCGACGAGGTAGCTCGACTTGCGGTAGATCGCGCCACCGGAGAGGCAGCCGGCGAGCAGCCCGAGGATCGATCGCCCCGCGTCGGGGTCGAACACGACCGGGCACTCCTGCGTCGGCACCTTCTTGGCGCCGAGCTTGCGCAGCGTGCGGCGCGCGGCCTCGCGCCCCACGGCCTTCGGATCGTCGAGGAGCGCGAGCGTGCGCTTCGCCGACCAGTGGTAACCGCGGCGCTTCTTCTCGGTGCCGACCTCGTCGGCGACCGGCGTGACCACGAGCGAGGCGTACGAGCCGCGGTAGCCGCCGCGGAAGCCGCCGCTGGTGACGAGCACGACCGCGCCCTGGGTGCGCGCGAACGTCGCCCCCTCGCTGTTGGTGATGCGCGGATCGAAGCTGCGCGCGGCCTCCTCGGCCTCGCGCGCGCGCCGGACGGCCTCGGCGGCGTCGACGGTCGCGCAGGCGGGGTCGTGGAGATCGAGCTCGGCCCAGGGGCCGCGCGTCAGCAGCGACGCGTCCGGCGGACCGGCGAACGGATCGGGCTGGGCGAGATCGACCAGCTCGAGCGCGTCCTGCAGGAAGTTCTCGATCCCCTCGTCGGTCGTGTCGCTGGTCGACGTGAGCGCGACGCGCAGCGCGCCGCTCGAGCCGTCCCGCTTCATCAGTCGCATGCCGAGCGCGCGGTGCCCCGCCTCCTCGACGAGCTCGGGCTCGCCGAGGCGGACACGCGCCGAAAGCTCGCTCCCCGAGCGCACGACCACCTCCGCGACGTCGGCGCCGCGCTTGCGGACGCGCGCGACGACGTCGTCGGCGATCGCGAGCAGCGTGGCGAGATCGCGATCGGCGCGCGCGTGGGCGGTGCCGGCGGCGGTCGTGATGGCGGGATCGTCGAGCAGCGTGTCGGGATCGACCATGTTGTCCGGCACGCTAACACGCTCGGGCCCGAGAGGGCGCGTCAGGGACCGGGCGCGTCGCCCTCGCCGAGCTTCCGGTAGATGGTCCGGATCGAGATGCCGAGCAGCTGCGCCGCGAGCGCCTTGTCGCCGCGCGTCTGCTTGAGCGTCTCGCGGATCGCGACCAGCTCGATCTCGTCGATGGTCGTCCCGACCGCGAAGCTCATCACGCCGCGCGGCGCGTCGCCGTCGCCCTGGGCGATCGACTCGGGGAGGTCGTCGACGCCGAGCTCCGCGCTGCGCGAGAGCACGACCGCGCGCTCCATCACGTTCTCGAGCTCGCGCACGTTGCCGGGCCAGTCGTACGCGACCAGCCGTGCGAGGGCCGCCGGCGTCGGCGTCACGCGCGGCTTGGAGTTCTTGGCGCAGTAGACCCCGAGAAAGTGGTCGACCAGCAGCGGCACGTCGTCTCGTCGCGCGCGCAGCGGCGGCGCCGTCACCGAGATCACGTTCAGGCGGTAGAACAGGTCCTCGCGGAAGCGCCCCTCCTGCACCTCGCGCTTCAGGTCGCGGTTGGTCGCCGCGACGATGCGCACGTCTGCCTTCACGGTGTCGCCGCCGATCGGCTCGTACTCGCCCTCCTGGAGCACGCGCAGGAGCTTGACCTGCACCGCGGGCGACAGCTCGCCGATCTCGTCGAGGAACAGGGTGCCGCCCTGGGCCTTCGCGAAGCGCCCCTCGCGCCGCGCGACCGCGCCGGTGAACGAGCCGCGCTCGTGGCCGAAGAGCTCCGCCTCCAGGATGGCCTCGGGGATCGCCGCGCAGTTCACCGCGATGAACGGGCGCGCGGCGCGCGTGCTGTGCTGGTGGACGAAGCGCGCCAGCAGCTCCTTGCCGGTGCCGCTCTCCCCGAGCACGAGTACGGTCGCCATCGAGGGCGCCGCTTGGGTCGCGACCTCCAGGACGCGGCGGAGCGCCGGCGAGGTGCCGACGATCTCCCGGTGCGTGAGCAGCTCGATCTTCTGCTTGAGCGCGCGATTCTCCGCCAGCAGCTTCTGGTGCGACGCCGCGAGCCGGACGCTCTTCACGATCGACGCTCGCTTCAGCGGCTTCTCCACGAAGTCGAAGGCCCCCTCCTTCATCGCCGAGACCGCCGTCTCGACGGTGCCGTACGCGGTCATCAGCACCACCTGCGACTCCGGCGAGACCTGCTTGAGCGCGCGGAGGAGCTCGAGCCCGCTCGTGCCGGGCATCATCAAGTCGGTGACCACGACGTTCACGCGGTGCTTGCGGCAGAGCTCGAGCGCGCGCTTCGCCCCGGTCGCCGAGAAGACGCGGAACCCCTCGCGCCCGAAGATCGTCTCGAGCGACTGCAGGTTCGAGGCGTCGTCGTCGACCACGCACACCGTCGTCTCGCCCGCGGCGCCCGCCGCGACCGCCTCCGGAGGCTCGGGCGAGCGCTGGTCGTCGCCCTCGGGGCGCTCGTCGTTGCTGGCCTTCAGGTCGGTGGGCGGGGTCACGTTCTTGGGCATCTCGGCGGCAAGGGCGTCATAGGGCACGAGCGGAGAACGACCGGCGGGGCGCGGCGTCTTCCCCGGCGGGTGCGCGGCCGGCTCCAGCGTAGGCCATCGGCCGACCCGCGCACCGACGAAACGCCCACCGACCCGCCCCGACCGATGCGAGGATCGGCGACGTCGCGGACGAGCCGGCGTCGTAGATCGTCCGGCGCGCTCGCGCGTAGGAGAGGTCCATGGCCGAGACCGACGCGCTTCGCCGCAAATCCAGCCTGTCGCCGCTCGCGCGACGCGACCACGACGCGGCGCGTCCGTTGGTGCGCGCGACGGCCCGCGGCGCGCTCCCATCGGTGCGGACGCTGCTCCAGGCCGGCGCGCTCGTGTCGGCCGCCACGACCCTCGGCGTGGGCGCGGTCGCGTGCGGGCAGCGCGCCGACGCGGACGCCGCGAACATCGCGGCCGACGAGTCGCCTCGAACGAGACACGGCTCGCTCGTGGGCTTCCTCTCGGGGGTCGCGTCCTCGGCCTCGACGGGCACGAGCGCCGCCGGGTCCGCGACGCTGATGCCGACGAGCGTCCCCGTCCCGCTCGGGGGCGCGGCCCCGGCGAACCTGCCCGTGCCGATCGGCAGCGCGAGCGCGGTCATCACGGGCGCGAGCGGCACGAAGGTCGGCCTCGCGACCCCGCCCCCCACGCTCGCGACGGCGACGACGGGCGCCGTACCCGCGCCGCAGCGCGTGCCGGGCGGCCCGACGATCGCCACCACGATCACGCCGACCGCCGCGCCTCCGCCGGTGGGCGGCAAGCCGAAGGCGGTCGTTCCGTCGAGCCCCGGCGCGACCTCCGCGGCGCAGGCCCCCTGCCCGCAGCCGAACGGCCCCTCGGGGACGATCTGATCAGCCGCCGATCGCGGGGAGCACTTCCTCGCGGGCTCGGCGCACGTCCTCCTCGAAGTCGATCTCGGTCCACGGCACGTCGCCCACGTCGACCACGCCGACGGCGTGCGCGCGCATGAACGTCGCGTAGACGGCCTCGTACTCCGTGTTGCGGTGACCGGCGGCCACGTGCGCCTCGAGGGCCTCGCGGAGCGGCGCGGCGTGCGCGGGGCCGACCTTCAGGAAGCCGACCGACTCGCCGACCGAGTCCCACGGGCCGTCGTCGTCTCCAGCGTAGACGCGCCGCGCGATGGTGAGCGCGCGCCCGCCGCGCACGCCGACCATCATCTCCTCGCCGGTCTCCTCGCTCCGCCGATCGACCAGCAGCGCGCTCTCGCCGCCCCCGTCGCGCAGACGCGCGAGCAGCGAGGGCGGGTAGAGCACGTCGCCGTCCATCACGAGCGTCGCCTCGGACGACGAGAGCGCGTCGCGCGCGGACCACAGCGAGACGACGCTCCCCTCACGGTAGTGCTCGTTGACCCGGAACTCGATCGGGAGCGCCGGCGCGTGGCGGGCGATCTCCTCGCGGATCTGCTCCTGCAGGTGACCGACGACGAGCGTCAACGACGTCGCGCCCACGGACGCGAGCGCGTCGACGTGGCGCATCAGGAGCGATCGGCCCCCGAACTCCAGCAGGCTCTTCGGGCGCTCGGCGCCGAGGCGACGTCCGACGCCGGCGACGAGGAGGATCGCACGCAGCTTCGGCGCCGCCGCGCTCACTTCTTCTTCACCTTGAACAGCTTCTGGCCGTACTCGACCGGCTTGCCGTTCTCCACGAGGATCTCGACGATCGTCCCCTCGAGATCGCTCTCGATCTCGTTCATCAGCTTCATCGCCTCGACGATGCAGAGGCGCTGCCCCTGTCGGATGGCCTGGCCGACCTCGACGAACGAGGGGGCGTCCGGCGAAGGCGCCCGGTAGAAGGTCCCCACGAGCGGCGAGCTCACGTAGACCACGCCGTCTTCGTCCTTCGCCACCGCCGGCGCTGCGGCAGGAGCGGGCACGGCCGACGCGGCTGCCGCGTGGGCGACGGCGGTCGTGGCGGGCGAGTGCACGTGCGTCACCAGCTGACCGGCGTGACCGCCTCGTCGGAGGGTGAGGCGGGCGCGCGTCGCGCCGGTGCCGTGCACCTGCTCGAGCTCCACCACGTCGTGCTGTTCCATCACGCGCAGCAGCGCCTCGAGCGCCGAAGGAGAGATCCAGCCCTGCGTCTTGTCTTCGTCTCGCGTCGTCTTTGCCATGAGCGCGCGCGTTGACTACCGGCGGAGGCACGCGCTGTCCACCGCGATCGCGCGCGTAATTCGCTTCGCGCCGCGGCGCTTCGTGACGCTCCGCCACGTCGATGCGCGTCACGCGCTCGCGTCAGGATCGCGGCGAGCGCGCGTCCAGCGTGCCGAGCAGCCCCTCGAGCGCGAGCGCGTACGAGCGCCCACCGAAGCCAGCGACCTTGGCGATGCACACCGCGGCGATGCGCGAGCGGCGCCGGAACGGCTCGCGCGCCTCGGGGTTGGAGAGGTGTACCTCGACGCACGGGAGTCCGACCGCCTTGATGGCGTCGCGCAGCGCGTACGACGTGTGCGTGTACGCGCCCGCGTTGAGCAAGAGCCCGTCGAACGCGCCCCGCGCCGCGCCGATCCAGTCGAGCAGCTCGCCCTCGTGGTTCGACTGGCGGCAGTCCACGATCGCGCCCCGCGAGGCGGCGAGCGTCGAGAGCTCGGCGTGGATCTCGGCCAGCGTGGTCCGGCCGTAGATCTCCGGCTCGCGCGTGCCGAGAAGCTGGAGGTTCGGCCCCGAGAGGACAAGGACGCGCGCCGGGAGCCCGCTCATGGAGCCGCCGCGCCTCAGGCCAGATCGGCGAGGAGCTTCGGCGCGTGCGTGCGCAGGATGAACCGCCCCTTGCCCGGGTTGCCATCGGGGCGGAGGGTGAGCGCGAGGAAGTAGTCGTCGTTCACCACGCGGATCAGCGTGGTCATGTTCTCGGCCTGGATCGCCACTTCCTTCGCGTGACCGGCCTCGAGCGTCTCGGCGGCGCGCTTGATCGAGCCGACGATCACGCTGAACTCCATGCCGATCTCGCCGATGTCCTTGCCGGCAGCGGCCTCGTCGCGCGTGTAGCTCTCGACCGCGATGCCGTCGAAGCCCATCAAGAGCCCCGCGATCGCCCCGTCCGTGCTTTCCACGATCTGCCGCAGCGTCTCTTTGAACATCGGGCTTCGAGGTTAGAGAGCGCGCCGCGAGACGGTCAAGGAAAGTGGCGCGCGGCTGTCAACCGCCACGAGGTGGCGCGCCTGCCGTCGGGGGGCGACGCTGCCATTTTGGCAAGCTGCGGGGCGACCTTCCCTGCCGGCTGCCATCCTGTCTCCCGCGGACCGCAGCGTGCGCACGGAATCCCCCACATTTGCGCGGACGTGCTACTGGCACGAGCCTCGCAGCTCGCCCACACGGACACGTGTGCAGACCCTCGACGCACCTCGCCACGCACGGTAGAGGCGCTGAACGCCTGCACCCGCGCCGCGGTTGACCAGGTCGAACTCCCGAGCCCACCCATGGACGCCCTGCTGAAGCGCCACTTCTGGTTCGTCATCGTCGCGCTCGGCACGGTCTCGACCTTTTTCCTCTCGGCCGGCGCGACGCAGCTCGTGGCGGGCAAGTACCTTCCGCTCGACGCCTCGGCCGTCACGCGCGCGCCGCCGAAGGCGCCGATCGCCTCCGCGTCCGCGATGGCGAGCCGCTCGCTCAGCGCGAAGTCGATCCTCGAGAACAACCCGTTCGACTCCGTCACGGGGCCGATCCGGCCGCCGCCGCCGATCGACTGGACGCCGCAGCCCGTCGAGGGGACCGACCAGCGCGAGGTCCTCTTCACGCAGTGTCCGGGGCCGACGAAGCTCGAGATCACGGTCGTCGATCCCGTCGAGCCGCGCCGCTCCTTCGCCGTCTTCTCGACCGGCGAGGGGATCGCGAACAAGCCGATGGTGCGCGAGGGCGGCAACGTGTCGGGGCGAGACGTCGCGGTGATCGTCCGCGAGAAGGTCTACTTCCGCGAGGCGGGCTCGTACTGCTTCATCGGCATGTTCATGCCGCCCCCGCCGCCGGCCCCCGTCGCCTCCGCGCCGCCACCCCCCGGGCCGGGAGAAGTGCCGGGCGCGCCGCCGAAGATCCCGCCGGACATCGAGAAGGGGATCCAGCGCGTCGACGAGACGAACTTCAACATCGACCGGATGGTCGTCGACAAGATCATCGAGAACCAGGCCGAGCTCATGAAGTCGGCGCGCATCGTCCCCGAGTCGGAGAACGGCAAGGTCGTCGGCATCCGCCTGCTCAACATCCGGCCCGACACGCTGCTCGGAAAGCTCGGGATGGTGGCGGGCGATCAGCTCCGGACGATCAACGGCTTCGAGATGTCGTCGCCGGAGAAGGCGCTGGAGGCGTACGCGAAGCTGCGGACCGCGCCGTCGATCCAGATCGGCCTGATGCGCGGCGGCAAGGTCATGAACCTCGACTTCCAGATCAAGTGAAGCGGCGAGCGGCCTCGGAGGGGCCCTCACGTCGCGCACGGCGGCGATGAGCGGCGCGAGTGCGAGTGCGAGTGGCGGAACGCAGGCGGACGGGCGTGCAGACACGAGCGAGCGTGAGGACGCGAGAGAGAGCGAGATGTCGAATCCTGATCGAGATGCGATGGTGAGCGAGCGAGGACGGCGAGTGCTTCGAGGACGCGTCGCCGCGTTCGGATCGGCGCTCGTGATCGCGACGCTGCTCGCCCCGGCGAGCGCGCAGGTCGTTCGAGGGCCGCGGACGCCGATCCCGGTCGCGACCGGAACGCCGCCGGGCGGCGG
>CAIXWQ010001120.1 GCA_903923175.1 uncultured delta proteobacterium | reverse complement strand
GCCCCATCGCCGTGGGGACGAGGCCGATGACGGTCGCGAGGCTCGTCATGGCGATCGGCACGAAGCGCGAGCGCGCGGCGGCGATGATCGACTCGAGCTTGCTCACCCCCTCGTCGACGAAGCGACGGTTCGCGTCGTCGACGAGCAAGATGCCGTTGGAGACGGCGATGCCGACGACCATGAGCACGCCCATGAACGCCGTGATCGAGAACCCCTGACCGGCCGCCATCAGCGCCATCACGATGCCGACCAGCGACACCGGAATGGTGAACAGCATGACGAACGGCAGGCGCAGCGACTTGAACTGCGAGGCCATGATCATGAACACGACCATGATGGCGAGGCCGATGGCGACGCCGAGGCCGCTGAAGGTCGTGCGCATCAGGTCGACCTGCCCGACGAAGCGCACCTTGATGTTCTTCGTGCGAGGGTCGCTGGCGAGCTTGCGGTCCAGCTCGGCGGCGGCGCTGCCGAGATCGCGCCCCTCGGTCTGCATCAGCAGGTGACCGACCCGCTGCAGCTGGCTGCGTTCGATCATGATCGGGCCGACCGAGCGGCGGATCTTCGCATAGGTCCCGAGCGCGACCGCGCCACCTCCGCCGCCCTGCTTGATCTTGGCGGGGAGCTGCGCGAGCCCGTTCGCGTCGCCCACGACCTTGCCGTCGTACCCCGTCACCACGTAGTAGGACTGCCCGTTCGAGCCGTCGATCCAGACGCTCGGGGTGTTGATGTTGCCGAGCGTCGCTTCGAGCGTCGTCTGCGCAGCGGCGCGAAGGCTCAGGTCGACCTGGCTCGCGAGCTGGCGATCGGTCTCCACGCGAAGCTCGGGGTAGTCGGTCTGGATCGACGGGTAGAGGTCGCGGATGCCGGGGACCATGGCCGCGACCTTCCCGACCGCGGCGAGCTGCGCGTCGAGCTCGTCGAGCGACTCGGCCTGCACCTCCACCACGAGCGGCGCGATGTAGCCGTTCGAGAACACGCTCGCGACGAGGCCGCCCGGCCACTGGAGCGTCTCGACGCCGGGGAAGCGACGCGAGAGCACCTCGCGAATCTTGTCCGCGATCTCGCGCTGGCTCATCTTGCGCTTCTCCGGATCGCTGAGCGCGAAGCGCAGGAAGCCCATGTGGGGCCCGGCGTTCGGGCTGTTCATCGCAGAGCGAGCGAGGCTCGGCGAGCCGACGTTCGTGAGCACGAGCTCGATGTATTTGTCGCCGAGCTCCTGGCGCACCGCCTCGCCCATGTCGGCGATCATCTGCGACGACTCCGCGAGCGGCGTGCCCGGCGCGACGCGGACGTAGACGCGCTCCATCGACTCGTCGATCTCGGGGAAGAACGTGCTCGGCAGCCGCGTCGAGACCCACATGCTCCCGGCGACGAGCGCGAGGCATGCGACCAGGATGGTCTTGCGCCACGGCAGCACGGCGCGAAGGCCGCGCGAGTAGCCCGAGGCGATGCGGTCGATGAAGGCCTCGACGGCCTTGCCGAACCGACCGTGCTCGGCGTCGGCCCCCCCCACCGCCGAAGGCGCGTGGGATGTGAGGAAGTACCGGCAGGCGATCGGCGTGACCGTCATCGACACGAAGTACGAGGCGATCATCGCCACCGCGACCGTGATGGCGAGCGGCGCGAAGAGCTTCTTCGCGAGCCCCGCGAGCAGCATGACCGGCATCAGCACGGCCATCGTGGTGAGCGTCGAGGCGAGCACCGGGAGCGAGACGGCGTTCGTCCCCTTCAGCGCGGCCTCGTAGCTGCTGAGCCCCATCCGCTGATGGCGGTGGATCGACTCGAGCACGACGACCGCGTCGTCGACCAGGCGCCCCATCGCGAGCGTGAGCCCGCCGAGCGTGAAGGCGTTGAGCGTCTGCCCCGTCGCGTACAAGACGATGAGCGTGATCGCGAACGAGAGCGGGATGGCGACCGACACGATCATCGTGCCGCGCACGCTCTGGAGGAAGAGCAGGATGACCAGCGCGATGAGCACGAGCGCCTGGCCGACCTCCTGCTTCAAGCCGTGGTAGCTCGTGCGCACGAAGGTCGACTGATCGAAGATCGCGTGGACCTCCATCCCCGGCGGCAGCTTGAGCCGCATCTGGTCGACGGTCTTCTTCACCTGATCGACGATGTCGAGCGTGTTGCCGCCCGGCACGCGGAGCACGTTCAGATAGACGCCGTTCTTGCCGTTGATCGACACCGCCTGCGTCTCGGGCGCGCCGCCGTCCTCGATGGTGGCGACGTCGCGAATGAAGACGGTCTTGCCGTCCTTGCGCTTGACCGCCGCGTCGCCGATCTCCCGCACGGCCTGCGGCACGCCGTTGGTGTAGACGTTGGCGTCGAACTTGACCGAGATGAACTCGCCCGAGGGGAGCAGCGCGTTCGAACGCGCCACGGCGTCGGCGATGTCGGTCGAGGTGACGCCGCGCGACTGCGCCCGGACCGGATCGACGATGACGTTGATCTGGCGGAGCCGACCGCCGTTCACGGCCGCGCTGGCGACCCCCGGAATCCCTTCGAGCAGCGGCTCGATGTTGTTCTGCGCGTAGTCGTAGAGCTGCGGGCCGGTGATCCCCTCACCCCAGACGGCGACCTGCACCACGGGCGCGTTGGTCGGATCGTACTGCAGCACGAACGGCGGCAGCACGCCGAGCGACTTCGGCACCGAGGACATCGCGAACGCCGTCTGCTGCTGCACGAGCGTCTGCGCGCTGTTCAGATCCGTGCCCCACTTGAGCCACACGTAGACGACCGAGAGCCCATTGCGGGACATGCTCTCGACGTGGTCGACGCCGGGCGTCGCGCTCACGTACTTCTCGATGCGCCAGGTGATCGTCTTCTCGACGTCCTTCGGGCCGAGCCCCGGCGCCTGCGTGCCGACGACCAGCACCGGGGGCGTGAGCTCCGGGAAGGTGTCGACGCTCATTCGTGGGGTCACCACGAACGAGAAGACGCAGAGGGCGATCGAGATCATCAAGATCGCGATCGGGTTCTTGAGCGACAGCTCGGTCATACAACGGCCTCATGCCGCCGCCGCATCCGGCAACGACTCCGCTTCGTCGCCCTCCTCGACCGGAGCGGTCGAGGGGGCCTTGGCGAAGATCATGAACATCACGGGGACGAGAAAGAGCGAGAGGACGGTGGAAGAAGTGAGGCCGCCGACGACGGCGAGCGCGAGCGGGCGATTCGACTCGGTGCCGGCTTCGAGCCCCATCGCCGTGGGGACGAGGCCGATGACGGTCGCGAGGCTCGTCATGGCGATCGGCACGAAGCGCGAGCGCGCGGCCGCGATGATCGCCTCGAGCTTGCTCGCCCCCTCCTCGACGAAGCGGCGGTTCGCGTCGTCGACGAGGAGGATGCCGTTGGAGACGGCGATGCCGACGACCATGAGCACGCCCATGAACGCCGTGATCGAGAACCCCTGACCCGCGGCCATCAGGGCCATCACGATGCCGACGAGCGACACCGGAATGGTGAAGAGCATGACGAACGGCAGGCGCAGCGACTTGAACTGCGAGGCCATGATCATGAACACGACCATGATCGCGAGGCCGATGGCGACGCCGAGGCCGCTGAAGGTCGAGCGCATCAGGTCGACCTGGCCGACGAAGCGGACCTTCACGTTCTTCGTGCGCGGATCCTTGGCGAGCTTTTCCTCGAGCTCCGCCGCGGCGCTGCCGAGGTCGCGCCCCTCGGTCTGCATCAACAGGTGGCCGACGCGCTGCAGCTGGCTGCGCTCGATCATGATCGGCCCGACCGAGCGGCGGATCTTCGCGTAGGTGCCGAGCGTGACGGCGCCGCCCGTGCCTCCGCCGGAGACGCGCACCGGTAGCTGCGCGAGCCCGTTGGCGTCGCCGATGGCGTGGCCGTCGTACGAGGTCACCACGTAGTAGGACTGACCGTTCCCCGAGTCGATCCACACGCTCGGAGCGTTGATGTTGCCGAGCGTCGCCTCGAGCGTCGTCTGCGAGGCCTGGCGTAGGCTCAGATCGACCTGGCTCGCGAGCTGGCGATCGGTCTCGACGCGCAGCTCCGGGTAGTCGGTCTGGATCGACGGGTAGAGATCGCGGATCCCCGGCACGCCGGCCGCGACCTCGCCGACCGCGTGCAGCTGCTCGTTCAGATCGTCGAGGCTGTCCGCGCGGACCTCGGCGACCAGCGGCGCCTGGAAGCCGTTGGAGAAGACGCTCGCGACCAGGCCACCCGGCCACTGCAGCGTCTCGACGCCCGGGAATTCGCGCACGAGCACCCGGCGCATCCGGTCGGCGATCTCGCGTTGATCGAGCGTCCGACGCTCCGCCTCGGCCAGCGCGATGCGGATGAAGCCCATGTGAGGGCCGGCGTTCGGGCTGTTCATCGCGGAGCGCGCGAGGCTCGGCGCGCCGATGTTGGTCAGCACCAGCTCGATGTTCTTCTCGCCGATCTCGCGCCGGAGCGCGTCGCCCATCGCCTGGATGGTCTTCGACGACTCGGCGAGCGGCGTCCCCGGCGCGGTGCGCACGTAGATCGTCTCCATCGACTCGTCGATCTCGGGGAAGAAGGTGCTCGGCAACCGCGCCGAGACCCACACGCTGCCGGCTACGAGCACGAGGCAGGCGACGAGGATCGACTTGCGCCAAGGGAGCACGGCGCGCAGCCCTTGCGAGTAGCCCGACGCGATGCGGTCGATGAACGCCTCGACGGCCTTGCCGAAGCGACCGTGCTCGGAGTGGCCCAAGAAGTAGCGGCACGCAATCGGCGTCACCGTCATGGAGACGAAGTAGGAAGCGATCATCGCCACCGCGACGGTGATCGCGAGCGGCGCGAAGAGCTTCTTCGCGAGCCCGGCGAGCAGCACGACGGGGAGCAGCACGGCCATCGTCGTCAGCGTCGAGGCGAGCACCGGCAGCGCCACCGCGTTCGCCCCCTTCAGAGCGGACTCGTACGGCGACAGGCCCATTCGCTGGTGGCGGTGGATCGACTCGAGGACCACGACCGCGTCGTCGACCAGGCGCCCCATCGCGAGGGTGAGGCCGCCGAGGGTGAAGGCGTTGAGGGTCTGCCCCGTCGCGTACAGGACGATGAGGGTGATGGCGAAGGAGAGCGGGATCGCGACCGACACGATCAACGTCCCGCGCAGGCTCTGGAGGAAGAGCATGATCACGAGCGCGATCAGCACCAGCGCCTGGCCGACCTCCTGCTTCAAGCCGTGGTAGCTCGTGCGCACGAAGGTCGACTGATCGAAGATCGCCTTGATCTGCATGCCGGGCAACAGCTTCGGCCGGATCCTCTCGACGGCAGCGTTCACCGCCTCGACGATCTGCAGCGTGTTGCCGCCGGGGACGCGGAGGACGTTCAGATACACGCCGTTCTGGCCGTTGATCGAGACCGCCTGCGTCTCGGGCGCGCCGCCGTCTTCCACCGTGGCGACGTCGCGGATGAGGACGATCTTGTCGCCCTGGGACTTCACGGCGGCGTCGCCGATCTGCTTCACGCGCTCGGGGACGCCGTTGGTGTAGACGTTCGCGTCGAACTTCACCGAGATGAATTCGCCGGAGGGGAGCAGCGCGTTGGATTTCGCGACCGCGGCGGCGATGTCGCTCGAGGTCACTCCCCGCGACTGGGCTCGGACCGGATCGACGATGATGTTGATCTGCCGAAGCCGACCGCCGTCGACCGCGGCGCTCGCGACGCCGGGGATCCCCTCGAGGATCGGCTCGACGTAGTTCTGCGCGTAGTCGTAGAGCTGTGGCCCGGTGAGCTCCTGGGCGGGCACCGCCGCGCCCACGGCAGTTGCGGCGCCGGTGGGCTCCGCGCCCGAGAAGAGCGCGACCTGCACGACCGGCGCGTTGGTCGGATCGTACTGCAGCACGAACGGCGGCAGCACGCCGAGCGACTTCGGCACCGACGACATCGCGAACGCCGTCTGCTGCTGCACCAGCGTCTGCGCGCTGTTCAGATCCGTGCCCCACTTGAGCCACACGTAGACGATCGACAGCCCGTTGCGCGACACGCTCTCGACGTGGTCGACGCCGGGCGTCGCGCTCACGTACTTCTCGATGCGCCAGGTGATCGTCTTCTCGACGTCCTTCGGTCCGAGCCCGGGGGCCTGCGTGCCGACGACGAGCACCGGCGGCGTCAGCTCCGGAAACGTGTCGATCGCCATTCGCGGCGTCACCACGAAGGAGAAGACACAGAGCGCGATCGAGAGCATCAGGATCGCGATCGGGTTCTTGAGGGAGAGCCCCGTCACGGCTTCGCGCTCCCGCTGCCACTCGGCCTCGCGTTCGGGCTCGCGGCCGCCCCTCCGGTCGTCGCGGGCACGACGATTTTCGCAGCGACCTTGTCGCCATCGGACAGCAGCGCGCGCCCCTCGGTGACGACCTTCGTCCCCGGCTTGAGCACGCCGAGATCGAGGAACACGCTCGCGCCCGATTCGCCCTTCACGGGCACCGAGATCTTCTTCGCGACGTTCCCTTCGACGACGAAGAGCGTGGCCTTGTCGCCGCGGAGCGCGGCGGCGTAGAGCGGAAGCTCGACCGCGGGGACCGGCTCGCCCGCGTCGACCGACAGCTCGGCGGTCGTGCCGACCGGGAGCTCGCGCTTGGTGTCGAGCAGATCGATCTCGAAGTGCACGGTGCGCGTCTCGGGATCGGCCGACGGCGAGCGCCGCGAAACCTTGCCCATCGTGACCTTGCCGGTCGCGAGCACGGTGACGCGGACCTGCGCGCCCGGCGGCACCAGCGCGAAGTCCGACTCGGGCACGTCGGCGACGACGCGCACCGTCCCGCGATCGACCATCGAGACGATGAACGCTCCGGGCTTCACGAACGCGCCCGGATCGAAGTAGCGCTCGGCGACCTCGCCATCGAACGGCGCCTTCAGCACGCAGTCGTTCACCTCGAGGTTCGAGCCCGCGAGCCGCGCGCGCTGCGCGAGGAGCTGGGCTTGCTCGGCTTCGCTCTCGGCGATCTTCTTGTCCGAGTCCATCTCCGAGACGAAACCAGCGTCGACCATGCTGTGAATGCGCGCGGCCTCCTTCGCAGACGCTGCTTGGCGCTTCTCGAGCGCCTTGGCCTGCATCGCGACCGCCTGCGATTCGGCGTTGTCCTTGCGGCAGTCGAGCGTCGCGAGCACGTCGCCGAGCTTCACCGCCGCGCCAGGCCGCACGAGCACCGTCTCGACGTAGGCCGAGACGAGCTGCGGCCCGACCTTGGCGGTGAGCCACGGCTGCAGCGTCGCGACGTAGCGCCTCGTCGCGCGGTACGTCGCCGCGCGCGCCTCGACCACGGTGACGGGCTTCGGCTCCGCGTCGAGCGCGACCTTGTTCGTCTTCGCGCTCGCGCGCTGGTACATGAGCCCGCCGGCGGCGAGCACGCCCAGCACGCCCGCGCCGATGACCACCGGCAGCCAGGGGCGCGAGGGCTCCGGACGCGGCGGGGGGGCCGAAGGCACGACTTCGTTCACGGCAATTCCCCCCGAATCCGACTGGCTCATAGCCCCTCCGCGATCATGCGCCCAAAGATCGCTCGCGCACGCGCGAGCTCGAATCTCCCCATCGCGAGTCGAATCTCCGACTCGGCGAGCAGCGTCTCCGCGTCCGCGACCTCGACGGCGGAGCCGAGCCCGGCCTTGAAGCGGGCGTCGGCCTGCGCGTAGTTCAGGCGGGCGGCCTCGAGCGCGCGCTGCAGCGCGGGGAGGCTCGCCTGCGCGATCTCGACCGCGTAGTACGACTTCTGGATCGCGGCGATCTGCTGCGCCTTGCGCAGATCGACCTCGGCGCGGAACGAGTCCTCCTTCGCGCGCGAGGCGGCCTTGCGCGCGTCGACCACGCCGTCGGTGATGGGCCAGCTGAGCACGACGCCGACGTCCCAGTTGGGCACGCTCGGCACGAGCCCGTAGCCGCCCGGCTGAGCGCCATTGCTCGCCGGGGCACCGCCGGCGCGGGCCGACAGCGTTCCGGTGAGCATGAGGTTCGGGCGGAGCTCGGCGCCGATGGCCTTCGTCTGCGCCTCCTGGGCGCTGACCATCGCCAGCGCCTCCTTGATGACGGGATCTCGTCCGCTCGCGTCGGCGACCGCCTTGTCGAGCGAGGGGAGGCCGCCCGACTCGGGCACCTCGCCCGCGGCGTCGATCCCGGGGTCCGTGCTGCCGATCGCCGCCGCGAGGACGCTCTCGGCGATCGACAGGCTCCCCGCCGCGCGGATGCGCGAGACGTCGGCGCGCGTGAGCTCGGCGTCGGCGCGCGTGACCTCGATCGGCGCCCACATCTTCGCGCCGACCTGCGCGGCCGCGAGGTCACGATGCGCCTTCGCGCGATCGAACGCGGCGTCGGCCGCGCCGATGATCGAGCGCGAGGTCTGCACGGCGAAGAACGACTCGCGGACGGCCAGCTCGACGTCGAGCCGGTCGGCGTCGGCCCGGTAGCGCTCGACGTCGATGAACGACTCCATCGCCACGCGCTGCGCCGCGATCCGCCCGAAGTCGTACAGCTCCTGCGCGACGCCGAAGCCGACGAACGTCGACACGTACGGGCGGAACGTCGACGCCGACCACGAGTACGTCGAGGCCGAGCCGCCGATGCGCGGGATGTCGATGGCGGGATCACCGAGGTAGGACGCGGTCGAGTTGTTCGAGGTCGCGCCGTAGATCTGGGCCGTGAAGCCGAACTGCGGCGCCCACTGCCCGTCCGGGATCCTCGCCGCGGTCTGCGCCGCGACGATGCGCGCCTTGGCCGCGGCGAGCGCAGGCTGATGGATGCGCGCGTACCCGAGCGCGTCGGCGAGCGAGATCGCCCTCGCGCTCGGCGGCGCGGGTGGCATGGTCGACGGCGCGATGGGCACGCTGCTGCTCGGCGCGATCGAGGCGCTCGGCGCGACCCTCGCCGTAGCGGACGGCGCGCTCATCGTCGCCGCAGCGCCCCGTGGCGACGCGGAGGCGCTGGTTGCGGTCGTCGAGGTCGGTGCCGACACGCCCGGCGCCGCCGATGTCGAGCCGCCCAGCGCGAGCAAGGCCCCGACCGCGACGGTGGAGCCCGCGAGGATGGAACGTCCGGATTTCCGAGTCGAAGTCGGTCGCATCGACTTCGGCACTACGCACTCGTCGTGCCAGCCATCGAATTCGCGAATCGTCCGAGAATCACGGGGGCCGACCGCGCCGGTTTCGGGAAAATTTCCCGACGTCGGGCAGAAATCCGCCCGATGCCTCCTCGCGAACCCCCAAGTTCCTCGGGCGACACGCGTGGTTCCGTTCTTGCTGCCGCCGTCCTCCCCGATGAGCGAATCGAGGTTTCCAACCCTGCCGCCGCCGCGCCCTTCGAGCCGTGCGCGACCCTCGGCTCCGTCATCCCGGGGCCTCGCGCTGCGCACGGCGATGGGTCTCGCGGTCGCGCTCATCGCCGTCCTCGCGTGGCTCGACGATCGCCGCGAAGCGGAGGCGGCGCTCGAGGACTTCTCTCAGGAGCAAGCGACCCTCGCGACGAGCGTGGGGGGGCAGCTGCGCTCGCACCTGCTCGTGCTCCAGCGAGAGCTCGAATCCCCCTCGTCGCGCGGGAGCGAGGAGCTGGAAGTGGTCTCACGGCACGTCGCGCTCGACGCGCCTGCAGCCGCGCCGCCGGCACGCGAGGGCGCGTTCAACCTGCGCCTGCGCGACGCTCGCGAGGCGACCGACGTCGCGGTCATGATGGGGCCTCTGCTCCTGGAGGCGGCCCGCGTCGCGCACCCGGGCGAGTCGCTCGTGATGGTGATGCCACCCGGCTCGAACACGCTGCTCTCGACGGGCAGGCAGCACGTCGACGCTCCTGCGCTCGCGACGGCGCTCGGCTCGGGCGCCGGCACCCTTCGCCTCGATCGCAAGCAGGCCGCCGCGCTCGGCCTCCCGGCGCGCACGGCCGTCGCAGGCCTCAGCATCGTCGACGCCGGGCGCTTCGGCCGATGGGGCGTGGCGGTGGTCACGAGCGCGAGCCGAGAGCGCGATCGGCAGCGGCGCGCCTCGCTCCGCCTCGTGCTGGGCGTGACGCTCGCGGGTGGGCTCGTCTTCGTCTTCGGCGCGATCGCGCTCTCCAAGCAGCGTCGTGAGCTCGAGCTCGCACGCGAGCTGGAGCTCGCCGCGGTGGGCCGCGAGCGTGACGAGCGCCTGGTGCGCGCGGATCGCGTCGCCGTCATGGGCACGCTCGCGACCGGCGTCGCGCACGAGATCTCCACCCCGCTCGCCGTGATCGCGGGGCGAGCCGAGCAGCTCCTCGCGAAGAACGGTCTCGACGACCGCGCGCGGCGGCACCTGGAGGTCATTCAGGAACAGACGACGCGCATCGGCGGCGTCATTCGCGGCTTCATGGATCTCGCCCGCGGCGGCGCCCCGGTGCTCGCGACGAGCGCTCCGAAGCAGATCGCCCGCGCGGCGGTGCGCCTCGCCGAGCACCGGCTGCTCGCGAGCGGCGTGATGTTGAAGACCGACGTCGCCGACACGCTCCCCGAGGTCCACTGCGATCACCGGCTGCTCGAGCACGCGCTGGTGAACCTGCTCCTGAACGCCTGCGCCGCGTGCGAACGAGACGGCCACATCGAGCTCGCGGTGCGCCTTTGCGAGACGCACCGCGAGCACGTCGCCTTCGTGGTCGACGACGACGGCGTCGGCATCACCCCCGAGGCGGCCGCGCGGGCGATGGAGCCGTTCTTCACCACCAAGCCGGTCGGCGAGGGGACCGGGCTCGGCCTCGCGATCACCCACGAGATCGTGAAGGCGCACCACGGCACGCTGACGATCGCGCCGCGCGCCGCCGGAGGGACGCGTGCCGTCATCTCGATCCCGATCGGGGCGCGCAGGCTCGAGATGGCCGCGCAGTGACGAGCTGAGCGCGTCCGGCTTCACCTGTGGGCGCGAGCAGAGCACCTCCGAGGCACCTACCGCCGAGCCCGCGCGCGGCGCTGCCAGCACGCGCAGCGGTTCGCTTCGAGCAGCGCGAACGTGACCGGGTTGCTCGGCATGCGCACGTCACTGCCGAGCCGCGATCGCGGAGCCGAAGGAGCCCGTGCAGGCACCGCCTCGAGGGCGCGACGGAGCGCGTGTCCGAGCTGGTCGCGCAGCCGCGGACGGCCGACGCAGCCCCGCGCTGCGCTGCCATGTCCGCAAGCCCGTCTCTCAGAGCGCGGGAATCTCGCGCTCTTCACTGCCCACCGGGGCGGTCGACACCGCCCCGCCCCGCCGAATGCGATTCGTCGGGGCCCCACCCCACCGGAGAGACGGTTTCACAGTCTCTCCGCGCGGCGCCGCCGCCTCCGACCGAACGCCGAGTCTTCCGAGGATCGGCACGAGCGGACACCAGTTCGTCAACGCCGACTGGAAGAGATTCGCCCCCACGAAGAGGGTCATAAGGAGGAATCGGCCGTCGACCCAGCGCGCGAGCGCGAGCGACAGCATCACGACGAGGCCGCCGACGAGCCGTAGATACCGTTCCAGAGTCATGCTCGGTCCGAGCCGCCACGCCCGCCGAGCGGTTCGCGCTCACGCGCGGTCGTCAGGCGTCTCAGCCGTGCGATTTCCAGATCATCGTCAGCATCCGCAGGTTGATGAAGACGAATCGCACGATCTGATACAGGAAGAACGTCCGCAGGAAGAGCACCAGCGGCGTCGCCTTCATGGCGTGCTTGAGCGCTTCGTTGGGCCGCGTGATCGCGTGGGTCGGCTGGGTCATCGGGAGCACCTCTGGTCGTGGCGACTACGGATCGTCCGTGCGTGATTGCCCTTCATTCGGGGATGAGCCACCAGCCCGGGTGCCCCTTCGCCTTGTAGAGGAACACGTAGTGGAGGATCTCTTTGATCCAGTGGCCGGCTGAGCCGATCTCGCCCGTCGTGTGCCCGAGGTCGCGCCCGTACTGGGGATATCGCTCGTAGTCGGGCACCACCGGGAACATGGTCATCGAGGCGGCGGTGCCGCTCCAGAAGCTCGCGCCGGCAGACGCGACGCAGGCCGCGCCCATGTTCGCGAGGCTCGCTTCGTGGACCTTCGCCGTCGCGCCGTGCTCGATGAGCTCGACGATCGACAGCGCGACGGTGCGTCCCATCACGCCCGAAGGCATCCCGGTGCGCGGCGGCGCGGGAGCTACGATCGTGCCGTTCTTCGTGGACCGCGGGCGCGAGATCGCGTGCGGCGGCGCGAAGGCGATCCCGGCGGCGAAGACGTTCGGATACTTCGGGGACCGATACGTCTTCGGCCAGTCCTCGGCGCGCCACTCCTCGTAGGGCTTCGGCTTGTAGTCCGCGTCGACCTTCATGAAGCCGCTCGGCGCGAAGAGCTCCGCGGTGACGTCTTTCCCCTCGGCGTCGAAGGCCTTGAGATCCGCGCCGCGGAACGGCGGCAGGAGCATCGCGAAGTCGAACTCCTGCTCGTGGATCTCGCCGTCGAGTGTCTCGTACTCGACCTTGCCCGGGTCGACCTTGCGCACGTGCGCGCCGATGATCCACTCGACGCCACGCTCGGCGAAGAGCGACTCGGCGAAGATCTTCCCCGGGATCACGTAGCCGCCGACGCGCAGCTGCATGCCGTCGACGCCGAAGTCGCCAAGCTCGTTCTCGTTGGTGATGAAGATGATCCGAGCCTGGTCGCGCACGCCGGCGCGGCGGATCTCGAACTCCAGGTTAAAGACGTATTCGAACGCCGCGCCTTGGCAGGTGCAGGTGCCGTGACCGGTGCCGATCAGGAAGGTGAGCTTCTCGCCCTTCTTCATCCGCTCGATCGCCTCGCCGAGGGCGAGGGCCGTCTTCTCGGCGTGATCGAAGGTGCACACCGAGTGCGTGTTGGCCTCGGGGCCGAGGCCGGGCGTGGCGCCGAAGTTGAGCTTCGGGCCGGTCGCGTTGATCAGGTAGTCGTAGGTGAGCTTCTCGCGCTCGCCGCGGTGCTCGGCGTCGGTGCGCTCGAATACGACGTAGGGCTTCGGCTCCTCCGCGTCCCCCGCGGGGTGCAGCGCCACCGCCTTCGCCTGCTCGTAGCGCACGCCTGCGCGGGCGTAGACGGGGCCGAGCTCGAAGGTGACGTCTTCCTTCGTGCGAAGGCCCACGCCGACCCAGATGTTCGAGGGGATCCAGTTCCACAGCCGATTCGGCGTGACGACCACGACCTCGTGCGCGCGCGAGAGCTTGCGCCGCAGGATCATGGCAGCGGTATGTCCGGCAACGCCGGCGCCCAGCACGACGACGCGCGCCATGGTCGACCCCCTTGGTGGATAGGGCACGTCCGAGGCCGCGCGACGAACGCGATCGGCGACGCCCTTACTTTCGTGTGAGATCGGGAGCGCCGAAAAGGGTTCGCGAATCGGAGCTCGCGCGCCCTGGTCGCGCTACGCCCGGACGCGTCATTCGGCCGGCGAGGTCCCAGCGCGCTCCGTGGCGGGTGCGACTGCTACGCGCGCCTGGAACCAGCGGAACGCGGCGAACGCGATCGCGCCGCCCGCGAGCTGCGCAACGACGAATACGGGAACATCCGACGGGCGAATGCCGGCGAAGGTGTTCGTGGCTGCGCGCGCGAGGGTGACCGCTGGATTCGCGAACGACGTCGACGAGGTGAACCAATACGCGGCGGTGATGTACGCGCCGACGGCGAAGGGGACCGAGTCCGGTCGACGCGACGACGTGCCGAGGATGACCGCGACGAGCCCGAAGGTCGCGACGACCTCGCTGAACGCCTGCGCGCCGCCCGCGCGAACATGCGTCGAGGCGGCGAGCGCCCCTTCTCCGAACATCGTGTGCGCGGCCAACACGCCGAGGAACGCTCCGCCGATCTGCGCGACCAGATAGGCAGGAACCTCGCGCCACGGCAGCGCGCGTCGGAATGCCTCGACCAGCGTCACCACCGGATTGAAGTGCGCGCCCGAGATCGGCCCGAACGTGAGAATCAGTGCAACCAGCCCCGCGCCGGTCGCGAGCGTGTTCGCGAGCAGCGCGATCGCGACGTTCCCTCCGGCGAGGCGCTCGCCCATGATTCCAGAGCCGACCACGGTGGTGAGCAACAGCGCGGTGCCGATCGCTTCGGCGGCGACTCGCCGGTCGAGCGCGTAGGGCGCTTGTTCGGACGCCATCAACAGCACCCGCTCCCCGGCTTGCAGATCGGCCCCGCTTCGGTGGTCGCGAGGTACCCCTCGCCCTTCGTCTCACGCGGATCGCGGATGAGCGTGCCGACGCCGCAGGGGAAGGGACGAACCGCCTCGATCGGCACCGGGATGCGCGGCTCGACGAGGTCGAAGTGCTCGCGATACGGCGCCTTCGAGTAGATCCCGAACGTCTTCTCGCACACCGCCACGCGGGCCCCACGGCGCAACACGTGGCCGTCGTCGTCCGTGACCTCGCGGAAGGGGCCGCGGTACACGACCGCCTGCTTGCGGTCCAAGCACGCCCCCTCCTTGCCCTTGTAGGCGATCACCGTGACGCTGCGGAACTCGATCCCCTGCACGGTGCGCCAAGGATCCGCCGTGCGCTCGACGACCGCAATTCCATACATGCCAGCCTCCTCGAACGCGGCGAGGAAGTCGTCCTCGCGCATCGCGCCCGAGATGCAGCCGGTCCACAGCTCGGGATTGCGCTGCAGGTGGAGCGGCACGTCCTCGTCGCTGACGATGTCGGACATGATCGCCCGGCCGCCGCGCTTGAGCACGCGGTGGATCTCGGCGAAGAGCTTCCGCTTGTCGTCGGGGCGCACGAGGTTGAGCACGCAGTCGGAGATCACGACGTCGACCGACTCGTCGTCGATCAGCGGCGCTCGGTCTCTCAGCTCCGCGACGCGCCCTTCGAGGCGCGCCAGCTCCTCGGCCGACCGCACCGGTCGCTCGGCGAGCTCGCGATCGAGCCGTTCTAGATCGAGCTTCAGGTCCTGGATCCGCCCCTTCTTGAAGGAGACGTTGTCGTAGCCGACGTTGCGGGCGAAGGCCGGCGCGTTGCGGCGCGCCAGGGCGAGCATCTCGGCGTTCATGTCGACGCCGATCGCGCGCCCCTTCGGGCCGACGATCTGGCTCACCAGGAAGACCGCCTTGCCCGCGCCCGAGCCGAGATCGAGGACGGTCTCGCCGGCCCTCACGTGCTTGGTCGGATCGCCGCAGCCGTAGTCGCGCTCCAGCACCTCGGCGGGGACCGCACCGAGGAGCTTCGGGTCGTTCGTGGCCGGGCAGCAGAGGTCGAGGTCCCTGCGCGCGGCGTCACCATACGTGTCCAGGACCGCCGCCTCTGCGTCGAATCGATCGCTCGCCATGGCACCCTCCGTCTGCGGTGTGAGCCGCGCACCGCCGGCAGGGTTCGCGCTCACGGATCCGATTTGGGCATGCCCTCCGCGGGTTCCCCGTTCGCCGCCGCCTCCGCCGTGTGCTCCTTCCAGCGCTTGTAGAGCCCGACCCCGAGCAACGCTGGCGTCGCCACCACGCAGATGGGGCAGACCGCGGCGCCGACAATCGCGCTCACCGCGCCGAGGGTGCCGATGCCGAGGCCGGCGACGAGCAGCTCGGTGCTCTCGCGGCGTTTGGGCTTGGTCGCGTCGGACATGCGGATAGGAGCCGCGCGCGGACGCCGACGATTCGCGCCTGCCATCACCCGCCGAACCCTCTCCACGGCTGCCGGGCTCTCAGCCCTGCGATGGCACACGACGCAACTCACGCCCGCGCGGCGCTTGGTCGCCGCGGCTTCCTCACTTCGTTCGGCGCGCTCGGCGTCGTCGCGACGTTGTTCGCCTGCGACCGGAATCCGGCCGGTAGCGGAACCACCGCGGGTGGGCCCGCCGAGTCGAAGAAGGCACCGCTCCTCCCGCCGAGCGATCTCAACGGGCGGCTGGCGGACGTGAAGGCCGGCAAGATCGCCGTGCTCCACGTCGGGCCGCAGATCCTATGGAAGCGCGAGCGCGTCCCGGGCTCTCGCTGGGTCGGCGAGGCCGGCAAGTCCGAGGGGCTCGCCGCCTTCGAGGCCGCCGTGAAGGCGCTCCCCGCGGACGTCGAGGTGGTCGCGTACTGCGGCTGCTGCCCGACCGAGGACTGCCCGAACGTGCGCCCTGCGCGCCGAGCGCTGGCCGAGCGCGCGAAGGGGAGCGTGCTCGATCTTCCGACCAATTTCCGGACCGACTGGATCGACAAGGG
The DNA here is from genome assembly GCA_903923175.1 of uncultured delta proteobacterium. Classification (GTDB taxonomy): domain Bacteria; phylum Myxococcota_A; class Polyangia; order Polyangiales; family JADJMO01; genus CAIXWQ01. Next base: position 1,358 of record CAIXWQ010001120.1, on the reverse strand, counting down.
GTTCGCGGTGGAGAGAGGTTGACTGCAGGACGTCGAATCCGTTCGGCCCGCGCTGGGGCCTGGATTCTGGCCTCCTGCGCGCTGAGCATGCGGATCTCCATCCCGCTCGCCACGAAGGTCGACGGAGCGCCGGAGTGACGCGCTCTGGCGCTCGCGATCGAGGCGCCCTCCCGAGCGCCTCGAGACCTGCGTTCAGCACGGCGTCTCGGTCGGCGTCGCGCTCGGCGTCGGCCGGAGCGCCCGCACGGGATGGTGATCGAGCGCGCGGTCCTTCACGACCAACGTGGTGACCGGCGCGTCGCACTCCTCCTGCAAAATCAGGTCGTGGCCGATGCAGAGGCCGACCTGCGCGACGAGATCGACCTTGGCCTCGTTGAGCATCTTGGCCTGCGCGACCGGGTTGCAGATCGCGGCGAACTTGTCGGGGTTCGCCTTCGGGAGATCGATCTCCGAGTAGTCGATCGCGCCGACGCGGCAGCAGACGAGCTCGGCCTCGATCCCTTCGCGCTTCAGCAGCTTGCCGAGCTGCTGCGCCTCCTTGATGAGGCTGACGCAGAAGGCGATGCCGATCTTCTCGATCCCGCGCGCCTTCGCGAAGACGACCAGCTCCTCCACCCGATTGCGCAGCACGCGCTCCTCGGTGAACGGGGTCGAGTCGGCGGCGACCATCATCGCGTGGCGGTCGGGCTCGAGGTACGGCGCCGGATCGTGGACGACCGCGAGGTGCGTCTTGGTCGGGCAGGTCTTCGGCATGCGCGCGGTCTCGCCGCGAAAGCTCGCGGCGGTGGCGCAGTAGAGGCAGCCGTACGGTTGGGGCTTCGCGGCGGGGTCCGTGTCCATCGATACGGTTCGACCCACGGGGACGCGCGAGGGTTCGCGCAATCGCCGTGGGTCGACGTGGCTCGTCCTGCGAGCGAAGAGCGCGTCGCCGCGCGCCACCTACGAAGGCATGTCCTCGAGGCCGCCGGCGTTCAGAATGTTGTTGTAGCCGACCCCCGAGAGCATCCGCGCCGCGGAGGCGCTGCGCGCGCCCGAGGCGCAGTAGAGGATGACCGTGCGGTCCCTGGGGATCTCGTCGAGGCGAGCCCGCAGATCACTCACGGGGATGTTCACCGCGCCCGGGTACGCGCCGTCGCGGAACTCGTCGGTCGTGCGCACGTCGACGATCTTCGCGCCGGCCTTGATCTGCTCGAGAATCGGATTTGCCATTTCGGTGATTCCTTCGTTTCGGAGTGGTGCTGCGTCCGAGCCAGGCGAGGTAGCGGAGGGTTCGCGAACCTATCCGGGCGCTCGCTGGCTCGTACGGCCAGGAGCCTCCCCATGCACCCAACGCACGTCGCGACGGCCTCGATCGCGAG
>CAIXWQ010001119.1 GCA_903923175.1 uncultured delta proteobacterium | reverse complement strand
GTCCTCGGGATTCGAGACGGACTTCATCAGCTCGGAGACGAGCTCGGGCTTCACGGTCGGTGCGGTCGGATCCATCGGTTGGCTCCTCGGGGCCGAACACGCCGCATCGCGGAGCGGTTACACAAATTTTCTGACATCCCCAATCGGGACGCCTTCGGGACGACCTCGGGACAGGAGCGCTGATGCCCTCGAAGAAGCAACCGCGTGCAACCAAACCCGCAACGCCCGTCGGCCTGACGCTCCCCCCGCGCCTCGCACGCGCGCTCGACGTCATGCTCGACGGCGGCACCAACACGGAGGTCGCCGCCGAGCTCGGCGTCGATCGCGTCACCGTCTGGCGGTGGCGCTCGCGCCCCGAGGTGATCGCGATCCTCGAGCACGCGCGCCGCGCACGCGTGACCGAGATCGCCGGGCGCTTGCAGGACGCCGCGCACTGCGCGCTCGACCTGCTGGTGCACGCCGTCCGCGACGATCGCGTCCCGATCGCCGTCCGGGTCCGCGCGGCCGCCGAGCTTCTCGATCGCGTCGGCTTCTCGGCCGCGGGGGTGCGCGGCATCCAGCGCGACGCCCTCCACGACGCCGAGGTGATGGGGCTCACCGACGCGCCGTTCGCGGGGAGCGCGGGGCCCCCGACCAGTATCGACCGCGAAGAGGCCGCGCGGCTGCTCGCGCAGGTGTGGCGAGACGAGCGAGCCGACGCGCGGCGCTCGCTCCCTGCCGGCCGACGCCCGCGCGACGGCGGCTGACCGCACTTGGCCAGCACGACGTCGACGCGGTCGGGTACACAGGAATTCAGCTTCCGTTCAGGGAGGTTCACGCATGGCGCGCGGCAGCGGTTCGGCGTTCCAGGACAAGCGCAGCGGCAAGCTCTTCGCGGTCGTCAGCGTCGGCGTGGGCGCCGGCGCGGGCAAAGGCGCGCGCATCGCCAAGCACTGCCCGCGCGCACGCGACCTAGCGGAAGCACGCGAGCGTGCGCGCGTGGCGAGCGAGCTCGTGAAGGCGCTGCGCGACGCGCAGCGCGACACGCCGGCGCTCCTCGAGACCACCGTCGAGGAGTGCGCGAGCGCGCCGTTCGACAAGCTCGAGGACGTGCGCGCGATGGTCGCGGCGCTGCTCGGCGGAAGGCTCCCGATCGCGAACGAGGAGCCCGCGTCGAAGGGGAAGCCTCGGGCACGCGCCGGCGTCACCTACGGCGACGTCGCGAAGCTCTGGACCTCGGGGGATCTGCGCCGGCGCTTCCCCGACATCGTCGAGGAGACCGGCGCGAAGTACGCCGGCGACGTGCGCTCGAAGCTCGATCGCTTCGTGCTCCCCGTGGTGCGCAACGTCCCGATCGCCACGTTCACGCTGGAGCACGCGCAGCGCGTGATGGCCCGCCTCCCGGCGACGCTCTCGAAGTCGTCCCGCAAGCACGTCGCGAACTTCCTCCGCCGCGTGCTCACGTTCGCCGTCTACCCGCTGCGGCTGATCACGGCGAACCCGATCCCGGCCGAGTTCATCCCCAAGGCCGGCCGCGGCCGCGAGCGCAACATGCTCTTCGTCGACGAGGACCGTGCGCTCCTCGGCTGCACGGCGAACCCCATCGAGCTCCGGCTGCTGTTCGGCTTCCAGGCCCGCGAGGGGATGCGCCGCGAGGAGGCCTGCGCGCTCGAGTGGCGCAGCGTCGATCTCGATCGCGGCTGGGTCTACCTCGACAAGAACAAGACCGACGCCCCGCGTGACTGGCGGCTCGACGCCGGCGTCGCGGAGGCGCTCGCCCGCTGGCGCAAGCTCCACCCACGAGCACGCTACGTCTTCGGCGGCGCGAGCCCGGTCTCCACCGACCACCTCGCCCACACGTTCCGCGAGTGCCTGCAGCGCGCCGGCGTGAACCGTCCGCAGCTCCACGAGGCCACGCGCGACCGCATGGCGGCGGGCACCCACGACCTGCGCGGCACCTTCGTCACGCTCGCGATCGCCCAAGGGAAGGGCGAAGGGTGGATCCGCCGCCGGACGGGCCACACCACCTCGAACATGATCGAGCGCTACCGCCGCAACGCCGACAACCTGGCCGAAGGCGAGGCGGCCGTGCTCGACCCGCTCTGGCTCGCCCTCCCCGAGCTGCACGTCCACGTCCCCGCCGACCCGCACGAGGCCCCGGCTGTCTCGACTGCTGACAGTTCCGCCCCGCGAACTGTCAGCAACGGCGGCGCGGCCTCGTCGCTCGCGGCGATACAAAACGAAGAAAGGGCCGAAAATTTCGGCCCTTTCACTTCGAGCGGGAAACGAGATTCGAACTCGCGACCCTCAGCTTGGGAAGCTGATGCTCTACCAACTGAGCTATTCCCGCGTCGGTAGGGGTCGGAAACTAGCCCGAACCGCGCGAGAGTCAAGACCTCAACGACGGCGCCGACGCGCGCCTGCGAAGATCGCGAGCCCGAGCCCGAGCCCGCCCCACGCGACCGAGCCCGCGCCCGCGCCGGTCTTGGGCGTCTCGCAGCTGCAGCCGCCCGAGTTCAGCTGCGGCACGTCGTCGGTCGCGCCATCGGCCGCGCCGGTGTCGGCCGCGACCCCGGAGTCGATCACGTCGCCGTCCATGCCCGGGAGCCCGGTGTCGTCGGGGGTGCCGCTGTCGCTCTCGGGCACGCCCGTGTCGACGGGCTGCACGCCGGTGTCGGTCGGCGGCACGCCGGTGTCCTTCACGCCCGTGTCGGTCGGCGGCACGCCGGTGTCCTTCACGCCCGTGTCGGCCGGCGGCACGCCCGTGTCGAGCACGCCCGTGTCAGGCACGCCGCTGTCGGTCGGCGGCACGCCCGTGTCGGTCGGCGGCACGCCGGTGTCGGTCCCCGCGTCCGGCGGCACGAAGGAGCAGCCGGGGATCGGCGTGTGCGAGACGCCCACCGCGGGGTCGCACGCGTCGGTCGTGCACGGGTTCCCGTCGTCGACCGGGATCGCGTTCTGCGTGCACGCGCCCGAGGTCGCGTCGCAGCTCGCGGTGAAGCACTTGCTGGTCGGCGCGCACTTGGGCGCGTGCTGACAGCCAGCCGTCGCGTCGCACGAGTCGACCGTGCAGGCGTTGCCGTCGTCGCAGCTCACCGGCGCGCCGGTGGTGCACGTGCCGCCGGCGCAGAGCCCCGCGTGGCACTTGTCGGCGGTGAGCGTGCACGCCTTGGTGTTGGCGCTGTAGTCGCACTTGCCGCTGCCCGTGTTGCAGACGCCGGGGTCGAGGCAGGGGTTCGCCGGCGCCATGCACGTCACCGGCGTACCGCTGCACTGCCCGGTCGTGGTGTCGCAGCGATCGTTGGTCGTGCACGCGTTGCCGTCGCTGCACGTGCGCGGGAACGCCGCGACGAGCGGGTAGGTCACGCACGCCGTGGCGTTCCTGGGATCGCAGAACTGGTAGCCGCAGCCGCTCGGGTTCTGGCCGTACGCGCCGCACTTGGCGGCGAGCGCCACGCAGGCGCCGGCGCTGCACTGCCCGTCGCACGCGGTCGCCGTCGCGCTGCCGGCGGGCGTGCACGCGGCGCCGTCGGGCGCGGTGATCCCCGCGCCGGTGATGCAGCCGACCGCGCTGCCGCCGAGGCTGCCGCAGTACGAGCTGCAGCTGGTCGCCGCGGCGCTGTTGCACACCTTGCCGAGGTTGTTCGACGGGGTGGTGGCCCTGCAGGTCACGTTGACGCCGCCGCCGAAGTTGTTCGGCGCCACCGTGCACACGCCGTCGCACTCGGACGTGGAGCCCATCGGCGCGCAGGGCTGCCCGATGGTCCTCTCGCTGCAAGTGCCGGTGATCGCGGCGCCCGACGCGCCGAGTGGCTCGTTCGGATCCGCGGCGTCACCCGCCGAGCACGCCTCCCCGACCAGGCCGAGCAGACCGACCGCCGACGCCATCGACACGAGCTTCACCCAACGAAGAGCAGACATCCGAACCTCCTGCCGAGAGCTGCGATCCTCGAAGCGCCCGCGCGCGAGCCCATCGATCGAAGGTCCGCGTCGCCGCAGGCCTCCGGGTCGTCGGGTCGTCGGCGCACCGCCGCACGACGTCCCTTGTCTAACGCAAAGCGCCGCGCTGCGCGAGCGCGGATCAGCGGCGCTCGCAGCTCGCGAGCCCCTGCTCGCAGGCCGAGCGCGCGAGCGGCTCGCGCCACGCGTCGAAGGCGTCCGGCGAGATCGACAGGCGCAGCGCCGGATCGATCGACCGGAGCTCCTCGACCGTAGTGGCGCGCAGCGGCATGGGCGCCGCGCCGAACGCGCCCGGCGTCGCGCCGCCGGACCCCGCGCCCCCCGCGCCGCCCGGCAAGCCAGGGATCGCGCCGCCGAGCCCGCCGAGCAGGCCACCGCAGGGGGTCCCGCACGAGCCGGTCACGCAGGTGAACGCGCTGACGGCGTTGAGCAGCCCGGCGATGTCGCCGCCGAAGCAGCCGGTGAGGCAGGCGAAGTCGAAGCCGCCGATCCCGCCGCCGCCGCCGCCGCCGCCGTCCGCGCCACCGCCGGCGAGGCACTTGGTGACGCTGCAGGCGAGCCCCTTGAGGCAATTCGAGTCGTTCACGCAGCTGTTGACCGAGCTGCTGCAGTTGTTGGCGACGCACGTCGCGCACACGCCGATCGGCCCGGAGTCGGGGATCGGGAACACCTCGAAGACGTTGATCCCGGTGTCGCTCGGCGGCCGCGCGCTGTCGGTCGGCGGCGTCGTCGAGTCGACCGTCACCGACGTGTCGTCGACGACGATCGGGGCGTCGTCGAGCGGGCCGGTGTCGTCGCCGATCGGCACCGCACCGTCGGCGCCGGGATCGTCGAGGTAGAGGCCCGTGCGACCGAGGCAGCCGGGCGCGACGCCGAGCGTGCCGAGCGCGAAGAGCGCGAAGAGCGAAGCGGAGGCGAGCGAGCAAGCGAAGCGACGGCCGAGCATGTCGCGCACTCTACGCAACGCGACGGGCCCGGGCGAGCGCGCGACCGTCGACGCGCGCGCGGGCGTCGCGACTTCCGTCCGAACGATGCGGCGCTTTCCGGCCAGCGAGAATCCGCTCAACCGGACGTGCTCGGCTTCGGCTCGCCCCCCTCGGCGCGAGGGTCGACGGCGTCGCGCGCGGCGGTATCGGCTTTGTCGGCGGTGTCGGATGATGTCGGCGCGCGCGCCGGCGAGCGCGCCTCCTCGCGACGACGCGCCCAGACCTCGAGCCGCTGGGCGATCTGCGCCTCGTACCCGGCGCCGCGGGGCGCGTAGTAGCGGTTGCCCGCGACCTCGGCCGGCCGGTACTCCTGCGCGGCGCTGAAGCTCCCCTCCTCGTCGTGCGAGTACGAGTAGCCGGCGCCGAACCCCTCCGCGCGGTTCACCTTGGTCGACGACGGTCGCAGGTGCAGCGGCACCCCGAGCGCGCCATGCGCGGCGACGTCGGCCGCGGCGGCGTGATAGCCGGCGATCGACGCGTTCGACTTCGGCGCCGTCGCCAGGTACGTGCAGGCCTGCGCCAGCGGGTGCAGCCCCTCGGGCATCCCCATGCGCCGGAACGCGTCGTCGGCCGCGATCGCGATCATCAGCCCGCGCGGATCGGCGTTCCCGACGTCCTCGCTGGCGAACACGATCATGCGACGCGTGACGAAGAGCGGATCCTCGCCGGCCTCGAGCATCCGCGCCATCCAGTAGAGCGCGGCGTCGGGATCGCTGCCGCGCATCGACTTGATGAACGCGCTGACGACGCCGTAGTGCTCGTCCCCCTTCTTGTCGTAGCGGAGCCCCGGCGCCGCCTGCGCGGCCTTCACGACCTCGAGCGAGAGGCGCTTGCCGTGACCCGCGCCGAGATCGACGAGCGAGTCGGCCGAGGTCTCGAGCGCGGTGAGCGCGCGGCGCGCGTCCCCCTGCGCCATCGCGGCGATCGCCTCGAGCGCGTCGTCGTCGGCCTCGAGCTCGAGCAGGCCGAGGCCGTGCTGCTCGTCGACCAGCGCGCGGCGCAGCAGCACGACGAGGTCCGCGTTCGCGATCGGCTCGAGCCGCACGACGCGGCAGCGCGAGAGGAGCGCCGCGTTCACCGCGAAGCTCGGGTTCTCGGTGGTCGCGCCGACCAGCGTGACGGTGCCGTCCTCCACGTACGGCAGCAGCACGTCCTGCTGCGCCTTGTTGAAGCGGTGGATCTCGTCGACGAAGAGGATGGTGCGCGCGCGCCGGTAGGCCCGCGCCTCGCGCGCCTCGCCGAGGATCAGCTTGATCTCGGGGACGCCGCCGAGCACCGCCGAGAACGGCACGAAGCGCGCCTCGGTCGCCTGCGCGATCAGGCGCGCGAGCGTCGTCTTGCCCGCGCCGGGCGGCCCCCAGAAGATCAGCGAGGGCACATGGTCGCGCTCGATCGCGCGGCGCAGCGGCGCGCCCGGGCCGACGATCTTCTCCTGGCCGACCAGCTCGTCGAGCGTGCGCGGTCGCATGCGCTCGGCGAGCGGCGTGGAGCCAGGATCGGCCTTGCCCGGATCGCGCTCGAGCGCACGGGTGAACAGATCGTCGCCGCCGCCGGCGCGCGTGCGCGGACGCGACACGCTCAGACCTTCTCGGCGCGCGCCTGCCCGAGCAAGCCGGCGGGCTTCACGAGCAGCACGACCACGAGGAGCGCGAAGACGATCGCGTCCTTCATGCCGCTGAAGCTCGTGCGCTTCACGATCTCGCCGAGGAGCCCGATCAGCACGCCGCCGAGCATCGCCCCCTGCACGCTGCCGATGCCGCCGACCACCGCGGCCACGAACGCGAGGTTGCCGATCGCCGTGCCCATCGTGGGCTCGATCGGCGCCTGCGTGCCGGCGTAGAGCACCGCGCCGATGGCGGCGAGCCCGGAGCCGACGGCGAACGTGAACACGATCACGCGCGAGGGGTGGATGCCCATCAGGCGCGCCGCCTCGGCGTTCACCGCGACCGCGCGCATCGCCTTGCCGATCCACGTCAGGTTCACCAGCGCGTGCAGGCCGACCATCACCAGCGCCGCGATCACGATCACGGACCACATCGGCGGCGCGAGCGCGCGGTCGAGGTTGCGCGGCGTCGCGGTGAACGCGAGCTGCGCCACCGACTGCAGGAGCACCGAGACGCTGATCGCGGTCACCAGCGGCGCCACGCGGGCGCTCGCCCCCTTGGCGCGCGCGCGGAGCGGGCGGTAGGCCACCATCTCGATCGTCACGCCGAGCGCCACCGCGACGACGATCGCCACCAGCGTCGAGAGCACCATGCCGGCGCGCCCGAAGCCCGCGAACAGGCGCGTCTGCGCGATCACCGACGCGTACGCGCTCATCATCAGCACCTCGCTGTGGGCGAAGTTGATGAGGCGGAGCACGCCGTAGACCATCGTGTACCCGAGGGCCACGAGGGCGATCATGGCCCCCTGCGCGAGGGCGTTGAGGAGCCAGGCGATCACGGGATCGGTCTCTCGTCCGCGGCGCCCGCGCTCAGAGCGTGACCATCGAGTCGTACTTGAAGTCGCCCGCGGTGATCTTCATCACCGGCACCGGCTTGGTGGCGTTGTGCCCGGCGTCGATGTCGAACGTGCCGGTCACGCCCGAGAACCCCTTGGTCGCCTCGAGCGCGTCGCGGATGGCGTCGGGGGTGATCTCTTTTGCGCGCGAGATCGCGTCGACCACGAGCTTCAGCGCGTCGTAGCCGCAGGCGGTGAGAGACGAGGGGACGCGCCCGCCGAAGCGCTTCTTGTGCGCCTCGACGAAGTCCTTCGCCTTGGAGCCCGGCTGATCGGCGGCGAAGAGGTTGGTGAAGTAGCTCCCCTCCAGCGTCTCGATCACGCCCTTCTGGCGCGTGGCGGGGCCGTCCCAACCGTCGGTGCCCATCAGCGGCGCCTTGAGCCCGATCTGCTGCTTGGTCGGCCCGATCTTGCTGAGGTCCGAGGGGTACACCGGCGCGAAGATGAACTGGGGATCGGCGTCTTTGATCTCGGTGAGGAACGAGACGATGTTGGTCTCGCCCATCTGGTAGGTCGCGATCTTCACGACCTTGCCGCCGCGCGCCTCGAACTCGCGCTTGAAGATGGCCTGCAGCCCCTCGCTGTACTTGTTGCCGGTCGCGTAGATGATGGCGGCCTTGTCGGCCTTGAGCCCCTCGCGGGCGAACTTCGCGGCGGCGGCGCCCTGGGTCGCGTCGGTGAAGCAGACGCGGAAGACCCACTTCGCGTCCTTGGTCACCTCGACGTTGGTCGCGCTCGGCGTGACCAACGGGACCTTGGCCTTCTCGGCGTAGTTGCGGGCGCTGAGCGTGGGGGTCGAGCCGGCGTCGCCGAGCACCACCAGGCACTTGTCGCGGTCGATGAGCTTCTGGATCTTCTCGCTCGCCAGCTGCGGATCGAGCTTGGTGTCCTCGAACGCGATCGCGATCTTCTTCCCCCTCACGCCGCCGGCGGCGTTGATCTCGTCGAGGGCCATCGAGATCCCGTCCTTCGACTCGTTGCCGAGGGAGGCGTCCTCGCCCGAGAGCCCGAGGATCGCGCCGAGCTGGATGGTGTCCGAGCCGCCCTTCTTGCAGCCGAGGAGGGCCGAGGGGGCCGCGAGGGCCACGCCGCCGAGCGCCGCGGAGCCGAGGAATCCGCGACGGGAAATGCGCGCTGAGCTCATCGCGCGCGCTCGTACCCCGGCTCGGCATTGGCGACAATCGAACGACCGGGAGCGGGCGGGCTCCACCGCCGCCGCCGCGCCGGCGCGCCGACTTCGAGCTCGCGGTCCCGCCGCCGTCGCGGCGGCTGCGCTACAGTGCGCGATCATGGAGTCCAAGAAGATCGGCTTCCTCGGCGCCGGCAACATGGCGACCGCGCTCGTGCGCGGCCTGCTCCACGGCGGCGTGCGCCCCGAGAACGTCATGATCGGCGACGTCTCGAAGGCGCGCCTCGAGAAGGTGCAGTCCGAGCACCAGGGGCTCCTCGCGACCACCGAGAACCCGGAGATCTGCCGCTTCGCCGACGTCGTCGTGCTCGCGGTGAAGCCGCAGATCGTCGACAAGGTCCTCGCGCAGATCGCCCCCTGCTGGCGCAGCGAGTCGCTGCTCGTCTCGGTCGCCGCCGGCGTCTCGACGAGCGTGATCGAGGCGAAGCTCCCCGCGGGGGCGCGCGTGATCCGCACGATGCCGAACACCGCGGCGACGGTGCTCGCCGGCGCCACCGCGATCTGTCGCGGCACGCACGCGTCGGACGAGGACGTAGCGCTCGCCGAGAAGCTCTTCGGCGCCATCGGCCGCACCGTCGTGCTCGACGAGTCGCTCATGGACGCGGTGACCGGCCTCTCCGGCAGCGGCCCCGCGTACGTGATGCTCATCATCGAGGCGCTCGCCGACGGCGGCGTGAAGGTCGGCCTGCACCGCGACACCGCGCTGATGCTGGCCGCGCAGACGGTCTACGGCTCCGCCAAGCTCCTGCTCGAGACCGGCGAGCATCCGGGGCGCCTCAAGGACATGGTCACCTCGCCGGGCGGCACCGCGATCGCGGGCCTGCACACGCTCGAGGCGGGCGGCCTTCGCACCACGCTGATCAACGCCGTCGAGACCGCGACCAACCGCGCGGCCGAGCTCGGCCAGATCATGGAGCGGAAGCTGAAGGGCTGAGCGCGTGAGCGGCGAGATCATCGCGTTCCGACACCTGCTCCGTGACGAGCTGGCGCACCTCCTCGACGCCGAGGGGATGGGGTGCGGCGACACGGCCGACGCGCTCGTCGAGATCGTGACGAGCGTCTCGCGCTACCTCGAAGAGGGGACCGCCCTCTTCCCGCTGGTGTTCGTGTGCGACGACCTCGCTGCGCTGCTGCGCACGGTGGGCGGCCGCGAGGCGCGCGCCATCGGCGCGGGCGACCGCAGCGCCGCGACGGTGCGCCGCGCGCTCAAGGCGTGCGCGCCGCTCGCGAGCGACGCGTGGTCGATCTACTTCGAGCGCGTGGCCGACGGCGGCCTGCGCTACGGCATGTTCCGCACCGACGGCTTCGTGCTCGTCGAGTCGCCGATGGAGATCCTGCGCCACACGCGCGACCGAGCGCTCCACGCGATCGGCGTCGTGCAGCTGGGCGACAGCGTCGTCGAGCTGCGCACGGGCTCGGGGCTCGTCCGCTACGTCTACCTCTCGGGCTCGCGCAGCGACGCCCCCTCGCGCGCGGTCTTCCTGCGCGGGATGCTCGCCGCCCTGGTGCGCGACGTCCCCGAGCCGCTGCGCGTCGACACCTGGACCTTCTTCCGACGCGTGTTCGTCGAGGCCCGCCGCGCCGGGCACGGCTCGCTCGTGGCCGTGATCCCCGAGGGCGCGCCGGTCCCCGCGCTCTTCGCCGACGGCATCCTGCTCGACGAGCCGATCGACCTCCCGGCCGCGATCGCGCGCTACCACGATGGCCGCAACGAGGACGCGCGCGCCCGGCTGCAGGCGCTCGGCGGGCTGCTCGCGGGGATGATGGGCGTCGACGGCATCACGCTGCTGCGCACCGACGGCGTGATCGTCGGCTACAACGTCTTCGTGCCGCACCCGTCCGAGGCGAGCTCCCAGGCGCCGGTCGGCGGCGCGCGACGGCGCACCTACGAGCTGCTCGCCGCGGCGGTCGGCACCGAGCTCGCGGCGGCGTTCTACCGCTCGCAGGACGGCCATATGGAGTGCGCGAGCGTCACGTGACGCGCGGCGCGGCGACGGCCGGCGTCTCCGGCCCAACCCGGTGATCGTCACGGCGGCATGGCGTTGTAGTACTGACCCGGCACCCCCGTCGCCGAAGGGGCGTTCAGCGTGGGCGCGGCCGTCGGCGCGGCCGTCGGCGCAGGGGACGTCGCGGCGACGGACGGCACACCCGTGTTGGCCGGGCCGACGCCGCTCGTCGCGCCTGTCGCGCCCGTCGCGCTCGGCGCTGCCGGCGGGCCGCCGCCGATCGCGGTCGGGACGCCGCCCGCGGGCGCGACGTCGGAGCTGCCGAGCGAGCGCGTGCGCCATCTCTCACGGGTAGCGCGCGTGGACGCGCCTGTGCTCGCCGTCACGCTCGCGTTCGAGGCCGCGCCCGCCCGCCCCGCGCCGGTCGCGACCGCGAGATCGTTCGAGGAGAGCGTGCCGTCGCACCGGCACGGCTGCACGGGCGCGAACTGCCCGACGTCGTACGCGGCACAGCTCGCGCTCGCGAGCGCGCTCACGACCGCGCTCACGACCACATCCGCGAACGCCGCCAGTGGCGACCAGCCCTTCATGGAGTGCCTCCCACGGAGCCATTCGGCGTACGAGTGTTCACCGCACGACTTGGGTGCTGCACACGGTGCGCCGGCGCGCGCCCGCCACGAGCGCAGCCTCAGCCGCCGAACCCGATCCGCGCGACGAACCACGCCACGCCCGCGACCACGATCGCCGCGCTCACCGCGCGAACCCCGGCGCTGCCGAAGCGCGCGCTCGAGCGCGCGCGGCGCACGAGGGGGAGCAGCGCCGCGAGCACCGCGAGCTGACCGAGCTCGACGCCGAGGTTGAACATGAGCAGCGCGAACGGGACCTTGGCGCGCGGCAGCTCGAGCGCCTGAAGCGCCGACGCGAAGCCGAAGCCGTGGACGAGGCCGAACGGGAAGGTGATCCGCCAGCGCCGCTCGGCGCCCGTCGCCGCGCTCTCACCGAGCTCGCACGACGACGAGCGCGGTCAGCCACGCGGCAGCAAGGGCGACCGCGCGCGCGCGACGTTTGCGATAGAGCGCCCACGCGTAGGCCTCGTCGGTGACGTCGCCGCGCCCCTTGCGCTCGGTCTCCATGAGCGCGAGCGCGAGGTGATCCGCGCACCCTCGCGCTCTTCTACGCGACCAAGAACCGCTCGCCCGCCGAGGCCCGGAGCGATGCGTCGGCCGCCACGAGCGCGCGAGCGAGCGAGCGACGCGTCGAGAGGTGCGAGCGCGCCCGCGCGTGAGAGGACGCGGCGGCCGAGGCGAGGCACGCCGCCTCGCGCGACTCAGCCCGGGTTCTTGATCCGCACGATCGCCTCGCTCACCGCGGCGAAGCACGCCTCGGCGTCGGGGCCGGCGCCGAGACCGACGAAGAAGGTGCCGGGGCGGCCGTCCGTGCCGGGAAACCCGCTGATCGTGAGCCCGTCGTCGCTCGGGGCGTCGGCGCCAGGCCCGAGCGCCCGCGCCAGCAGACCACCGCGCGCGACGGTGGCCTGCGCGAGCGGGAGCGAGAGCACCGAGCTGCCGCGCACCGGGCCGTGCGTGCCGACGACGACGTGGGTCGGGTGGAGCAGGAGCACGACGTCGTGGTGCGGGTCGGGATCGGCCGAGTTCGAGCGGCTGCCGAAGAGGCGGCCGAAGAGCGACTTCGACGGCGGATTCTCGCGGTGCGTGAGCCAGCCGCCCACCTCGCGCAGCAGGAGCGACGCGCGCGCCGCGTGCGCGACGATCTCCGCGCGCAGCGGCTCCGGCACTTCGTCGAAGGTCAGCCGGCGGGTGCTGCTCACGTAGAGAGGGGACGCCACCGGCGCGAAGCTACTCGATCCGCGGCGGGTCGACGGGCGGTACCGCGCCGATGCGTGGCAAGCGCACGCGGAGGTCGCCGCGACCCGGTCGGCGGCGAGTGGACGTGACCGCGCCCGCACGCGAACATCGTCGCATGGCCGAGAAGCACGTCAGGCCCGCGCTGCGCGCCCACGAGGAGCTCGCGATCACGCTCCCCGCCTGGAGCGACTTCGGTGCGCGGCTGCGACGCCGCAGCACGCGCGCCTCCGACGTGCGCCTCTCGGTCGGCGGCGACGCGGTGATGCCCGACGACGCCGTCGTGACGCCGGCGCAGCTCGCCGCGTACGATCAGGTCTTCGAGCGCCTCGACGAGACGCAGCAGGCCATCCTCCGCGCGCTCGAGGCCGACGAGAGCATCCAGCGGCAGATGGCGGCCGAGCTGCCGGGCACGCCGCTGCGCGACGCCATCCGGCTCACCGTGGTGCACGTGCTGAATCCGCAGCGCGAGGGCGAGGCCTACGTCGGCTACCAGTTCGCGTGCGGCTGGGACGACGAGCACGAGCTCGGCGTGATGACGCATCGCGGACGCGTCGTGAGCATCGGCGGCGGCGACACCGCGTTCCTGAGCTGGATCGCCAAGCGCGACGGCGGCGTCGTAGAGGGCGAGGTCGAGGCACCGAAGCGAGCGGCGCGTACCGCCACGAAGAAGAAGCCCGCCGCCTCGAAGAAGAAGCCCGCCGCCTCGAAGAAGAAGCCCGCGGCGAAGGCACGCAAGCGCGCGTAGCGACGGCCAGTTGGTCCCGAGCCGCTCGTCCACGACGGGCGGCGGCGCGCGGGCCGAGCCGTGCGGACGATGGAATCACCCGGCCCGCTCGCGGGTTGGGCCAACGCCATGCCGCGCCCCCTTCTCGCCCTCGCCCTCGGCCTCTTCGCCGCGGTCGCGCCGGCGTGCGTCGAGAGCCACTTCGAAGCGATCGCGACGCAGGCCGCGGCGGGCGACGTCGGCGGGCACTGCGAATCGACGCTTCCCGTGCAGATCGAGCGGCTCTCCTCGTACGGCTACCGCGCGCAGACCTGCGAGGGGGTCACGTTCTACCGGTGCTGGCGCCAGCGCAAGTCGTCGACGCAGTGCTGCGCCCGCGTCGCGACCGAGGACGAAGCGACCTCGACGTTCTTCGCGGGGGCCGGGATCGCGCCCGCCGTCTGCCGCGCGCTCTGAGCTTGCGCGCGCGGCAGGACGGGCTCGCCAGCGCGAGACACCCGGGCGCTCGTCGCGCTCCGGGCGTTCGACGGCTGGCTCAGAGCGTCGGCTTCTGCTGAGGCCGGAACGAGAACGAGCCGGTGCCCGAGTCGTTCCAGAGGATCATCAGATCGTTGCCGCCGGCGCGGTCGAAATCGCCGCCGAAGAACACGAGATCGTCGGCCCATCCGCCCGCGCGCGTCTGCCAGCGGGCGCCCGAGAACCAGGTGCGCTGGTTCAGGTACACGACGGTCGAGGTCAGCGAGTTGTCGTTCCACGACACGGAAAGGTCTGCGACACCGTCGCCGCTGAAGTCCGAGGCGACCCACTTCGCGGTGGTCGACCAGGCTCCGAGATCCGTCGCGGCCCACGCGGCCGTGAAGCGCGCCGCGCCGTTGTTGGCGAAGACCGTGGCGGCCGAGCGTCCGAGGTTGTTCCAGACCGCGGCGAAGTCGACGGTGCCGCCCGCATCGCCGTCGAAGTTGCCGAGCAGCCATCGCTCGCTCGCGGCGAAGCCGCCGACGCGAGCAGAGCCCGCGCCGCCGACGAAGCCACCCGCCCTGTTGTTCAGCAGCGACCCGATCGAGGCGTATCCGGCGTCGTTCCAGACGATGCCGATGTCGGCGTAGCCGTCCTTGTTCAGGTCGCCCGCGACGAACACCTCATCGGACGCGAACCCGCCGATCTGGGCGCCGAGGGCGCGCCGGGTGAAGCTCACCTTGCCGTAGGCGTCGCGGCCGTTGTTGATGTGAAGATCGACCCCCGGATGGCCCGAGGCGTTGTAGACCCGGGCCAGGTCGGGCCGACCGTCGCCATCGAAGTCGCCCGTCAGCCAGTGCGAGGAGGCGTCGACGACGCCCGCGTTGCTCTCGTTCGCGCCGCTCGGGTGCGTGAGCGTGCCGGCGCCGCCGTTCGTCACCACCTCGACCGCGTACTGGGTCCCCGAGGCATAGACGTGCGCGACGTCGGGGCCGTTCACCCCGTCGAAGTCGGCGCTCAGCCACTGATCACCGGCCTGGTACCAGGTCAGCCACCGGCCGCCGTCCTTCCCGCCGAACTGCCACGGGTCGATGACGCACCCTTTGGCGACGTTCGACCACATCTTCTGGACCAACCAGCGGTTTCCGCCGACCGTGATCGGGAGGGCGGGATTGTCGGTCGCGGCCTGGCAGATGTCGCCGATCTCGCCGCCACAGTAGCCGCCGGGGGCGGGCGTCTGCACGTCGCGCAGGCCCGTTCTGCCGTCGGGATCGGTGACTGCCTCGATGATCTCGTGCGAGACGGCCCGGGTGGCGCCGTCCAGGTTCACGGTGTCCCCCTGATCGGGCAGCACCACGTATTCCCACTGATGATTCAGCGAGTCCTGTTGGTGATAGGCGCCCACGCCCGCCGCCACGAGCGCGCCCAGCGCCGCGCCCTTCGGGAACGTCACGACGTAGATCGTGCCGCCGTCGGCGTTCGGCGCAGGAAGCTTGCCGGCCTTGATCTGGTTTCGGATCTCGGTCTGGAGCTGCGCGTCCGCGGTGCCCTGACTGGTGACGTTGAACACGGTGGTCGGGGTGATCGTGGTGTTGGTCCCGTTCGTGTCGAGCGAGACGACGCCATATTCGGACAGCCAGGCGAAGTACTCGCTCTGCCCGAGGTCCCGATAGAACGCCTGGATTCCGTGCGTCGCGTCGCTGAATAGGGCATTGACACCTGGTCCCCAGAACACGGAGACGACGTGCGTCTTCGGCGCGATCTTCGCCACCGTCTGTCCGGCCGGCGGCGCGAGGACGGGGTTGAGGCAGCTCGGGTTCTTGCTCGGGCTCGCGACCTTCGCCGACGGCGCGGTCAGGTCGAGATCGGAGGCAGGCGGCGAATCGTTCGGGTCGGCGACGCACGCGGTCGCCGCGAGCGTCGAGATGAGAGCGATCAGGCGAAGACGACGGTTCATGAGAATTCTCCGATGGGCAGGGTCGATGGGTGATTCGAAAGAGAGCGCACGCCGACGCGGGTCCGCGCGAAGACGAGCGCCCACGTCGGTCGAACGCGCTCAGGCGGTGCGCGCGACGAGGCTGTCGCAGGAACGCGGCGCGCGGGGTCCTGCCGCCGGCGGACGTGCGCCGGAGCGTGGGACTTCCGCTCTCATGGATTCATTCGGCGTCGGGGGGGGCGACCCCACGGAGCGAGGCGAGGCGAGCCGAGCCGCTCGGGCTGGTCGGGTCCGCGCGCCTTCGCGTCAGGCGTGCGTGCGTGCGCATGACCTCGCAGCGCCGTGCGCGCGGCGCCGCGAGTGCCAGATACGGTCTGGATGATTCCTAGTCGGCGGTCGGCGTCGACGACGCGCCTCGCGCCGAGTGCCTGACTTCAGGGCCTCGGGCGTCGCGCGGCTGCGAGCTCATGCTTGGCGCCACTCGTAGGAGGGAGCCATGTCGTGGTCAAGCCGACATACAACCACTCGCGCCAGGCTCCGAAGGGCGGATCGCCAGATATGGACGGATTCCCGCCACTTATGGGCATGTCGACGCAGAGCAGGCGAGTTCAAAAAGTGAACAGCTCGTGTTCCACGTCAATACGGGACGCGCCGCGCGCGCGGCGGCGCGACTTCGCTCACGCGCGGCGTCGGCGCCCGATCGCGCCCATCAGCGCCGCCGCGAGCAGCATCCAGCCCGCGCGACCTCGACCGCGCGAGAGCCCGCAGCCACCTTCGTCGGCGCCGCCCTTCGTGGGCGCGACGGCGATGCAGCTCCCGCCGCTGCACGCCGTGCCCGCGACGCAGTCGAGGGTCGACTCGCACGTCTCGAGGCACGCGCCCGCCCGGCAGAGCAACGGCGCGCACGACGCGCTGTGGCCGAGCGTGTCGACGAGGTCGGTCCCGTCGGCCGAGCAGGCGGTGGTCGGCGCGGCGCAGGCTCCGCTCTGGCACACCATGCCATCCGCGCAGTCGGCCGAGCCCGCGCAGCGCGTCCGGCACGCCGCTGCGGCGAGGTCGCACGCATAAGGAGCACACGGCGTCGTGGTCGGCTCCCCGCACGTGCCCGCGCCGTTGCAGTGGGCCGGCTCGCTGCGCAGGCCCGCGCTGCACGCGGGCTTCGCGCACTCGGTCCCCGCGCCGGGGAGCCCCGCGCACTTGCTCGCGTCGACGCCGTCGCAGCTCGCCGCCTCGCAGATCGCCGAGCCCGCCGCGCACCTCGGCCGCACGCCGTGCGGCGCGCCCGTCACCGCGACGCACTGGCCGAGCTTGCCGGGCGCGTCGCACGCCTGACACTGGCCGCTGCACGTCGACTCGCAGCACACGCCGTCGACGCACGCGCCGGAGCCACACTCGCCGTCGGCCGCGCACTTCGAGCCGTCCTGCTTCGCGCATCGCCCCTTGCTCGCGGGCAGACCGCACCCGCTGCCGGTCGGACAGCTCGTGGTCGCGCAGCAGACGCCGTCGACGCACGTGAGCGCGCCGAGGCAGGGCTTGCCGGAGCACGACTCGCCGAGGCCGGGCGCGGGGACGCAGCTCGCACCGCTGCAGACGAAGCCCGCGGCGCAGTCGCTCCCCGTCGCGCAGCGATCGAGGCACACCTCGCTCCCGCACGCGTATTCGCCGCAGGCGCGCGGGACGTCGTTGCAGTGGCCGACGCCGTCGCAGGTGC
Source organism: uncultured delta proteobacterium (assembly GCA_903923175.1). GTDB lineage: Bacteria > Myxococcota_A > Polyangia > Polyangiales > JADJMO01 > CAIXWQ01. Next base: position 8,855 of record CAIXWQ010001119.1, on the reverse strand, counting down.
GCGCGTGCGTCTCGATGCCGCCCGAGCACGCGTCGGCGCCGCACGTCGTGACGGCGGGCGCGAACGCGCACGCGAGCCGGTGCGTGCCGTCGCAGCGCGCGGCGCACGCTCCCTCGCCGCCGGCGCAGGCGGCGCGACCCCCGCGCGGCGCGCCGGTGATCGCCACGCAGCTCCCGAGCGAGCCGCTCTCGCCGCACGCCTCGCACTGCCCGTCGCACGCGCCCCCGCAGCAATGCCCGTCGCGGCAGAACCCCGAGGCGCACTGCACGTCCCCCGCGCACGTCGCCCCCAGCGCCTGCTTGGTCACGCAGCGGCTGCCGTCACACCACGCCGTCGAAGCGCAGCTCGCGTCGCTCGTGCAGCTCGGCCCGCAGGCGCCGGCGCTGCACGTCAGGTACGGCGCGCAGGAGGCGTGCCCGGCGCGCGGCGCGCCCGAGGTGGGCGAGCACGTCCCCTTGCTGCTCGGGAGATCGCACGCGTTGCAGGCCTCGGTGCAGCCGGTGTCGCAGCAGACGCCGTCGACGCAGCGGAGCGAGAGGCAGTCGCCGTCGGCGCCGCACGAGACGCCGTTCGCGCGCGGGTCGAACAGCTCGGCGTCGTAGAGGAAGCCCTCGGCGTCGTTGGAGCCGCCGGCGATCAGGATCTTGCCCGAGAGGTCGATCGCGAACGCGTCCTGACGAGGGCGCGCCATGGGGCTCGCCTTCACCCACCGATCGGCCTTCGCGTCGTAGATCTCGAGGCTCGAGAGCGAGGCGCCGCCCGCGAGCAGCGCGCGATCGGACGCGAGCGCGAAGAGCACCCCCTTGGCGTGCGCGTCGGCGGGCCGAGCCACGCGCTGGAAGGCGTTGGTCGCGGGATCGTAGAGCTCGGGCGTCGCCGTGCCGGCGCGATCGACCAGGAGCAAGCGCTGGCTCGTGAGCGTCGTGCTGAGCGGGCGGTCGAACGCCGAGGCGGTCGAAGGCCCGGGCTTCCACGTGTTGGTGGTCGGATCGAAGAGCTCCGTCTGCACCCGGGCGTCGCCGACGAGGAGCGCCTTGCCCGCGGCGAGCGGCGCGACGATCGAGCCGACGCGCGGCGTGGTGAGCAGCGGTCCGGTGAGCGTCCAGGCGTCGGCCGCGGGGTCGTAGAGCTCGGCGCTCGAGCGCGCGGCGTAGCTCGGGAAGGCGTAGCCGCCCGCCGCGAGCACCTGCCCCGTCGACAGCACGGCGAACGCGCCGCGGGTGCGCCCCTCGTTCAGCGAGCCGGCGACGCGGTCGGTGCCGAGCGGTTGCCAGAGCAGGCTTTGCGAGAGCTCCACCACCACCCCGCCCACGACGCCGCTGCCGCCGAAGATCAGGAACTTCCCCGGCGCGAGCTCGGCGACGTGACGCCGGTTGGTGTACTGCGGGAGCACCTTCAGCAGCGTCCACTTCGCGCCGTCGAAGGTCTCGGCGGCCTCGTTGTAGCCGAGGATCGCGCCGCCCGGCACGTGGCCGATCAGGTACGTGCCGGAGCTCATCTCCTGCGCGTGCGGATACGTGGTCTCGGACGTGACCGTCCACTCGCCCACCACGGCCTGACGTGACGTGCCGACCGGCTCGGCGTCCCGCTTCGCGTCGCACCCGAGCGCGCCGGCCGCGAGGAGCGCCAGCGCACCGACGCGACGCCCGGCTCGACGCCCGACTCGACGCGACGAGAGCACGACGCCGAGCATCAGCGCGGCGAGCCAGCCTGGCGCGTGCCCGCGCGTTCCCATCGAGGAGCCGGACGAGCCGATCGAGCACCCGCCGCCGTCGCTGCCGGTCGCGGGGCTCACGCAGGCGCCGCCGTCGCAGAGGAAGCCGGGCGCGCAATCGCTGCTCGCCGCGCACGCGTCCACGCAGGCGCCACCGCGACAGGCGAACGGCGAGCAGGGGACGGTCGTGCCATCGGACTTGAGCGCGGTGACGCCGTCGTCGGCGCACGCGGTGGTCTTGCCGCGACACTGACCGCCGACGCAGGCGTAGCCGTCCTGGCAGTCGCCGTCGGCCGAGCAGACCGAGAGGCAACGGCTCGCGTCGGCCGAGCAGCGGAGCAGGCCGCACGAGCGATGCTCCTCGGCGGGGCAGGCGCCCTTGCCGTCGCAGCGCGCGGCGAGGATCGAGTCGCCGTCGGCGCACGCGGCGACCCGACACGAGAGCTCGCCGGGGGCGAAGCCTGCGCAGGTGGCGGCGTCCTTGCCGTCGCACGTCCGGGCTCCGCACGTCGACCCGTCGCCCGCGGAGCATGCTGCGCGCGCGCCGCGCGGGGCGCCCGTGACCGGCGCGCATTTCCCACCCTGGCCGGGGAGATCGCAGGCCTGGCACTGGCCGTCGCAGCGCGCATCGCAGCACACGCCGTCGACGCAGAGCCCGCTCGCGCAGTCGCCGTCGAGCGCGCACGCGAGGCCGTTGGTCTTGCGGCAGAGCCCCTCGTGCCCCGCGGCGTTGCACACGCTCCCCGCGTCGCACACGCTCGAGGCGCAACACACGCCGTCGACGCAGTGGCCGGTGGCGCAGGCGTCGCTGCTCGTGCAAGCGGTCCCGAGGCCGGGCGCGGGGACGCAGGCGCTGGAGACGCAGACGTGGCCGTCGCTGCAGTCAGCGCGCGAGAGGCACGCGCTCTTGCAGGCCGTCGCCCCGCAGCCGTACGCGCCGCACGCGCGCGGCGCTGCGGCGCACGCGCCCGCGCCATCGCAGGTGCCGGCGCGGGTCTCCACGCCCGCGCTGCAGCCGTTCACGCCGCAGGGCGAGCTGCCCGCCGGCAGGAACGTGCAGCTCGCGCCGTGGATTCCGTCGCAGACCTTGCTGCACTGCGCATCGCTGCCGCCCGTGCACGCGGGGCGGCTCCCGCGAGGCGCGCCCGCGACCGCGACACAGGTGCCGTCGCCGCTCGTGTCGCACGCCTCGCAGTTGCCCACGCACGCGCGCTCGCAGCAGACGGAGTCGACGCAGAACGACGACGCGCACTGCCCGGAGGCCGCGCAGGCCGCGCCGTTCGCGTAGCGCGGCACGCACGCCCCCGACTTGCAGAAGCTCCCCGCGAAGCAGTCGGCGTCGCGGGCGCACCCGGCCGCGCAGGCGCCCGCGGCGCACCCCGCGTAGGGCGCACAGGCGCTCGGCGTGCGCGGCGCGGCGAGCGCGGTGCAGCTGCCGACGCTGCCAGCGACGTCGCAGCGCTGACACGCGCCGGGGCAGGGCTGGTCGCAGCACACCCCGTCGACGCACAGCCCGGTCGCGCAGTCACCCGCCGTCGCGCCGCCGCACGAGGTCCCCCCGAGGAGCGGGGTGAGCGCGTCGGTCTGCGCGGTGGCCCCGCTCGTGATCTGGCCGCCGACCATGACGACGCGCCCGTCGCCGGTCGCCCCGAGCGCCACCCGCCAGCGCTGCAGCGAAGGGCCGGTCGACGCGGCCCAGCGGTCTCGCCCGGTGTCGTAGACGAGCGGCGTGCCGTCGGCGCCCGCGACGAACATGCGCGCGCCGAGGAAGGCGACGCTCGGCGCGTAGATGCTCGTCACCACGCAGGGCTCCATCGGCATCGTCGCGCCGGCCGACCAGGTGCTCGTCGCGGGGTCGAACAGCTCGACGCTCGCGTAGCGCGTGTTGAGCGCGTTGGCGCCGCCGATCGCGAGCACCTTGCCGCTGGGGAGGGAGATCAGCGCGTGCCCCTGGCGCCGCGTGAGCATCGGCGCGGTCGCGGCCCAGGTGTCGGTCTTGGGGTCGTAGATCGACGCCGTGTCGCGGACCTTCTCGGCGGGATCGTTGCCGCCGCTGACCAGGATGCGGCCGTCGGGCAGGGGCGCGCTGGCGGCGCGGAACACCGGATCGGGCATCGGCGCGCGCGCGGTGAACGAGCCCCCCTCGTGCCACGACCAGGTGCCGTCGTTCGCGAAGACCCACACCTCGGCGCCGACGCGCACCGCGCCGTTCACGAACGACCAGCCGGCGGGCAGCATCGTGATCGACGCCGCATCGACGTCCATCAGCGCGGCGCGCGAGGTGTCGATCGCGAGCACCTTCTTGCTCGGCAGCTCGACGAGGAACGGCGTCTGACCGAGGTCGGTCGGGGCGGTGCCCGCGTTCGACCAGAGGTTGGTCGTGGGGTCGAAGACCTCGGCGGTGAGCAGGCGGGTCGTCGCGTCGGAGGCGTAGCCGCCGTAGGTGAGCACGCGCCCGTCCGAGAGGCTGGTCGCGGCCATGTAGGGCGCGCGCGCGTCCGCGAGCGAGCCGACGGTGCGCCACACCGGATCGACGACGATCGGCGCGCGCATCCCTTCGAGCGAGCCGGCGATGGTGAGCGACCAGCTCCCCGCGTCTTGCGCGTCTTCCGAGACCAGCGTGGCCTCGAGCCTCCGGCGCGCGCCGTCGGCGTCGGCGGCCTCCACGGGCGCGGTGCCGAGCACGAGGCGCCCGCGCTCGTCGAGCAGCTCGATGCGCCCGTCGCGCACGCGCGCGCGCAGGCCCGCGGCGCCGAGGCGGTAGCGCGCCCGAAAGTCGCGCTGGGCCGCGTGGAGCACCCGCAGCTCCTCGATCCCGTCGCTCGACGCCGACCACAGGATCGAGCCATTCCCGAGCGCGTAGGTCGCGAGGTCGTGCGTGATCTCCGCCCGCGCGGCGGGGACGTCGCGCGGCGCGATCGACACCCGGTGCGCCCCGGTGTCGAGCACGATCTCGTCGGTCGCGCGCGCGGGGAACGTGCCGTGGAGCGCGCCGGCGTGGAAGCGGAGCCCCTCGAGCGCGACGGGCTTCCGAAGCGCGGCCCCGTAGGGAGACGCGAGCGCGATCTCGAGCGCGTCGGCCCGGTCGTCGAGCGAGCGCGCGGTGGAGCAGGAGCAGGAGCACACGCAAGCGAGCACGCCCAGGGCCCAGAGTCGGCGCTTCATGTTGCCTCCACGCGCGAGGCTTCGGCCTCGCTCGTCAGCCGGGGCGACGATGAACCGCTCTGCAGGGGATAGCTACTTCGACCGGCTCGCTGGGATTCGCGACAGCCGCTTTGAATCGCCGTGGCCCCGCGGCGACGCCGACGGCGACGCGCCGGCATACCCGTGGGCGGTGCCGCCCGCCCGCCACCGACGGCGCGCCCTGGCCCTGCCTCGCCGGCCAGCAGGCCTCGCGGGGCGCACGCAACGCGCGCGCCGCGTGCCCCGTCAGCCGATGGCGATGCGCGCCGAGGCCCCCGAGATCACCGCGTCCTCGCGCCCCTGCGCGTGCACGACCAGCGCGACGCGATCGCCCTCGCCATCCCTGCCCGCGCCGACGTTCCACCCCTTGGTCACGAGCGTGTCGCCCGGCCACACCGGCTTGCGGAACTGCGCCTCGAACGCGCGCAGCTTGGTCGCGTCGCCGCCGCAGGCCCCCTTCACCACCGCGCGGACCATGTAGCCGTAGCTGCAGAGCCCGTGCAGGATGGGCCCCTGCGCGAAGCCGACGCCGGCCGCGAACACCGGATCGGCGTGCAGCGGGTTCAGGTCGCCCGAGAGGCGATAGAGCAGCGCCTGCTCCTTCGACGTGGCCTCCTCCATCGTGAAGTCGGCCTCGCGATCGGCGGGCACGGAGACGACGTCTTCGGGCGCCGGCCGGGGCGGCGGCGGGCCTTTGAAGCCCCCCTCGCCGCGGAAGATGATCGACCAGGTGGTGTCGAAGATCGCCTCGCCCGATTTGTCGTCCACGCTCGCGGTGTCGATGATCACCTGCGCGAAGCGCTTGAGGTCGTAGATCGCGCGCACGGTCGCGGTGGTGCGCAGCGCCCCCTCGGCGGGGATCGGCCTGTGGAGCGCGACCTTCTGCGCGCCGTGCACGACCATCGCGAGGTTGCCGCCCGACTTCGCGAGCAGATCGAAGATCGGCGCGAACGTCGGCACCACGGCGAACGAGGGGTACGTCTTGGGCCCCTTGCCCTCGTAGAGGTACTCGAGCTCGTCGGCCTTCGCGCCGATCCCGAGCGCGTAGAGCACGACGTCCTTCCAGCCGTATTCGAATCGCGTCGGCGCGCCCGGCTTCCCCACGAGGTTCAGATCCAGCATCGCCGAGGTCGATACGTGAGGGCGCCCGCGGCGTCGACAGCGAACGCGACGACGCCTGCCAAGGTCGACGCGGCGCGCTACAGTGCGTCGCCCCATGAGCTGGTCCCCCGAGTCGTGGAAGACGAAGAAGATCGCGCAGGACGTCGCGTACGACGATCCGCTCGAGGTCGCGGCGGCCGTCGACGCGCTGCGCGTGCTCCCCCCGCTCGTCACCTCGTGGGAGATCGATCGGCTGCGGGGCTTCCTCGGCGACGCGCAGGCGGGCACGCGCTTCCTGCTGCAAGGGGGCGACTGCGCCGAGACGATGTCCGACTGCCGCGCCGAGGTGATCGTCGATCAGCTCAAGATCCTGCTGCAGATGTCGCTCGTGCTGATCCACGGCGGCCGCAAGCCGATCGTGCGCATCGGCCGGTTCGCCGGCCAGTACGCCAAGCCGCGCTCGAGCCCGATCGAGACGCGCGGCGATCTCTCGCTCCCGAGCTACTTCGGCGATCTGGTCAACCGCCCGGCGTTCACCGCGCAGGCGCGCCGCGCCGATCCGCGGCTGATGGTCGACGCCTACCACCACTCGGCGCTCACGCTGAACTTCATCCGGTCGCTCAGCGCCGGCGGGTTCGCCGACCTCCACCACCCCGAGGCGTGGGACCTCGCGTTCCTCCGCCACGCCGCGCTCGATCCCGATCTGCGCGCGTCCTACGAGCGCACCTGCCGCCAGCTCGGCGAGGCGCTCGGCTTCATGGAGGCGCTCGGCGAGGTCACGGTCGATCAGCTCACGCGCGTCGACTTCTTCACCAGCCACGAGGGGCTCAACCTCCACTACGAATCGGCGCAGACGCGCCACGTGCCGCGCCGCGAGGGGCACTGGGACCTCACCGCGCACCTGCCCTGGATCGGCGAGCGCACGCGCGCGCTCGACGGCGCGCACGTCGAGTTCTTCCGCGGCATCCGCAACCCGATCGGCGTGAAGCTCGGGCCGAAGGTCGAGCCGGCCGAGGTCGTGGCGCTCCTCGAGCGGCTCAACCCCGACGACGAGCGCGGCCGCATGGTGCTGATCACGCGCATGGGCGCCTCGCAGGTCGAGAAGGCCTTGCCGCCGATGATCGAGGCGGTGCAGCGCAGCGGCCGCACGGCGCTCTGGGTGAGCGATCCGATGCACGGCAACGGCATCACCACGGCCGGCGGCATCAAGACCCGCAGCTTCGACGACGTGCTCGGCGAGGTGGAGCGCACGTTCGACGTGCACGCGGCGTGCGGCACCATCCTCGGCGGCGTGCACTTCGAGCTGACCGGCGCCGACGTGACCGAGTGCATCGGCGGCGCCTCGGGCGTGCGCGAGGAGGACCTCGGCCTCAACTACGCGAGCGCGTGCGATCCGCGGCTCAACTACGCGCAGGCGATGGAGATGGCCTTCCGCATCTCGCGCCGCATGGCGAAGACGCGCCGCAACTCGCGCCCGCCGCGCGCGGTCGGGTGACGACGAGCTGACGGCGAAGCGCGAAGGACCGACGCGGACGACTAACGCTCGATCCCGCGCTCGCGGCGGTGCTTCTTGCAGTCCTTGCTGCCGGCCTCGAAGTCCCGGCACATCTGCGGTCGATCGCGGTAGATGCCGCAGCCGACCTTCACGCCGAGGCTCCCGGTGAGCGCGACGCAGCGGTGCAGGTGGCTCAGCCGCATGTGCGGCCGGAGCTTGTGATCGAGCACGACCAGCCGGCGCACCAGGTCGGGCTTGCGCATGATGCGATCGAACGGGTCGATCTCGACGTAGTCGACGTAGTCGAGCTCGCGGTTGTCGTCGGGGTTGTAGCAGCACGCCCCGCAGGTCACGCAGTCGTACTCGGCCTCGTCGCTCGCGCGCGCCATCGACGCCTCTCTACACCGGAACGCGCGCGGTGGCGCGCTCGCGGGCTCACCCCTCGCGCAACATCTCCACGAGCGAGTCCTCACGGCCCAGCAGCTCGGTGGTCGACGCCCGGTTGGCGACGAGCAGCAGCGCGCCGGCCGGGCCGCTGCGCACCTGCGCGGGCGCGGGCGCGCCTTCGAGCAGCTCGCGCGCGAAGAGCACCTCGCCGGCCACGACGCGACCGTCGGGCCCTTCGCCCGTGCGCAGCGCGAGCTCGCCCGCGCCGACGACGATGAGCGCGCGCACCGGCTCGCCGCGCTTGACGACGACGACCGAGGGGGCGAGCCGCACGACGTCCGTGCAGTCGAGGATCTCGTCGAGCACCGCGCCGGCGAGGCGGACGCCGAGCTTGCCGCGCAGCGCGCCGGCGACCACGTGGACGTCGTCGCTCGCAGGCTCGAGCTCCTGCACCACCCAGGGCGCGACCTTGCGCAGCCGCTCGATGCGCTCGAGCGTGATCGCGAGCACGCGCGCTCCACCCGCGCCCCCGGCGATGATCAGCTCGGACTCGGCCGGCGCCACCGGGGCGAGCAGGCGCATCGCACCCGGCTCGATCAGATCGATGCGCACCGCGTGGCGGGCCGAGCGGACCTCGATCTCCCCCGTCAGCACCATCACCGCGGCCGGCGCCGGCATGGTCTCGTCGGCCGCGAGCGACACCGCGCGCGCGGCGTCGATGAGCGACATGCGCGCGTCGTCGGGAATGTCCTCGAGCGCCTCGACGTGCGGCTCGACCTCCGAGGAGGTGACCGGCACGCCGATGACCGGCAGCGGCGGGGGCGGCGGCACCTTCAGCCGCGCCTCGCTCGACGCGGCGATCGCGGGCGCCGGGCGCGAGACGGGGCGCGAGGTCGGGCGCGGCGGACGCGGCGGCATCGGCGTCTGCGGGGACTGCGGAGCCTGCGGCCGCGGCGGCATCGGCGTCTGCAGGCG
>CAIXWQ010001118.1 GCA_903923175.1 uncultured delta proteobacterium | reverse complement strand
TGAACGGTGCCCCCAGCGAGTACGCCCCAGAGGCGGAGACGTAGCGTCGCCTCCTGCCAATCTTTTCTCGGTGGTACTCCTTCTTCGTCGCGTCCTTCTCAGTAATGTATGGCGGGTTGGCGACGACGGCGTGAAATCGCGGCTTGAGCACCTCACGCAACGCTGTTCGCACCTCGGGCGGTGTGAGCAGTCCGATGCTCTCGCGAATTGCTGGCCTGATTGCGGTCGCGACGGTCTGCTCGTTGAGCTCCACCTGCTCTAGCGCGTCAGCGCAGTAAACCTGCGGGTGGAAGTCGTGCGCCGCCGCCAGGTCGGTCTCACCGCAGACCTCAAGGGCTGTCATCACGAGCCGCGCTCGCGCCAGCCCGCACGCGTAGTCGTTGAGATCGATCCCGACGACGCGATCAAGCACTTGCCGCACGACCTCGCGCACCGGCTTCTGCGGCTCCTTCTCGCGCATCCCCGCGACGAGCCGCTTGAACGCCGCGAGCAGGAAGTGCCCTGAGCCGCACGCCGGGTCGAGCACGCGCACCGTCTCGATCCCGAACTCCGCGATCGCCGGCGTGAGCGTCTCGTCGAGGATGAATTCGAGGACGAAGTCAGGCGTCTGCAGGAGCGCGTAGCGCTTCTTCACGACCGGATCGAGATCCTGGTAGAGGTCGCCGAGCAAGCGTCCGTCGAAGTGCTCGTCGTCGAAGCGGTACCGCAGTGCACCCGTGTCCGGATCCTTGCCGCGCCAAAGATCGATCAGCTTGCGCGAGAGGGCATCGGGCACGGTCGCGATTTCGGCGGGCTGCGGCGCGAAGAGCTCCGGGAGGCCGCTCGCGCCCGTGGAGAGGTCGCGGAAGATCCAGCGCAGGTACGCCGTCTCACCGAGGTTCGGCGCGAGGTGGGCGAAGAGCTGCTGGCTCTCGGCGTCGAGGATGCGGCCGGGGCGCAGCAGGCCGCGGTCTTCGAGCGCCCGGACGTAGAGCGACTTGAGCACCCACAGCACCGCGGCGCGGCGCGAGAGGAGATCGGTCCAGAGCTCGAACGCGTCGCCGACCTTCTCGTCGCGGTGGAGCACCTCCGCGCGCTCGCGCGCAGGGCCGGGGGCGAGCAGCTGAAGACGCAGCGCAGCGGCGATCTCGGTCGAGACCTTGGTCAGCTGCTCGCGGAGGGATTTGCGGGTTTCGAGGTCCATGATCGCTCGGGCGCCGGGGGCGCCGGCCGTTCGGGGGAAGGGGCCGCTTCAATTGCGGCGCGAGGGGGCGCGACGACCGCGTCGGCGCTCAGGTCGCCGGAGCGGCGTTCGTCGTCAGCTCGCTGGCGAGCGGCAGCGTGCCCCCTTCGATGGAGAAGACGATCGCCCCGGGCTTCTCGTTGAAGAGGGGCTGCCGCTTGGAGACGACCCCCGGGATGACGACCGCCCAGAACCCACGCCCGCCGGGCGCCGTCTGGTCGTAGAGCTTGCGCACGAGGTGGATCGCGTCGCAGATCCCGAGCAGCGCGAGATCCCCGAGGACGATCCGCGCCCCGGGCTTGCCGTGCGCGACGAGAAGCGCGTCGAGGGTCTGCTCGGCCTGCCGCCGAAGTTTCGGCTTCTGCGCGGCGTAGCGCTCGGCCAGCTCGAACGACTCGATCCGCCCGTCGATCGCCTCGAAGAAGGCTTGCTCGAAGCTGACGAAGGTCGCGCGGTCGATGGCCTGC
>CAIXWQ010001117.1 GCA_903923175.1 uncultured delta proteobacterium | reverse complement strand
GCGCGCAGCCGATCGAGCGTGATCGCGCACGCGGCGCGGACGCTGAGGTGGTTGTACTCGCCCGTGCCGAAGATCGGTGGCAAGCGCGCGTCGCACCCCTGGACGAGCGCGGGCGCGAGCCCCCACGAGGTGCCGAACAGCAGCAGCACGGCGCGCGGATCGTCGGACGCGAGGCGCGCGCGCGCGGCGGCGTAGTCGGGCAGGGGGGTGACCGCCCCCGCGTCGTCGCGCGCCGCCGTGGCCCAGAGCTCGACGTGATCGCGCCCGCCGAGCGCGGCGATCGCGTCGTCGAGCGAGGGGACGACCCGCACGATCTCGAGCGCGTCCTTGCGCGACGGGATGCGCGCGCCGCTCGAGCCGTCGCGCCAGTGGCCGAGGATCGCCTCGACCAGCGCGCGCTGCGCCGCGATGGGCGACGTGACGAAGAGGTCGGTCGCCCCGAACGTGCGCCCGCTGCGCGACAGATCGTGGACGTCGACGTTGGTGATCGCGCTGGTCACGACGCTGCCGGCGCGATCGAGCACGGGGTGATGGACGAGGGCGATCGCGAGTCGGCGCACGCGCAGGTGCGTCGCACGTCGGGCGCGAGTTGCCAATCGCCCCCCTCCAAAAGCGCGAGGCCGAGCCCCTTTCGGAGCCCGGCCTCGCGGTCGCAGTCGCTCATACGCCGAGTTCTGTCACGCGCTTCGGTCGCCCTGTGCGCGGCAGCGATCATTCCTCTAGGACGCGCGTCGCCGCGCGCCTCCAGCAGCCTACCCGAAGGCACCGGGCGGGCAGCCCTTCCGACCCGCGTGCCCCTCGCGGAGCGCGCGTGCCGTCGCCTTCTTACATGGCCTTGCTCCGGGTGGGGTTTGCCGTGCCGTCGGCGTTACCGTCGACGCGGTGGGCTCTTACCCCGCCGTTTCACCCTTGCCGATCGACGCGCTTCACCTTGCGGTTCGGCGCGCAGGCCGGCGGACTCTTCTCTGTGGCACTTTCCTCGCGGTCACCCGCACCAGGCGTTACCTGGCACCCTGCCCTGTGGAGCTCGGACGTTCCTCCCGCGCCGGGATCTCACGACCCCGCCGCCGACGATCGCCTGTTCGACTACGACGCCGAGGCCTCTAGCGCATCGCGCCGCGCACGGCACGCGATCCCTCGCGCGGGCGGCTACTCCGAGACGAGCCCGGCGCGCTCGAGCATCGCGTCGATCGACGGATCGCGCCCCATGAAGCGCCGGAACAGCTCGGCCGGATCGTCGGAGTCGCCGTGCCGCAGCACGTTCTCGAGGAACGCGCGGCCGACCTCCGGCGCGAAGACCCCCTCGCGCCGGAAGCGCGAGAAGGCGTCGGCGTCGAGGACCTCGGCCCACTTGTACGAGTAGTAGCCCGCCGCGTAGCCGACGGGGCTGCCGAAGAGGTGCCCGAACGCCGCGGCCATCGCGTGCTCCTTCGGCAGCGGGACCGCGGAGTGGCGCGCGAGGATCTCTCGCGCGAGCTCGACCGGATCGTCGCTCGACGTCGCGGGATCGAAATCGCAGTGCAGCGCGAGATCGAGCTCCGCGAAGCCGAGCTGCCGCATCATCGCGCCGGCCGCGCGGAAGGCGCGCGCGCGCTTCATCGACGAGAAGAGCGCGTCGGGCAGGGGGGCGTCGGTCTCCCAGTGGCGCGCGAAGAGGTCGAGCGCCTCGCGCTCCCACGCCCAGTTCTCCATGATCATCGAGGGGAGCTCGACGAAGTCCCACGCGACGTTGGTCCCCGCCTGGCTGCGCAGCTCGACGGTCGACAGCGCGTGGTGGAGCAGGTGACCGAGCTCGTGGAAGATCGTCTCGACCTCGCCGTGCGTGAGCAGCGCCGGGCGCCCGCCGACCGGCGGCGTGACGTTCGCGACCAGCACCTCGACGTTGACGGCCTCGGGCACCCGCGCGCGCGCCGCGGTGAGCAGGCCGTGCATCCACGCGCCGTCGCGCTTGTCCTCGCGCGGGAAGGCGTCGACGTAGAAGCTCGCGATCGTGCGCGCGCTGCCGTCCGCGCTCGTGCCCGCGCCCGCGCCTTCACGGATCGCGTAGGCGCGCACGTCGGGGTTCCACGTGGGGAGCGTGACCGGCTCGATGAGCACGCCGTACAGCCTGCGCGCGATCTCGAACGCGCCCGCGAGCACGCGCTCGAGCGGGAAGTACGCGCGCAGCGCCTCGGCCTCGAAGTCGTAGCGCGCGCGGCGGAGCTTCTCGGCGTAGTACGTGACGTCCCAGGGCTGCAGCGCGGGCGCGGTCGGCCCTTCGAGCTCGCGCCGGAACGCCGCGAGATCCTCGTTCTCTCGCGCGAAGTACGGCCGCGTCTTGGCGCGCAGCGTGTCGAGGAAGCGGCGCGCGCTCAGGCCGTCCTTCGCCATGCGGTCTTGCAGCACGAGATCGGCGAAGTCGCGGAAGCCGAGCAGCCGCGCCTTCTCGCGGCGCAGCTCGAGGATCTTGCGCACCAGCGGCCGGTTGTCGTGCGGCGCCGTCGTCGCGCGCGTGGCGTAGGCGCGGTAGAGCGCCTCGCGCAGCGCGGCGTCGTCGGCGTAGGTGAGCACCGGCCCGTAGCTCGGCGCCTGGAGCGTCAGCCGGTAGCCGTCGAGCCCCTTCGCCTTCGCGCTCTCGCGCGCCGCCTCGATCGCGTTCGGCGGCATCCCCGCGAGGCGGCTCGCGTCCGGCAGCACCAGCTCGAACGCGTTGGTGGCGTCGAGGACGTGCTCGCCGTACTCGATCGTCTTCTGCGAGAGCTCCACGTCGATCGCGGCGAGCCGCACCTTGCCGGCCGGATCGAGCTCCGCGCCGTGGCGCCGGAAGTCCGCCAACGTCTTGTCGAGGAAGCGCCGGCGCGGGCCCGTCAGCGCGCGGGCCTCGTCGGTCTGCGCGAAGCGCGCGAGCGCGCGGTAGACCCCCTCGTGCAGCGGCACGGACGAGAAGAGCTCGCTCACCCGCGGCTGCGCCTCGCCGTACGCCGCGCGCAGCTCCTTCGTGCTCGCGCACGCCTCGAGGTGGGAGACCACGCCGATCGCGTCGTCGATCGCCGTGCCGAAGCCGTCGAGCGCGCCGAGGGTCGCGTCCCAGGTCGCCGGCGCCGCCGCGATGGCGTCGAGCGACGCGCGGGCCGAGACGAGCAGCGCGTCGATGGCGGGGGCGACGTCGGCGGCCGCGACGCGATCGAACGGGAGGGGGTGGGCGAGCTGGAGGAGCGGGTTCGTCATGGGCGCGTCGGTTCCGATGCGGGCGGGGCTCTTCGGTCACGGGGCTCGGCCGCGAAGTCACGCCGTCCGCGGCTGCATGGGCGCGTGCACCAGCTCGATCCCGAGCTTCTGCGCGAACTCGAAGATCCGCTCGTCGCGGTAGAACTCGCCGAACACGATCCGCTTCACGCCGGCGTTGGCGATCAGCTTGAAGCACCCGAAGCAGGGCGACGCGGTGACGTAGATCCACGCCCCCTCGATGCGCACGCCGTTGCGCGCGGCCTGGATGACCGCGTTGGCCTCGGCGTGGATGGTCCGCACGCAGTGCCCGTCTTCCATCAGGTGCCCGGCCTCGTCGCAGTGATCGAGGCCGTGGATCGAGCCGTTGTAGCCGGTCGCGAGGATGCTCCGGTCGCGCACGAGGACGGCCCCGACGTGCTTGCGATCGCACGTGGCGCGCGTCGCGACCTCGCGGCCGATGTTCATGAAGTACTCGTCCCAGGTGGCGCGATCCGACATCGTGCGTGGATAGCGCGGCGCTCGCGGCGCGAGAACGCCTCTCCGCGGCGTCCGCGGCGTCCGGCTCGCGCGGCTACTCCTCCGGCGACGACTTCGCGGCCCGCTTAGACCTGGGCTTCCCCTTCGCGGGGGCCTTCTCCTCGGCCGGCTTCGCCGCCTTCACCGCCGGCGCCGCGGCGCCCACCAGGCCGCGCAGCGTCCGCAGCTGATCGCGGAACGCGCGGTCCTTCTCCACCGGCGGCGTCTCGAGCACCCCGACGACGCGCGCGAGCCGCGCGTCGTTCATCAGCCGCCAGAACGGGTACGCCCCGAGCTCCCCTTCGCCGAAGCGCTCATGGCGATCGACGCGGCAGCCGAGCCCCTTCTTGGAGTCGTTGAGGTGCATCGCGCGGATGCGATCGACCCCGAATTCGCGCTCGATCAGCGCGAACGTCGCGTCGAACCCCTCGGGCGTCGAGAGATCGTAGCCGGCCGCGAAGGTGTGGCAGGTGTCGAGGCAGACCCCCGCGCGCGCCTTGGCGTCGGCGCCGCCGAGCTGGTCGATGCCGCGCAAGATCGCGCCGACCTCGAGGAGGTCCGCCGCGATGCAGCTCCCCTGACCCGCCGTGTTCTCGACGAGCAGCCCGACCTTGGCGCCGCGCGTGCGCTCGAGGACCCACGCGAGCGACTCGGCGGCGTGGGCCACGCCCGCCTCCGCGCCCGCGCCCATGTGCGCGCCGGGATGCAGCACGACGTAGTCGACGCCGAGCGCCTCGCAGCGCAGCGCCTCCTGGAGGAGCGCCTCGCGCGACTTGAGCCGGAGCTCGGGCTCGAGGCCGCAGAGGTTGATGAGGTAGCTGTCGTGCGAGAGGACGGGCGCCCCGCCGGCCTTGGCCTTGGCGCGCGCGTCGGCGAAGGCGCGCACCTGATCCGGCGCGATCACGGGCTCCTTCCACATGCTCGCGTTCTTGGTGAAGATCTGGACGGCCTCGCAGCCGTCTTCGTCGGCGGGCGACCAGGCCTTGTGGACCCCGCCCGCGATCGACTGGTGCGCGCCGATGAGCATCCGGCGTGTTTGAGGTGGCGGCCGCGACGACGCAACCGGGATCGGGCGGCGGTCGAGCTGATGGGGTGAACGTTCCGCGAAACGCCGCCGCTGCCGTCCCCGCCGCCACGCCTGCGCTTCGGTCGCCGAGCGCGCCGCCTCCGCGCGCGGGCGCGCCCGCGACGCGCTTCGCCGAGTGGCTCGCGCAGCGACCTCGGGGCGTTGGGGCG
>CAIXWQ010001116.1 GCA_903923175.1 uncultured delta proteobacterium | reverse complement strand
TCCGAGCACAAGTCACCGGTCGAGGGCGCCGATCTCAGAAACGAGGACGTAGCCTCTTGCCGCGCACGGCGACCCTCTCCCGGCGGGGGCTGATCAACACCCTGGAGTGAAGAACGGCCTCGATGGGGGTGATACAAGCCGCCTCGCGACGACGTGAACGAGAGGGCGGCTCGAGGGCTGCCCTCTCTTCTTTTTGTCGCGTGCGCCTACCTCGCGAGCCGCGCCCGCGCGCGGGCGACCAGGCGCTGCACCTCGGCGAGCGTCGCGTCGCGGAGCGCGTCGATCTTGGCGTGGGACGCGTCGAGCGGGGAGCCGATCGCGACGGCCACCCGCGTCTTGGCGGCCTCGACGAGGCGCCGCCCGTGCGCGCCGATCGACTCGTCGAGGTAGTGCGCGGCGGGGTCCTCGTAGGCGATCCCGACCGGCAGGATCTCGCCCCGCACGCGGCGCGCGGCGACGAAGGCGCCCGCGTGGAACGGCCGGACCTCGTCGCCTTCGAACGTCGTGCCTTCGGGGAAGACGGCGATCGAGCGCTGCTTCGCGAGCAGCTCGCCGATCCGCTTCACGGCCGCGGCGCCGCTGAGCGGATCGCTGCGATCGACGAAGACGGTGCCCGCCGCGCGCGCGAGCTCGCCCATCGCGGGCCACCGCGACATGTCGCCGCGCGCCAGGAGGTGTCCGCCGAAGAGGTGCAGCAGCAGGAGCACGTCGAGCGTCGAGCGGTGGTTCGCCACGACCATGCGCGGCCGCGGCGTGTGCGCCGGCAGCGGCTGGAAGCCCGGGGGGTCGAGCACGAGCTCGACGTCGAACAGCCGCAGCAGGCCGCGCGCCCAGCGGCGCACGTAGCGATCGCGGCGCTCGTCGTCGAGGCGACCGAGACCATCGTGCGCGCGCACCGCGCCGTACAGCAGGCTGGAGAGCCCGACCGCGCCTGCGAGGCGGGTGGCGGCGCGCGCGCTCTTGCGGATCACGACCCCCGGTTCCTCCGCAGGGGCGGCTCGGGGAGGTGGGGGCCCAGCAGCGCCAGCATCTCTTCGTGCAAGTGGCCGTTGCTCGCCAGCAGCACGCCCTCGTCGAGGGCGAACGGCCGCCCCCAGGGATCGGTGAGCGTCCCGCCCGCGAACGCGAGCAGCGGCGCCGCGCCCGCGAGATCCCAGGGCTTCAGCTTGCGCTCCCAGTACGCGTCGTAGGTCCCCTCGGCGACCAGCGCGAGATCGATCGACGCGGCCCCGCAGCGCATCACGCCGTGCGCCCGCTTCATCCCCGCGTTGTGCGCGGCGAGGTTGTCGTCGGCGCTCGTGCGCCGATCGTACGGGAAGCCGGTCGCGAGCAGCGCGTCCTCGACCTTCGTGACCTCCGAGACGCGGAGCTCGCGCTCCACCCCGCGCACGAGATCGCGGCGCACCGCGCGCGACGGCGTGCCGCACCAGATCAGCCCGAGGAACGGCGCGTGCACCACGCCCACGCGGGCGACCCCCTCGACCGCGAGGCCGATCGAGACCGAGCAGAACGGGTGGCCGTGCGCGAAGTTGGTCGTGCCGTCCAGCGGATCGACGTACCAGATGGGGAGCGCGCGCGTGTCCTCGATGCCGAGGCCGGAGGCGCCGCCCTCCTCGGCGACGATCGACGCGCGGCCCACCGAGCGGCGTCGGAGCACCTCGACGACGGCGACCTCGCTCGCGCGGTCGATCGCGGTCACCAGATCGATGCCGCTCGCCTTGGTCTCGACGACGGGGCGCGCGCCACGGGTGTGCCGGCTCCCGTCGACGAGCA
This sequence comes from uncultured delta proteobacterium, assembly GCA_903923175.1. GTDB lineage: Bacteria > Myxococcota_A > Polyangia > Polyangiales > JADJMO01 > CAIXWQ01. Next base: position 6,328 of record CAIXWQ010001116.1, on the reverse strand, counting down.
CGCGCGCGCCTGCCTCGGCGGCCTCCAGGGCGATGGCGAGCGCCTCACGCTCGTCTTCGGCGTGGTCTGCGTCCTCGAACCAGCCGCGCGGCGCGCGCTGGCGCGCTCCGGCCGTCATCCCAACGCCTCGCGGAGGCGCGCGTTGACGCCGCCGAAGGCGCCGTTCGACATGGACAGGATCACGTCGCCCGGCCGTGCGAGCGCGACCACGCTCGTGACGAGGGCCTCGAGGTCCGCGGGGCGCACCACCTGCTTGCCGCGGGCGCGGAGGTCCTCGGCGAGCCGGTCGAGGTCGAGCCGCTCGGCGGCGGGGATGGTGCTGCGTCCGAGCGGCGCGAGCACGACGACGTCGGCGGGGGCGAACGCGTCGGGGTACGCAGTCTGGTGCATCGCGCGGCACGCCGTCGCGCTGCGGGGCTCGTAGAGCGCGATCAGGCGCGCGCGCCGATGGCGGGCGCGGATGGAGCGGAGGGTCGCGTCGACCGCGGTCGGGTGGTGGGCGAAGTCGTCGTAGAGCGTCACGCCCTGCCCCGCGGCGGCGCCGTCGAGCAGGCGCTCCTGGCGACGCTTCACGCCGAGGAACGAGGCGAGCGCACCCGCGGTCTCGCGCACGGGGAGGCCGAAGCCTTCGACCGCGAGCGCGAGCGCGGCCAGCGCGTTCGCGACGTTGTGCACGCCGAAGACGCCGACGCCGAAGCGCCCCGCGCTCGACGGCCCGACGAAGAGGTCGAACGGCTGGACCGCATCGCCGTCCCCCGTCAGGCCGACCTCGTTCGCGGTCCACACGGGCGGCTCGCGCCCGGTGGGCGCGCCGGGGAAGCCACGCCCTGCCCCGTCGCTCGCCGCGTACCACACGATCCGGCAGGCCGGCCGCTCGCGCTCGACGAGCGCGACGACCTCGGGATCGGCCGCGTTCGCCACCAGCAGCCCGCCGGCCTCTTCGCGCGGCAGCCGTGCGAGCAGGCCGCGAAACGCGTCGCGATAGGACTCGGCGTCCGGGTAGATGTCGACGTGGTCGTGCTCGATCGACGTCAGGATCGCCATCCGCGGCGCGTAGCCCCAGACCTTCGGCACCTTTTCGAAGAAGGCGGAGTCGTACTCGTCCCCTTCGATGACGAACGGCGCGAGCGGCGCCGTGGCGGTCAAGCTGCGCGCGATCCGGCCGATGTCGAAGGGCTCGCCTTCGCCTTGCGCCCCGTCGCCCGCGCCGCCGCCGAGCGGCTTGACCGGCACGCCGCCGACGAGCCAGCCCGGCTCGAGGCCACCACGCGCGAGCAGCCACGCGACCATGGCCGTGGTGGTGGTCTTGCCGTGCGTGCCGGCCACCGCGACCACCGGGCGTGCGCCCGCGGCCGAGGTCGCCACCAGCTCTCGGATCGCGGTCGGCATCGAAATGCGACGTAGCCCGCGCGCCTCGGCGGCGAGCACGAGCGGGTGGTCCTTGCGGCAGACGTTGCCGACCACCACGACGTCCCGCGCGGGGTCGAGGCCGTCGAGGTGGCTCGCGTCGGTGCCGCGGAAGGTCCGCACGCCCCAGCGTTCGAGGCGCGGCCCCATCGGTGGATCGAAAGAGACGTCGGAGCCCCAGACCTCGTGCCCGGCACGTCCGAGGAGGCCCGCCAGCGGGGCCATGCCCGACCCCGCGACGCCGATGAGGAACGCGCGCATGCAACCTCAGTTAGCGGAGGTCCGCTTTCGCGGCAAAGTCTGCTAACGATGAGGCGTGCTCCTCACGATCGACGTCGGGAATACGAACGTCACGCTGGGCCTGTTCGACGGCGAACGGCTCGCCCACCAATTCCGCCTCGAGAGCGCGCGAAACCGCACCGCCGACGAGTACGCGATCTTCGTCCGGCAGCTGCTCGAGCTGCACGGGATCGCGCCGACCTCGATCCACGGGGCGATCGTCGCGAGCGTCGTGCCGACGCTGACCGACACCATCGTCGAGCTCGCCCGGCGCGCGTTCGGCCTCGAGGCGCTGGTCGTCGGCCCTGGCATGAAGACCGGGGTCGCCGTCCTGATCGACAACCCGCGTGAGGTCGGCGCCGATCGGATCGTGAACGCGGTCGCCGCGCACGAGCGCTGCGCGGGGCGCGTCGGCGAAGGGGGCGTCCCCGAGGGGGTGCTCGTCGTCGATTTCGGCACGGCGACGACCTTCGACGTCGTCTCGCCGAAGGGCGAGTACGTGGGCGGCGTCATCTGCCCGGGCGTGCTGATCAGCGCCGACGCCCTCTTCACCCGCGCCGCCAAGCTGCCGCGCGTCGAGATCGCGAAGCCGCCGCGCGCCATCGGCAAGAACACGCAGCACGCCATGCAGTCGGGGCTCTTCTGGGGCTACGTCGGGCTGGTCGACGGCATCATCGGCCGCCTGCGCGGCGAGCTCGCCTACCCCGCCCGCGTCCTCGCGACCGGCGGTCTCGCCCGGCTCATCGCGCCCGCGACCTCGAGCATCCAGGAGGTCGACGAGGACCTCACGCTCGTCGGGCTGCGCCTGCTGTACGAACGCAACGTGTGAGGCCCGAGCGATGCCCCAGCGAAAGCACTACCTCTTCGTCTGTACGAACCGTCGCCCCGACGACAACCCCAAGGGCTCGTGTGCCTTCTCTGGGAGCGAGGCGCTCCTCGACGCGCTGAAGCAGGCGGTGTTCGAGCGGGGGCTCGCCAAGACGGAGGTCCGCGCGTGCGGCTCCACGTGCCTCGACGTCTGCCACGTCGCGCCGACGATCGCGGTGGAGCCCGACGGCTTCTTCTACGGGCACGTCACCAAGGACGACGTGCCCGAGATCCTCGACGCCCTCGTGCGCGGCGAGCGCGTGGAGCGGCTCGTCGTGCCGCACGATGAGTTCGACTCGGCGCCGGTCGCGAAGAAGCCGAAGGGCTGACGCGCAGCGGGTTACGGCTCGTCGTACTTGTCGGCGAGCTTGCTCGCCTCGGCGCGCAGCTTCGGATGCGCCAGCAGCTTGCGGATCAGGAGCCAGACGTCGGGATCGCGCAGCGCGTCCATCGGATCGGCCCCCTTCGCCTTGCGCGGGATCGCGCTCGGGCCCGCGCCGACGAGCTTCTCGATGCGCTCGACGTGCTTCTTCGTCGGGAACTCGTCGCCGCGCTCCCAGGCCATCACGGCCGAGGCCTCGATCTCGAGCGCCGCGGCGAGCTCTTTGGCCGTGCACTTGAGCGCTGCACGCGCCTTCTTGATGTCGTCGGGGGTCATCGCGCCCATGGGGCCGATCGATGCCACGCCCCCGCGTCGGCGGCCAATCTACTCGTCGTCCTTCGCCTTCGGCGCGCGCGAGATCTCCTCGAGGATCGAGTCGATGCGGTGCCGCTTCTCAGGGGACTCGTCGTAGAAGAAGCTGAACTTCGGAGCGTGACGCAGGGCCAGCCGCCGGCCGATCTCGCCGCGCAGCCCGCCGCTCGCGCTCTCGAGGCCGGCCAGGATCGCCCGCCGCTCCTTCTCGTCGGCCTCGCCGGTGGCGAGCGTGCGTCGCACGTACACCCGCGCGACCTGCAGATCCGGGCTGCAGACGATCTCGATCACGCTGACGCCTTGGACGCGCGGGTCGCGCAGCTGCGGGAGCAGCAACGAGAGCTCGGCGCGCATCTGCTCGGCCACGCGCTGGGGCCGCTTCACCGCTGCCATTCAGGACTCCTCTTCGTCGTCGTCGTCGTCGTCGTCCGAGAGCGCTCGGCCGCGCATCGAGGGGGCCAGCGACAGATCGTCGCGCAGCTCGCCCACGGGGATCACCTCGGTTCGCCGCTCCACCAGCAGCGCGTCGCGCACCGAGTCGCCGAGGCTCGCGACGGCGCTGAGCACCTCGTCGCAGACGCGCGCGTCGGAGCTCACCACGGCCACGCCGAAGGTCGCCCGTTGGTGGAGATCCTGGTTCTCCACCTCGGCGATCGAGACGTCGAACCGGGCGCGCACTTTGTCGCGGAACGAGCGCACGACCATGCGCTTGTCCTTCAGTGAGCGCGCCCCCGGAACGTGGAAGCCGAGCCGCATCACGCCGACGAACATCGTCAGGACTGCACGCGGCCTCGGGCCGCGCTGCACGTGGAGGCGACGTTGCCGCCCCCACGCCCCGATCGAAGGCCGCGAAGCGCGGACATCACAGCGTCGCCGCGCGCTCCTCGATGTCGAAGCATTCGATGATGTCGCCAGCCTTGATGTCGCTGACGCCATCGAGGCTGATGCCGCACTCGAAGCCCTTGTCGATTTCCTTCTTGTCTTCCTTGATGTGCCGGAGGCCGCTGATCTTGCCTTCCCACACCTGCGCGCCCTCACGAATGAGGCGAGCCTTGGAAGCGCTGCGCTTCATGGTCCCATCGACCACCATGCAGCCGGCGACGATGCCGACCTTGGTGATGTTGAAGACCATGCGGACCTCGGCGCGGCCGAGGAACTTCTCGATGATCGTCGGGGCGAGCAGGCCAGCCATGGCCTTCTTCACCTCGTCGACCGCGTTGTAGATGATGTTGTAGTTGCGGATTTCGACCGACTCGGTCTCCGCGAGCTGGGCCGCCTTGCCGGCGGGGCGCACGTTGAAGCCGATGATGATCGCCTTCGACGCAGCCGCGAGGTTGACGTCGCCCTCGGTGATCGCGCCGACGGCGCTATGCACGATGGAGACGCGGACCTTCTCGCCGGTGAGCTTCTGGAGCGCATCGGCGACCGCTTCGACGGAGCCCTGCACGTCCGCCTTCACGATGAGGCGGAGCTCGAGCTGCCCCGACTCGGCGACGCGCCTCGCCAGGTCTTCGAGCGAGACCTTCGCGGTCGACGGCATGATCGAGCGCTTGATCTTGGCGCCGCGCGACTCGGCGAGCTCCTGCGCCTTCTTCGAGTCCTTGACGATGTCGACGGCGTCGCCGGCGTTCGGGACGTCGGAGAGGCCGAGGATCTCGACGGGCGTCGACGGGCCGGCCTTCTGGACCGACTTGCCGTGCTCGTCGGTCATCGCGCGGATCTTCCCCCAGGCCGAGCCCGCGAGGACGATGTCGCCGACCGAGATGGTGCCATCGCGCACGAGGATTCGCGCGACCGGCCCCTTGCCGCGATCGAGCAGTGCCTCGATCACGGTGCCGTGGCCCGGCTTCTTCGGGTTCGAGCGGAGCTCGAGGACCTCGGCCTGGAGCGAGAGTGCCTCGAGGAGCTCCTCGATGCCCTGCCCGGTCTTCGCCGAGACGTCGACGAACATGGTCTCGCCGCCGAGCTCTTCGGGGACGAGCTCCATCTCCATGAGCTCGCGACGCGGCCGCGCCGGATCCGAGCCCGGCTTGTCGACCTTGTTCACCGCGACGACGATCGGCACCTTCGCGGCGCGGGCGTGGTTCACGGCTTCGCGCGTCTGCGGCATCACGCCGTCGTCGGCAGCGACGACCAGGATGACGATGTCGGTGACCTGCGCGCCGCGGGCGCGCATCTGCGTGAACGCCTCGTGGCCCGGCGTGTCGAGGAAGGCGATCTCGCCGCGCGACGTCTTCACCTTGTAGGCGCCGATGTGCTGCGTGATGCCGCCGGCCTCGCCCGAGGCGACGGTCGTCTTGCGGATGTAGTCGAGGAGCGAGGTCTTGCCGTGGTCGACGTGACCCATGACGGTGACGACCGGCGGACGGAGCTCGAGGTCGGTGTCGATGACCGTCTCTTCTTCGCCGCGCGCTTCCTTGATGGCGTCTTCTTCCGAGACCGCCACGTCGGAGACTTCCCAGCCGAACTCGCTCGCGAGCAGCTTCGCGGTATCGGCGTCGAGGGTGGTGTTGATGTTCACCCCCGTCATGCCCATGCCGAGGAGCTTCATCAGCACGTCGGTCGCCTTGAGGCTCATCTTGCCGGCGAGCGTGTTGAGCGTGATCTTCTCGTCGATCTTGATGACCTTCTTGTGGGCCGCCATGATCGTCGTCGGAGGCGGCGGACGCCGCAGCGACGGACCCTGACCCATGCCCGGGCGACCTCGCATGCCACCGGCGCCGCCGATGCCACGCGAGGGGCCGCCGGGACGACCGCCGCCCATGCCGCCCGGACGAGCGACCGGACCGCCGCCCATGCCGGGGCGTCCGGGGGGCGAAGCGTCACGACGAGGATCGTACTGGAGACCTCGCCGCGTCGGCGCGCCGGACATCGGCGAGCCACCCGGCCGCGAGGCGAGCGAACGGCTCTGCACCGGCTGCGGCATCGGAACGCCCGGGCGCCCTGCCCAGGTCTCGATGCCGGTCTTCGGCACGATCGAGCGAGGCGCAGGAGGCGCGACGACCGCCGGGGCGGCGGCTGCGGGCGGCGCTGCAGCCACCGGCGCGGCCGGCGGAGGCTCGGGCGCGGCCGGCTGCGCGG
>CAIXWQ010001115.1 GCA_903923175.1 uncultured delta proteobacterium | reverse complement strand
TCCGCCCGCGCACGCGCCTCGCCGAGCCGGCACGCGCACCCGCCACCGTCCGCCGGCGGCGCCAGCGCGACGCAGCTCCCGCTCGACACGTCGCACTCGTGGCCGCCCGCGCACTCGTCGCTCGAGGCGCACCGGTCGTGGCAGGCGCCGAACGCCGGCTCGCACGCGTAGGCGCCGCAGTCGAATTCGATCAGCGCGCTCGTGTCGCACGCGGAGCCCTGCGCCGCGCAGGTCGCGGCGCCGACGCCGTGGCTCCGGTCGGTGCAACGAGAGGCCGCGCACTGATCGCCCGCGCGGCTCGGCACGCACGTCCCGGCCGCCCCGCAGGTCGAGCTGCAGGAGTCGGCCGCGCCGCACGCGTGCTTGAGGTCGTAGCCGGCGGGCTGCGGCGCGCACTTGCCGGGCGACCAGGGCAGCGCGCACGACGAGCACGACGCGTCGCACTTCGAGTCGCAGCAGACCCCCTCCACGCAGAAGCCGGACGCGCAGTCGCTGCCGAACTTGCACGACTTGGCGTCGCCGTTCAGCGTCGGCTTGGCGGCGGCGTCGGTCGCGCCGGTCGCGTCGGTCGCGCCGCCCGCGTCGGCGTTCGCGCGGGCGTCGGCCCCCGCGTCGAGGCCGAGCTCGGCCGGCGCGAGGAGCTCGGCGCTGGACAGCGAGACGCGCACGCCGCTCGTGTTGTCGTAGCCGCCCGCCACGAGCACCGCGCCGGAGGCGAGCACGACGCACGCGAGCTCGATGCGCGCGTGCGCGAGCGGCGGCAGCGCCGTCCAGCGGTCGGTCGCGACGTCGTAGAGCTCGGCCTGCGCGCTCGGCTTCGCGTCGGCGATGCCGCCGACCAGCAGCACGCGACCGTCGGCGAGCGTCACGGCGCAGCCTCGGTCGTGGGTGGAGGGGGCGCTCGCGACCGACTTCCAGGTGCCGACGCCCGGATCGAAGAGCTCCGCGCTCGACGCCGGCGAGCCGTCCACGTGTCCGGCGACCAGCAGCGCGCCGCCCCCGACGGGGACGAGGATCCCCTGCGCGCGCGCCTCGTGCAGCGCGCCGGTCGCCGTGACCGAGCCCGCCTGCGCGTCGAACAGCTCGGCGGTGGAGTAGGCGACGGTGTTCAGCACGTCCTCGCCGCCGGCCGAGAGCACGCGGCCATCGCGCAGCCGCGTCGCGCCGAAATCCGTGCGTCCCTGGCTCATCTTCGGCCCGGCGGCGAAGCTGCCCGTCGTCGGGTCGAACAGCTCGTAGCTGTCGGCCAGCACGCCGGACACGTTGTCGACGCCGCCGCCGATCGCGACCACGCGCCCGTCGGCGAGCGCGACGAGCGCGTGGCCGATCCGCGTGGCGTTCATCGGCTGCGTCAGCGTCCACTTGCCCGTGCCTTCGTCGTAGACCTCGGCGTTCGAGAGCGTGCTCCACTCGCCCCCCGCGACCAGCGCCCGCGCGCCGCCCGGGTGGAGCGGCGCGAGCGGCGCGAGCAGGCTCACGTGGCGGTGCACCGAGGCGAAGCCCGTCGCCGTCCACGTGCCGAGCGTCGGATCGAAGAGCTCCGCCGCGACGCTCTCGCTGCTGCCGTCGAAGCCGCCGAGGACGAGCACGTGCCCGCTCGCGAGCACGACGGTGCCCGCCCCGGCGCGCGGCGTCCCCATCGGCGCGATCGTGGTCCAGCGCGCCGCGCTCGAACCGAGCGGCTCGCTCGGCCCCTGCGCGCGGCGCTCGCAGCCGATCGCAGCGAGCATCACGCCCAAGAGCGCCCAGCACCCGCGCGAAGAACGACCGCCCATCGTCCGGAGTCGAACGTCTGCCGCGCGACGCGTCAACAGCGTTCGGCGCCGCTCAATCGTCCGGCAGCGTCGTCTTGAAGTCGACCGTCGGCCAGATCTGCTGCCGGAGCGCGGGCAGGTTGCGCTGCACGCGGCCCGTCTCCTGCAGATCGGTGATCCCTTGCCGCTGCTGCCAGGCGCGCATGCCGGCCTCGAACGCCTGCGCGAGCTCCTCCCAGCTGCCGTGCCGCTGCTGCAGATCGCGGCCGATCTTCCAGGCCTCGTCGTAGCAAGCCTCGGCGTCGATGTACTGCGCCGCGAGCCCGATGCGGAGCAGATCGAGCGCGCGAACCGCGTCCCAGGCGACGTTCCCCGTCTGCCCCTGGCGCAGCCCCCGGATGACCTCCCAGAACTTCCCGACGTTCGTCGCGCCGTACCAGCTCGACAGCGACTGCTGCGCTCGCTGCGCGGGCCAGCTCGCGGAGTCCTCGCCGCCGCTCCAGATGGAGAACGCCGCGCGCACCCAGCGCTCGCCCGCGCCGCGCGCGCGCTTGCCGCGCATCACCGTGAAGACGCCGACGCCGACGCCGAGCAGGACGACGGCGACGGCGGCCGCGCCGATCATGAGGAAGGATTCGTAGTCCATCGGTCCAAGCTGGTCGGCCGGGAGGGCGGCCGCGTTACGGAGCGCGGGCCGCCGAGCGCGCTTCGGTGCGCGCGCGCCGATGTGCCATCATCGCGCCCCTTCCATGAGCACGAGCGCGGAGCGGCACAAGAGCGAGGCGGAGCACCGCCGGGACATCGTCGAGGTCTGCCGCCGCGTGTACGCGCACGGCTGGCTTGCGGCGACCGACGGCAACGTGTCGGTGTTGATGGACGACGGGCGGATCCTCGCGACCCCCACCGGCGTGCACAAGGGGTACGTCACCGAGGCCGAGCTGATCGTCGTCGACCGCGCCGGCCGCAAGCTCACGGGCACGCGCGAGGCCTCGAGCGAGATCGCGATGCACCTCGCGGCCTACGACGTGCGCCCCGACGTCCGCGCCGTGGTGCACGCGCACCAGACCAACTGCATCGCCTTCTCGCTCGCCGGCGTGAGCCTCGCGCAGTGCCTGCTCCCCGAGATCGTCTTCACGTTCGGCGCCATCCCGACCACCGCCTACACCACGCCGACCACCCAGGAGGTCCCCGACGAGGTGAAGCGCTGGCTGTGCGATTTCGACGCGATGATCCTCGATCGCCACGGCAGCCTGACCGTCGGCGCCGACGTCTACGCCGCCTACGACAAGCTCGAGCGCATGGAGCACGTGGCCGAGATCACCTTCCGCGCCCGCCAGCTCGGCCCGATCCGGCCGCTCTCGAACGCGCAGGTGCAGCGGCTGCAGCAGGTCGGTCGCGACCTCGGCCTCCCCGCGCGCAAGCTCGAGGCGCGCCCCTGCGACACCTGCAACGCGTGCCCGGGGGCGACGGCGCCGAACCCCGAGCGACCGGGCGAGATCGTGCCGAGCGACGCGCTCATCGCGCGGGTGCGCGAGCAGGTCACGCGGGCCATTTCGCGGCGCTGATCCCCCCGCCGATCGATTTCTTGGCCCGGCGCGTCGGGGTGCGTTCAACACGCGTCATGATCGTCGCCGTCACCGGTCAAAAGGGTGGAGTGGGCAAGAGCACGACCGCGATCTGCCTCGCCGTCGCGGCGATGCAGCAGGGCAAGCGCGTGCTCCTCGTCGACGCCGACCCGCAGGGGACGACGCGCACGTGGGGCGACGTCGCCGCCGAGCAGGGCGCGCCCGCCCCGACGATCGTGGCGATGGGGGCGACGATGCACCGCAGCGGCCAGCTCGCCGCGCTCGCCAGGGAGTTCGACGTCACGATCGTCGACTGCCCGCCGCGCCACGGCGACGTGCAGCGCTCGGCGCTCATGGTGGCCGACGTCGCGCTGCTGCCGTGCGGCCCTTCGGCCGCCGACGCGTGGGCGCTGGCGGGCACCCTCGACGTCATCGCCGAGGCGCGCGCGCTGCGCGACGACCTCCGCGCCTGCGTCGTCATCACGCGCAAGCTCGGGCGAACCGCGCTCGCCAAGCAGGCGCGCAAGGTCCTCGAGAGCTCGGGGCTCCCCGTCCTGCAGACCGAGCTCGCGCAGCGCGTCGCATATCAAGAGGCGATCGCCGAGGGGCGCGGCGTGACGAGCCACTCCCCCCGCGACGCCGCGTCGTTCGAGATCACGTCGCTCCTGTCGGAGCTGGAGAGGTTCGCGCATGGCGAAGAAGCAAGTCTCGATCTCCCTTCGGCGGCCGAAGCAGGCTGAGTCCGAGTCGCCCATGGTCGTCGGCACGCCCGACGCCCCCACCCTCGCCGACGCCTTCGTCGACTCCACCCTGGCCGAGGCGGCGCCGCGCATGGACGCGCCGATGGCGCCGATGGCGCCGATCGCGACGATCTCGCCCGACGCGCAGAGCGCGCCCCCCTTGCCGCTCACGATGCCGAGCACGCTCCCCGGGCGCGTGGTCGTGAGCCTCCAGCTGCCGCAGGAGCTCGCGAGCCAGCTGCTCGTGCGCTGCCTCGACGAGGATCGCGACGCGAGCAACGTCGTCTCCGGGCTCGTCCGCGAGTGGCTCGACGGGCAGGCGCGCGAGCGCGAGATCGGCTGGCGCGACGTCGTGCGCTGGGCGCGCGACAGTCTCTCGTCGGGATTCTCGCTCAAGCGCGCGTTCGGGCGCTGAGCGACCACCCCACCGCCCGCGCCGCGCCCTCTCCCGAGAAGGCCCAGACGCGGTTACGCTCGGCGGCATGGATCTCGCGGTCGCACTCGCGCGGGCGGAGCGCGTCGCGCACGCCCTCGGGGCGCTGTTCGTCGAGACGCACTTCCCGGTGATCGCGATCGACGAGGTCGGGCACATCGTGTCGGGCAACGCCGCCGCCGTGCGGCAGTACGGCCACTCGCTCGCCGAGCTGGTCGCGCTGCGCATCCACGATTTCCAGGCGACCGATCGCCCCATCGAGGGGGAGCTCACGCGGGCGCGTCGCGAGGCAGGCGCGCCGTACGAGCCGCGTGAGCATCGCCGCAAGGACGGCTCGCGCCTCTGGGTCGTGCCGGTCGCGGGGCCGATCGTCGTCGAGGGCGAGCGGCTCATCGTGTCGTCGCTGATGGACGTGACGGCGATGGTGGCGGCCCAGGCGCGCGCGCGCGAGGCCGAGGAGCTCGCGCACCGGGCGCGACGCGCGGCCGAGCTGCTCTGGCAGGTCGCGGTCGAGCGCCTGGCGGAGGGGGTCCTGCTCCTCGACGACGAGCGGCGCATCGTGCGCGCGAACGGCCGCGCGGCCGCGCTGCTCGGCGTCGACGCGTCGGCGCTCCTCGGTCGACGCTGCGCCGACGTCTTCCCGCTGTGCCGCGACGCCTCGCCCTGCCCGCACGAGCGCGCGGTGACGACCGGCGAGCGGGTGCTGGTCGAGCGCTCCGCCGCCGGAGCGACGCCGCTGCGCATCGAGATCCTCCCGGTCGTGCCGCCGCAGGCCGGGCTCGCGTCGATCCAGGTGATGCGCGATCTCGCCGAGGAGCACGCGGCCCGCTCCGAGCTCGTGCTCAACGATCGCCTCACGACGATGGGCCGCATCGCGGCGAGCGTCGCGCACGAGGTCAACAACCCCGTCGCCTACCTGCTGCTGCAGCTCGAGCTCGCGCGCAGCCAGCTCGCCGGCGGCCGGCGGACCCCGGGCGAGATCGTGCCGATGATCGACGAGACGATCGCCTCGACGCGCCAGCTCGCGCAGATCATCCGCGACCTCACCGGCTTCGTGCGCGAGCGCGGCCGCGCCCCCACGGACCTCTCCGCCGCGGTGGCGAGCGCGCTGCGCATCGCCGCGGTCGAGACGCGCGCGCGCGCCGAGGTCGAGGCGCGCTTCGAGGACGGCGTCATCGCGCTGGTGCACGGCGCGCGCGTCGTGCAGGTGGTGCTGAACCTCGTGCTGAACGCGGCGCAGGCCATCGACCCGACCTCGAAGCGCGAGCACCGCATCGTCGTGCGCACGTTCGTCGCCAGCGTCGCCGACGGCGGCGGCCCCGCGACGGAGCGCGCGTGCATCTCGGTGACCGACACCGGCCCGGGCATCGCGCCCGAGCTCTCGGAGCGCATCTTCGAGCCGTTCTACACGACGCGCGGCGAAGAGGGCGGCACCGGCATCGGCCTCTGGCTCTCGCGCGACATCGTCGAGGACGAAGGGGGCCGCCTCTGGTTCCGCAACTGCGAAGGCGGCGGCGCGTGCTTCACCGTCGAGCTTCCGCTGTACGGCGCGGCGACGTGAGGGCGCGCGCGTCTCGCGCGGGCGCGAGCGCGGGGCTGGCCCCTACGCGTCGCCCCGCACGACGATCGTGGCCCAGCCGTCGTACTCGGCGTCGAGCGGCAGCACGAGCTCGAGCACCTCGGCGGTGAACTCGTCCGGGCGGCCGTCCGCGAGCTGCTCGGTGCGGTGGAACTCGAGCGAGAAGCGCCCGTCCTCGCCGGGCCCGTCGGGCGCGTCGACCTCGAAGCCGGCCTCCGCGAGCGCCTCGGCCGCGCGCGTCGCCGAGTCCTCGTCGGGGAAGAACGCGAGGTGATCGACGGTGCGGATCGAGTCGAGCAGGTCGCCCTGCGAGACGAGCTCGTCGAGCAGCCGACGGTTCTCGATCTGCTGGTGCGCGAACATGTCGGGGGCGAGGAACTCGACGTAGTACTCCCAGTCGGCGTCCTCGTCGGTGAGCCACTCGGGCTGGTAGCCGTGAGGGAGCTCGCCGACCATCACGTCGAGGCTCGCGCGCACCTCTTCGGCGTGCGTCGCGGGGAAATAGAAGACGAACACCGTGTGGCCGGCGTTGGTGAAGCGGCCGACGTATACGGCGTCGATCCGCGCCTCGAGGCGCTGGACCATCGCGTCTTCGAGCGCGGTGATGGCGTCCGCCTCGCCGGCGTCGCGGAGGCCGTCCTCGCGCGCCGACGAGAGCTTCACCCGGATCTGCAAGCGGATCGGGTGCGTGTCGAGCGGGGCGTACTCGGCGGCGGCGAGATCGACCAGGAAGACGGCGGGGCGATCGTCGACCACCGCGCGGTAGACGTCGAAGTTCGGCGACCAGCGGGCAGGCATCTCGGAAGAATAGGTCACCGCAGGCGCGATGGGGCGCGCCTTGCGTGCGAGCCGTGCGATCCGTGCTCCGTGCGTGCGCTCCGTTCCGAACGCCCGGGCCTCATGCGTACCTCAGGCGAGGCCGGCACCCTGGAGGTACTGCGCGGCGAGCGCGTGGTTGTCCATGTCGTCGGGGTGGAAGTCACGGCGGAGGTAGGCGCGGATGCCGCGCAGGAAGACCTTCCTGCCGATGCCCTCGCCCCGCGGGACGGCGGCGAATTTCGCGTCGGCGGCCCGGAGGTCCACGCCCTTCGCGCGATCTTGCAGCAGCAGCATCGCGGTGCCGGCGATCCAGAAGCTCCCCAGCGTCGCCGTCGCGAAGGCGAGCCCGGCCATGCGCAACGACCAGCTCGGGTCGATTCGCTGGAGCACGTCGAACGCGACCGACTTGTGCTCGATCTCCTCGGCGGCGTGCCAGAGCATCAGCGCGCGGAGCGTCGGGTGCGCGTGGTCGAGGTAGCGCTCGGTGAGCGCGTTCTCGGCCATGATCGCCGTGTAGTGCTCGAGCGCGGCCGTGCCGGCGAGGCGCAGCTTCTTGCTCGTGACCTTCTCGAGCCACTCGTACGCGACCTTCTCGTAGACCTTCAGGAAGGGCTTCACCGAGTACCCCTGCCCCTCCAGGATCTCGAAGTACTCCTCGTGCGCGTGGGCGTGCCGCCCCTCCTGCCCCGCGAAGCCGCGCACGCGCGCGAGCAGCGCCGGATCCTGCTCGATCTCGTGAATGAACGCGTACACGCTCCGCACGAAGAAGCGCTCGCCGAGCGGGAAGAGCAGGTTGACGCCGTTGAAGACGTGCGTCGCGACGGGGCTGCCGCCGAACCAGTGACGGGGGATGCCCGCCTCGGCGAACGCGAAGTCGACCTTGCGGGGGCGGGGAACGATGGGCTGCGGGGCGGCGTGCATCTCGGGGCTCCTCGTCGGCGTGGGAGCCAAGGATGTAGGTCGAATTGAACCATAGTCAATAGCGAGACGGGCCGGCGCGGCGCATTGAGACAGGGTCAATGGACCGCTAGCGTGCTCCGCGATGACCGCGAAGCGCGCCCGCGTCCCCGATCGCGCTGCAGGCACCCCGCGCGGCCCGCGCGCAACCCGCCCCCCGCGCGCCCGCCTGGAGGTCGACGAGCGGCGCGCCCAGCTCGTCGCGCTCGGCCTCGAGCAGTTCGCCCGGCGCGCCTACGACGAGGTCTCGATCGAGGACGTCGCCCGCG
>CAIXWQ010001114.1 GCA_903923175.1 uncultured delta proteobacterium | reverse complement strand
CGACGAAGACGGAGAGGGCGAGCGCAGCGAGCTGCGCGAGCGGGGCGGAGCGACGGAGCTTGGCGACCATGCGGACCATTCGGCCGAGCGTAGCAGGCGACGTTCCACGCTCGAATTCGTGCAGCTTCGAGCGCCGCCGGGCGCCAGTCGGGTCGCTGCTGGCCCACCCCGGCGCACCGCACGCCCGCGCGCCGAGCCCCGACGAGGGCGCGCACGCGTCGCGGCGCGCTAGCCCGGCTGGTTGCGCAGGAAGTCGGCAACCTCGGCGAAGCGGGCGTCGAGGAACGCGCGCAGCTCGCCGGTGATCGCTGCGCCGTCGAGCGCGGCCGACATCGAGCGCGTCCAGGCGTCGCGCATGCGCGCGTCGACCGCGACCTTGCCGTGCCGCATGCGCAGCCGAGGGTGCCCGTGGCGCTCGGTGTACGTCTGCGGGCCGCCGAGCCAGCCGATCAGGAAGAGCGCGAAGCGGTCGCGCGCGCCGCGGGCCACGCGCCCCTCGGCGTCGCGCTCGTGCAGGGCCGCGAGCGCAGGCTCGAGCCGCTCCATCTCGTCGTAGAAGCGCTCGACCAGCGCGCGCACGGGGGCCTCGCCGCCGAGCAGCTCGAAGGGGGGCGCGGAGAGCTTGGGAGGGAGCGGCGGCGCTTGCACGATGGGCGGCCAGGTATGCCACGATTCGTCGCGATGCCGCACGAGGGATCGCGCGAAGAGGCCCGCTTCTGCCTGCGCTGCGGGGCGCCGCTCGTCGTCGAAGAGCGCGCCGGGCGGGCGCGACCGCTGTGCCGCGCCGCGGGGTGCGGCTTCGTCCACTGGGGCAACCCCACGCCGGTCGTCGCCGCGGTGGTGGAGCACGACGATGGCGTGGTGCTGGTGCGCGCGAAGGGGTGGCCGGAGAGGCTCTTCGGGCTCGTCACCGGCTTCCTCGAGGCCGACGAGTCGCCCGAGGAGGGGGTGCTGCGCGAGGTCCGAGAGGAGCTCGGGCTCCACGGTCGCGTCGCGTCACTGATCGGTGTCTACGCATTTCCGCAGCGCAACGAGCTGCTCGTCGCCTTCCACGTGCGCGCGAGCGGCGTCGTCGAGCTCGGCGAGGAGCTCATCGGGCACCGGCTCATCCCGCCCGACAAGCTCCGACCCTGGCCCTTCGGCACGGGGCTCGCGGTCCGCGACTGGCTCGCGCGGCGGATGTGAGGATGTGAGGATCTGGCCGATTCCGCAGGGAAGGTGCATCCTTTGTCCGCGTGCCCATGACCGACTTCGCAAGCCTGACCCGCTGCGCCGAGATCAGCGACGAGGTCGTCTCGGCCGCGGTGCTCTCCCACGACGCGATGAAATCGCTCCTCGCGAGGGCGGCCGAAATTGCGCAGCCCATGGAGGGCGCGGCGCGCGTGCTGGTCGCGCTGGCGCGCATGGCGACGACCGCCTGCACCTGGCTCGAGGGCGATCTCGTGGTCGAAATCGTCGGCGACGACGAGGTCGCGGTCGTGTCGGTGATGGCCGAGCTCGGCGGCGGCATGCGCGAGCGCGTGTTCCCGACCTTCGCGCTGCACGTGTCGATCGACGAGTTCGTCCGCGCGGTGCGCCTCGTCCCGCGCATGGTGCTGCCGCTCCGGATGCAGCAGCACGCGGGGCGCCTCGTCTTCTCCGCGACCGAGGCGGTGCGGCACTCGACGCGCCCGCCGCCCGCGATCGAGGTGGAGGAGGACTTCCTCTCGATCGAGGTCACCGCGCCCGAGTCTGCGCCCAAGCTGCGGGCGCGCCCGTCGCTCGAGCGGCTCGTGGTCGCCGAGGCGCCGCCGGTGCGCGCCGCC
Organism: uncultured delta proteobacterium; assembly: GCA_903923175.1. GTDB lineage: Bacteria > Myxococcota_A > Polyangia > Polyangiales > JADJMO01 > CAIXWQ01. Next base: position 797 of record CAIXWQ010001114.1, on the reverse strand, counting down.
ACGCCGCAGGTCGCGCGCACGCCCGACGCGCGACCCGCACGCGAGGAGCCGAAGCTCCCGGTCGCGGTGGTCGAGGAGCGGGTCGATCGCGGCTCCTCGCGGCGGATGCCGGTCGCGACCAAGCTCGAGGAGCGCCCCTCGGCGAAGCTGCCGATCGTGCCGCGCGAAGAGGTCGACGATCTCGGGGCGTTCTTCGACGACCTCGACGAGGCGCCGCCGCCCCGCACGCCGGCCGAGCCGCCCGCCGCGCAGTCGCCGAAGCCCCCGCCCAAGCCTGCGCCGCCCATGCTGATGCCGCGCTTCGACGCGGCGCCCAAGCCGAAGCCGAAGCCGAGGCCGCGGTCGAAGCCCCCCTCGGAGCCGGCGCCGAAGCCGAAGCCCGCCCGCGAACGCCACTCGCAGAAGCCGACGGTGGCGCGGATGTCGGCCATCCGGCCGGAGGAGCTGCAAGCGCTCGACGCGCTCCGGCCCGCGAGGGTGCCGTCGATCCCCGAGGCCACGCACGCGCCCGCCGCGAAGGAGCTCACGAAGCCCACCGCCGGGCGCCTGCCGGCCGTGAGCCTCGACGCGCCGCCTTCGACGCGGAGGGTCGCGTCGACCAGGCCGCCCGCGCCGCGCTCCGCGCCGCCGCCGACGCGCCCCAACGCGATCGTCGGCAAGCCGCCGGTCGACGACGACAAGCTCGACGACGGCTGGGAGTAGCCGTCCGGCGCGTCGCGCGTGGCGCGCGTGTCGCGCGCGACAGGCGCGTGTCCGCCCGCGTCGGCCCGCAGGGGGTCGTCGCGCGCGCAGCGCCT
>CAIXWQ010001113.1 GCA_903923175.1 uncultured delta proteobacterium | reverse complement strand
GTCGAGGCCGCCTTCGAAGCTCGCGACCGAGAGAAGGAAGGTGGCCGGCCCGAATTTGACGAATGATGAGGTTGAAACCGGGGCCTCGAGGGGAAAGCCCCCGTGGGGGGCTTGGAGCTCACGCGACCGATCCGCCGCATTCGCGCTCACGTCCCCCCGGGCTCGCGTCCGCCGCTCCGAAGCGGCCGCACGCCCCGCTCGCCCGCGTCCCCCGACGAGATCGTTGGCCTCGAGGGGAAAGCCCCCGTGGGGGGCTTGGAGCTCACGCGACCGATCCGCCGCATTCGCGCTCACGTCCCCGCGGGCTCGCGTCCGCCGCCCCGAAGCGGCCGTACGCCCCGCTCGCCTCTCGTCTCAGGGCGGGGTCTGGGGGCGCAGGCCTTGCCGGAGCCCCCAGCGCGACCGTCTGAGCCCGGCTCGCCCGCGTACCCCGACGAGATCGTTCGAAATCGATAGGGCGAGTCGGCTCAGTGGAACGCGCCCGCCATCTTCACGGGCTCGCCCGTGCGGTCGTGCTCGGCGAGCAGCTCCTTCGCCTTGGACACGCAGCCGAGGCAGGCCGGGAAGTCGCTCTTGTGAAGGCAGGTCACGACCGCCGCCGTCGCCGGCTCGTCGAACTCGGTGGGCTCGATGTGCCGGCCGCACGCGATGCAGTGGATGTGACCGTGATCGTGCTGGGCCTGGGGCGACATCACGCGGTCGAGCGCCTTGCGCTCCTTCTTGGTCAGCTTCTTTTCGCGCTTCATGCGGCCCCCGTAGGCCGCGGCCGTGCGCGCGACAAAAAGAAAACGCGCCACGAGGGCCCTGGGGGGGGCTGGGCCTCTTCGTGGCGCGCTGGAAGACTTTGCACGCGTCGGGCCAGCCAGGTCCTGTCGCGATTTCGGGCGCTTGCGTCAGCGCGTCGGGGGGCTGACCTTGCGTGCGTGCAAGCGTCGATTTCGCCTGCGCTTTCGCTCGATGCACGCGACAAAAAAGAAACGCGCCGTGAGGGCCCAGGGGGGGGGATGGCCACTCACGGCGCGCAGACGGACTTTGCACGCGCCGAGCCAACCAATCCCGCGCGCGATTTCGGCAACTTGGGCCGGTTCGGGGAGGTCTTCGCGTTCCTTGCTTGGAACCGCCGCTTGCAGCCGCGCCTGCGGCGGGGCGCGCGTAGCTCGGCGTTTACGAGCCCGACGCGGCATCGTCGCGGTTCCGCCACACCGTGACCGGAGCGCCGCGACCGCGGGCCGGGCCGCCGCATCGAGACGCGCCGGCCCCGCGCGCGAAGCGCCCTCCGCGACGCGCCTCCGAGGCTGCGCTCGTCGAGCGAGATCCGCCGGCATACGCCTTGCGACCCGGATGCACGAAGTGAATGACCCCCTCGTGTCGAAGCCCATGGAATCGATGAGCGCGCCCGAGGTCCCCCGGTCGTGCGCGCACCTCGCGGGCCTCGCTCGGCGCGCGCGCGTGCGGCGCCCCGCGCGCGGTGAAAGCTGAACCGCGTGGCTCCGCGCAAGACCCTCTGCATCGACGCCCGCTACCTGCGCGAGCGACCGAGCGGCATCGCGGCCTACGTGCAGGCGCTCGTCGACCACGTCCCGGCGATGTGCCCCGACGTCGACCTGCTCCTCCTCAAGCACCCCAAGGGGCCGACGCGCCTCTCGACCGCGCCGAACGTGCGGGAGGTCGTCGTCCGTCACGAGGCGAACGGCCCGGCCACGCTGTTGTGGCTGCCGCGCGTGGTCGATCTGCGCGGCGTCGATCTCTTCCACGCGACCTTCAACATCCTGCCGGCGGGGCTCCGCATGAAGAGCCTCGTCACGCTGTGCGACGTCATGTGGCTCAAGCACCCTGCGTGGGCGCGCGCGCCGGGGCTCATCGGGCACCTCGAGACGTTGTTCTACCGGCGCGGGATCCGGCAAGCGCTCCGCTCGGCGACGCGCATCGCGGCGATCAGCGAGGCGACGCGCCAGGAGATCGGCACCGTCGATCGCCGCGCGCTCGCCAAGACGTCGGTCACGCTGCTGGGGGTCTCGGACGACTTCCGGCCGCTCGAAGGCGAGGAGGGGGCGCGCGCGATCGCCGCCGCCCGCGCTCGCTGGCTCCCGGGCGCCGAGCGCTACGTGCTCACCGTCGGGCAGTTCGCCGGATACAAGAACCACGAGCGAGTCGTGCGGGCCTTCGCGCGCGCGTTCCGTGACGACCCGGGCGTCCACCTCGGGCTCGTGCAGCGGCTCGGCCCCGGTGAGCAGACGCTCCGGCCGATCGCGAGGGCGCTCGGCGTGGCCGATCGCGTGCACTTCATCGCCGGGGTGCCGTTCCCCCAGCTCGTCGCGCTCTACAACGGCGCGGTCTGCCTCTGCCACCCCTCGCTCTACGAGGGCTACGGCAATCCGCCGAGCGAGGCGCTGGCCGCCGGCTGCCCCGTGATCACCTCGAATCGCTCGTCGATGCCGGAGGTGTCGAAGGACGCCGCGCGCTACGTCGAGCCGACCGACGTCGAGGACATCGCCCGCGCGCTGCGCGAGGTGGCGGGCGACCAGGGGCTACGCGCGAGCATGCGCAGCAAGGGGCTCGCGCGCGCGAAGGAGCTCAGCTGGAAGCACTTCGCGCAGGAGAACGTCGCGATCTACCGCGAGATGCTGCGCTGACGCGGGCCTCGCGCCGCACGCTCCTCACGCGTCCAGCGCGATCCCCACGAAGTCGCGCGGCCGGAACGGCAGCGTGAGGCGGGGCGCGCGCGCGTGCGTCCCCTCGACGACCGCCGGGCGCGACGCGAAGCGCGTCGGGTAGTAGTTGCGCTGGAAGAGCAGGTTCATCGCGCGGCGATCGAGCGCCGGCTCGGCCGCGAGCTCGGCGCGGATCGCCGCGTCGGTGCACGCGTCGATCGCCTGCGTGACGCCGCGCTCGTCCCAGCGCGTCGGCGTGAAGGGCTCGTCGCGCTCGTCACGCGGGCACGGCGCCTCGCCGTCGAGCCAGAGCGAGGCCTCGACCGGCTCGCCAGCGCGCGCCGGCGCGGCGAACGGATCGACGTACTCGCCGTCGAGCCACACGTTGAAGTGCACGTGCGGCACGCTCCACGGGAACGCGACGAGCGCGTCGATGCCGCTGTAGCCCGAGAGCGCGATCGGCTGCCCGCGCCGGACCACGTCGCCCACCGCCACCAGCGCGCGCGCGAGGTGGTTGCTGGTGGTCGCGAGCCCGTCGCCGTGATCGAGGAAGAGCTTGAGGCCGCCGCGGTTGAACTCGCTCGAGATGCGCAGCACCTTCCCTGGCGCGGCCGCGGTCACCACCGTCCCCACCGGCACGGCGAAGTCGGTGCCGTTGTGGCTGTCGTAGGTCAGCGTGCCGCCGCGAAAGTCGCGCACCTGGCGCTTGCGCACGGACCAACCGTCGGCGAGCGGCGTCGGCGTGCGGTTGACGAGGTTGTAGATCGGGATGCGCCGATCGGCGCGCGTGCGCCCGAGCCAGGTGCGCACGCTGAGCGCGGGCTGGAAAATGCGCAGGCTCGTGAGATCGAAGCGCGAGCCGGGGATTCCGGGCGCGCCGCGCACGGCGACGACGGCCTCGCGCAGGCGCAGTGGGAGCGGGGAGAGGCCGAAGATTTCCTGCAGCGAGAGCGGGACCACCGTGGAAGTAGAGCCGGTCGCGCGGGAGCGGGTCCAGGGGAGCGCGCGTGGAGCGCAGCCGGAGCCGGGCCGGCGTCGCTTGTCATCCCCGCGCGTCGCGCACTATCGAGCGGCCATGCGCTCTCCGTACCTCGCGCGGCTCGGTGCCTCCCTCCTCCTCCTCGGTCTCCTCGCTGCGCCGTTCGCCTGCGGCGGCCCCGCCCCTGCCAAGGCGCCCGGCGCCGCCGGCCCCGCGGCCTCCGGCTCCGCCGTCGCCTCGGCCAGCGACTCCGCCGAGACGCCGCCGGCCGAGACGAGCGACGACGACGGCGCCTGCACCGGCAAGGAGTGCCTCGCCAAGTGCGACGCGAAGGGGCGCGCGCGCGACTGCCTCGAGGCCGGCGAGGCGCTGCGCAACGGCAGCGACGGCGTCGCCGAGGACCACGCGCGCGCGGCGAAGTACCTCGACAAGGCCTGCACGCTGAAGGAGCGCGAGGGGTGCTACCGGCTCGCCGACTTCTACGTGAGCGGCGACGGCGTGACCGCGAACGACGCGAAGGCGGTGGAGCTGCTCGGCAAGGCGTGCGAGCTCGGCCGCGGCGACGCGTGCGATCAGCTCGCCAAGCGCGCCGACAAGGGCGAGGGCGTGCCGAAGGATCACAAGAAGGCGATCGCGCTGAAGGCGAAGGGCTGCGTCGCGGAGGACTACCAGGTCTGGACCTGCGCCTCGCTGCGCGAGGCCGCCGAGAAGAAGGACGGAGAGGCGGTGCGCGTCCTCGCCGACTGGAAGAAGGCGTGCGACGCGTCGAAGGACGCGACGGCGTGCGCGGGCGTGGAGCGGACGACGAAGAAGAAGTAGGCGCGGGGCGCGCGGTACCGAGCGCGGCAGGCGCGTCGTCGCGTGCCGCCTTGCTAGGCTCGGAGCGTGCGTCACCTCACCAACGTCGTGGGCTTCGACGACGCCCCCTTCGCGGTCGAGCACCGCGGCGACGTGCGGCTCGTCGGCGTGGTCTGCGCGCGCACGCGCCTCGACGGCGTGATCTGCGGGCGCGTGCGCCGCGACGGCGCGAACGCCGCGCGCGTGATGGCGTCGCTCGTGCGCGAGAGCCAGTTCGCGCGGCACGTGCGCGCCGTGCTGCTGCAGGGGATCGCGGTGGCGGGCTTCAACGTCGTCGACGTGCACGCGCTCACGCAGGCGCTGGCGGTGCCGGTGCTCGTCGTGATGCGGCGGCGGCCCGATCTCGTCGCCGTCGAGGCGGCCCTCGCGCGCGTCCCGGGCGGCGCGCGCAAATGGGCCCAGATCCAGGCGGCGGGCGCGATCGAGCCGCTCGGCAAGGTGTTCGTGCAGCGCGTCGGCCTCGACCGCGCCGAGGCCGCGGAGCTCCTCGCCGCCACCACGCTCCACGGGCACCTGCCGGAGCCGCTCCGGCTCGCCCACCTGATCGCCGGCGGCGTGACGACCGGCGCGAGCCGCGGCCGCGCTTGAGCGCGCGTGTGAGCTTGCGTGTGACGCGCGTGACGCGCGCGGGCGTCGCGCCCGATCAGCGCGCGGGCGTCGCGGCGCGCCGCTCGTCGTAGAGGCGGATCACGAACTGGCCCGCCGGGCGCGCGCGGAACGCTTCGATCTCGGGGCGGATCGCCGGCGGCAGCCGCTCGAGCGGCATCGCGCGCTCGAGGTAGCCGGGCGGCAGCACGACGGGGGCCGCGAGCGAGGCGAAGGTGAGATCGGCCGCGGTGAAGCGGTCGCCCGTCAGGTAGCGCCGGCCGTCGGCGAGGCGCTGCTCGACCTCGGCGAAGACCTCGACCACGCGGGCGAAAGAGCGGGCCGCGTGCGCGGCGTCGATCCGCATGCCGCGACGCATGAGCGCGCGGACGCCGGGGAACGCGAGCCGCGTGAAGCTCGCCTCCCAGGCCGGCACCGCGCGCGCGAACAGCTCCTCGCACCCCTCGCGATCGTCGAAGAGGTGGAAATACGCCCAGCGGCGCGTCGCGGGGCCGAGCGCCTGATCGAAGCGCTCCTCGAGCTGCTCGACGTCGGGCTCGCCGTGCGGGAACAGCCGCTGCGCCTCGTCGAGGCGGCGATCGACCCATCGCAGGATGTCGGTCGAGTCGGTGATCGCGCCGCCCTTCGTCGCCAGCGTCGGCACGGTGCGATGGCCGCCCGCGCGCAGCGCCGGGAGCCAGTGGAGCAGCGGCGCGTGCCCCTCCTCGGTGAAGCGGACGCCGCCGCGCTCGAGGGCCCAGCGCGCCTTGTCGCAGTAGTGGCTGAAGGGGATGGTGACGAGTCGTACGGTCATCGGCGCGCTTCGTGATCGGGCGGCGCATCTCGGACGGCAAGCACGCGAGCGTCGCCCGCGCGGCGCCTCGCTCAGGGGAGCGCGATCTTGATCCGGATCCAGGCGCTCTGCAGGCTCGTCGGGTAGGGGTCCCAGATCCAGTTGGGGCGCTTGTCGGCGGGGAAGTCCGTGCAGAGCGTCGTGCCGCAACCCCAGGGCGCGGCGAGGCCGACCTCGAACGGCGCGGAGCCGCTGGTCGACGCGTTCATCGCGGGGCCCCAGGTCGAGTCGTCGAAGCCGACGTCGCACCAGGTGCTCTGCGGATCGCTCGCGAGCTTGTCGAAGTAGCGCCACGGGGTCGCGCCCCACTCGGGATCGGTGGGGGCGTACGTGCGGCCGCCGGCCACGCCGCTCGTCTCGTAGGTCGTGCCGTTCACCGTCACGATGGCGGCCATCGCGGTGATCGCCATGCCGGTGTCCTTGCCGGAGATGCCGACGACGTTGTTCCCCGAGCGCATGATCACGGTGTGCGTGTCGGCGCTGGTCCACGCCGAGGCGTTGGGCCCCAGGGTCAGGTCGACGCCGTTGGCGCAGAGCTGCGTGATCACGTCGTCGACCGTGACGACGATCGTCGCGAGGTACTTCTTCGTGCCGTCGCAGTCGTAGTCGACCCCCTCCTGGAAGACGGTCGAGCCCGGGTGCACGTTGCCGTTCGTGTCGTCGCAGTCGCCGGGCATGCAGGCCGCGCCGCTCGCGTAGCCGAGGGCCGAGTCGCAGTAGCCGTCGCCGTCGTCGTCGCACCCTTCGTCGACGAGGAGGTCGCCGTCGTCGTCGACGCCGTTGCAGAGCTCGGTCGTCGTGCCGCCGGCCTCCTTGGCGTCGGCCGCGTCGGCGGCATCGCTGGAGGGCGGCGCGTCCGCGTGCGCGTCGGCTGCGTCTGCGCCTGCGTCGGCGAGGGTCTCGCCACCGGTCTCGGAGGTCGCATCGGCGACGGCGAGCGTGTCCGCCGAGGAGTCCGCGGCCATCGCGTCGGCGTCGTCGCCGGTGGTCGCGTCGCCGGTGGGGGCCTGCGCGCTCGCGCCGCTGGAGCAGCCGGTGGCGGCGATCACGAACAGGTACGCGAGCCGAGCGTCGAGTCTTCCTTGGCGTTTCACCGACGCATTGTGCCGGATCGCGGGCGCGATCGCCGAGCGATCCGCGCGGGCGCGGCCCGAAGCGAGCGCCGCGCGGCTCGGCCGTGGCGAGTGACGCGCGTCACGGCGCGTCTAGGCGCGTCCAGGCGTGTCGATGCGCTATAGCGTGCTGCGCGAGCCCTCCCGGGGAGCGCACGGGAGCGCGCTTCGTCATGCTCATCACCTTCCCCTCGCTCGGCCTCTCGGCTCCGCTGCTCCGCGCGATCGCCGATCTCGGTCACGAGGCGCCGACGCCGGTGCAGATCGAGGCGATTCCGGCGATCCTCGGCGGCCACGACGTGTGGGCCTCGGCGCCGACCGGCTCCGGCAAGACGGCGGCGTTCGTGCTGCCGATCCTCGAGCGCCTCGCCGCGCGCGGACGCGCCGCCCCGCGCCCGGTCCGCGCGCTGATCCTGGTGCCGACGCGCGAGCTCGCCCTGCAAATCGCCGACGTCGTCGCGCGGTACGGCGCGCACCTCGCCGAGCCGCTCAAGACCTGCGTCGCCGTCGGCGGCGTCTCCGTCAACCCGCAGATGATGGCGCTGCGCGGAGGCGCCGATCTCGTGGTGGCGACCCCCGGGCGCCTGCTCGATCTGCTCGAGCAGAACGCGCTGCACCTCTCCTCGCTCGAGGTGCTCGTGCTCGACGAGGCCGATCGGCTCCTCTCGCTCGGGTTCGCGGACGAGCTCGCGCGCGTGCTCGAGCGGCTCCCGGCGCGGCGCCAGAGCCTGCTCTTCTCCGCCACGTTCCCCCCGGCCGTGTGCGCGCTGGTCGACCGGCTCCTGCGCGCGCCGACGCGCATCGACGTGCGCGCGCAGGCGGCGCGAGGCGAGGCGGAGGAAGCCGGCGAGGGTGACGCGCGTGACGCGCGTGACGCGCGCGCGTCGGCGTCGACGCCCGCGGAGATCGTCCATAGGGCCCTCGAGGTCGACACCGAGCGCCGCACCATGCTGCTCCGTCACCTGCTCGAGACCGAGGGCTGGTCGCGGGTGCTCGTGTTCGTCGCCACCAAGCACGGCGCCGATCACCTCGCCTCGAAGCTCGCGCGCGCCGGGCTCGCCGCCGCGGCGCTGCACGGCGAGCTGAGCCAGGGCGCGCGCACCGCGGCGCTCGCCGACTTCAAGGCCGAGCGCCTGCGGGTGCTCGTCGCGACCGACGTCGCCGCGCGCGGGCTCGACGTCGCGCAGCTGCCGGCGGTGGTGAACTACGAGCTTCCGCGCTCGCCGACCGACTACGCGCACCGCGTCGGGCGCACCGGGCGCGCGGGCGAGCCCGGGGTCGCCGTGAGCTTCGTCACGGCCGAGAGCCACGAGCACTTCCGGCTCATCGAGCGGCGCCATCACCTCGCCCTGGAGCGCGAGCGCCTGGTCGGCTTCGAGCCGACGCAGCTCGCGGTGCCGCAGCGCGATCCGAGCGGCGGCGTGAAGGGGCGGCGCAAGAGCAAGAAGGACAAGGCCCGCGAGCGCGCGGCGGCCGAAGGCGCGGGCGTGAGCGTGCGCGTGACGGCGACCGAGGGCGGGCCCGACGACGCGGCCGGCGAGCGCGAGCCGCCTACGGAGGAGTGACGGCGCGCGCGCCAGGGCCCGCGCTCCGAGAAACCCGCGCAAACAGAGTGGATTGCGGAGCGGCGGCGCGTCCTTAGGTTGGCGTCACTTGTTCCTCGCCGCCTCCCCGTACGCCGCCACGCACCCGAAGGCGCTCGCCATCTACTGCTCCGACGGGCGCTTCACCGAGGCCGTCGAGGATCTCGCGCGCCACCTCGGCCACGCGCGCCTCGACACCATCACGCTGCCGGGCGGCCCCGGCCTGCTGAACCTGCTCACCTCGGGGTTCGTCGATCTCGACGCGATGACGCGCGCGACGACGTTCCTCATCCGCGGCCACGCCATCGAGCACGTGCTGCTGGTCGCGCACGAGGCGTGCGGGCACTACCGGCACCGCAACCCCGCGCTCTCCGTCGACGCGCTCCGGGCGGTGCAGCTCGCCGATCTCGCGCTCGCCGGCGAGGCGCTGGCGAGCGCGCACCCGAAGGTGCGGCTCGATCTGTTCTTCGCGCGGCCGCAGGCGGGGAAGATCGCGTTCGAGCCGGTCGCGCGGCGGACCTGAAGCCCGGCGCCCGCCAGGCCTCGGCGTCGCGCTCGCTCCGCTACGAAGCGCTCCAGAAGCGCTGGACGACGCCGCTCCCCTTCTCGTCGCTCCACGCGCTCTGCTCGAAGCCGTCGCCGGTGAAGGTCGCGATCGCGCTGCGCCAGAACGCCGTCGCCGCCGGGTTCTCGACGCGCTGCCGCACCTCCCACGCCCCTCGAAAGCGCTCGAACACGAGCCGCGCCGCCGCGCGACCGACCCCCTGCCGACGGTGGCGCCGCACCACGAAGAACTCGGCCATGTCGAACACGCCCGGCGCGCCGCTGAGGCGGCTGCGCGCGCGCACGAGCGCGAAGCCGGCGAGCGCGCCGTCGACCCGCAGCAGGAACGGATGACGCTCCTCGTCTTCCCAGTAGGGGCCGAGCGGGGGCGCCTCGAAGCGGCCGTCCTCGCCGAGCTCGAAAGGGCCGAGCTCGCTCCAGTCGTAGACGTAGAGCTGAATCAGGTTCTCGAGCACGAAGCGCTCGGCCGCCACGGCCTCGTGGAGCGTCACCATGGGCGCAGGCTAGCGCGAGGTCGTGCGACTCACCCTCCGAAGAGCTCGGCCGCGGTCACGTATCTCGCGCCGATCGCGCGCGCGAACTCCTCGTCGGTCGACAGGTCGCCGACCATCACGAGGTGCTCGCGTGACAGCCGGTGCCGCCGGACGAGCGAGACGCCGAGCCCGGGGAGCGGCTTGCGGCAGAAGCAGCCCACCGGAAAGGCCGGGTGCGGACAGTAGGCGACCTCGCGGACCGGCAGGCCGAGCAGCTCGATGGTGCGCGCGAACGCGGCGTCGACCGCCTCGCGCGTGACGGTTTCCGACGCGATGCCGCTCTGGTTCGAGACGAAGAAGAGCGAGTAGCCGTCGTCGAGCCAGCGCTGGAGCGCCTCGCGGCGGCCGGGCAACAGCTCGAGATCGTCGGGCGACCGCGGGAAGCGCTCGCCGCTCAGCGTCTTGCGCAGCGTCCCGTCGACGTCGAGCAGCAGCCCCTTGCCGGTGAACGAGGGGTCGACGCGGCGCACGAACGGGATCTCCTCGACGACGCCGAACCCCTCGTCGACGTGCGGCGGCTCGAAGCAGGCGGCCCACCGCGCGAGCGCCTGCGGCGGCGGCAGGTTCGGATCCTCCTTGGCGAGCTGCTTGAGGTCGTCGGGCCCGAGGAGGCGCCCGTGGCGCTCGAGCACCCGCAGCGCGACGTTCTGCTGCGCCTCGTGGATCGGCGTCGCGAGGTGGCGGCAGCGCACCGGGACGCCGTGCGCGTGTGCGGCGCGGATCACCGGGTGTCGAGACACACGCGTGGGGTAGGTGTTGTCGAGCACCACGCGCGTGCGCCCCGCGGCGAGCAGCTCGCCGAGCCTCGGGACCAGCCCCTCGAGCGTGCCGCCGAGCGTGTCGCGGTTCAGCCGCTCGTAGCCGCTCGCGACGTAGCGCTCGACCTCGGCCGACTTCCCGGCGCCCTGGATGCCCATGACCAGGACGACCTCGGGCGTATCGCCAGGCCCGACGCCCGCGACGAGCGCGTGGCGCGCGGCGAGCGTGGCGAGCTCGTGCGGTGCGAGCGGCGGCGCCACGTCGGCGAGGGCCTGCGCGCTCGGCGCGAACGAGATGCGGCTCGCGAGCGCCTCACGGTCGGCGTCGTCGAGCGTGACCTGCAGCGCGCGGAGGCTCGACTCGACGCTCTCGCGCCGCGTCGCGCCGAAGAGCGGGAGCACCGGCCCGCCGAGATCGAGCAGCGCGGCCAGCGCGGCCTCGTGCGGGCTGATCGCGTGGCGCGTCGCGAGCGGCTTGAGCGCGCGGTTCTTGAGGAGCCCGGCGGTCTTCGCGTGCCCGCCGAGCGGCCGATGCGCGAGGAAGGGGATGCCGAGCCGACGCGCGAGCTCGACCACGCCGTCGTTGGCGCTGCCGCGATCGACGACGCTCAGCTCGTTCTGGACGGCCGCGACGGGGAAGTGACGCTCGGCCTGCCGAACCTCGGCGATCGAGACGTTGCAGAGCCCGACGTGCTCGAGCTTGCCTTCGCGCTGCAGCTCCGCGAGCGCCGCGAGGCTCTCCTCGTACGGCGTGCGCGGATCGTTCACGTGGAGCAGCAGCAAGAAGAGCCGCTCGACGCCGAGCGCCGCGAGGCTTTCCTCGACCATCCGGCGCAGGTGCGCGCGGCTGCCGTTGGGGACCCACTTCCCCTTCGGCCGCGCGAGCCCGGCCTTGGTGATCACCCGCACCTCGTCGCGCGCCCCCGCGAACGTGGCGATCGCGGCGCGCGCGAGCCGCTCGCCGTAGTGCAGGTCGCGGTCGTTCAGGCCGTACGAGTCGGCCGTGTCGAGCACGCGGACGCCGCGCTCGAGCGCGTGGTGGATCAGCGCGACCGCCTCGGCCTCGGAGGGGCGCCCTTCGGTCGAGAGGCGCAGCAGTCCGAGGCCGAGCGGCACCTCGAGCGCGCCGAGGACGCCGAAGGCGCGAGCGATCACGGCGGCGTTGGGCGGAGCGGACGGCGACATGGCCGCCCAGGACGCCACGAACGGAGGTTTCACGCAAACCGCCCGCCGCACCCGGCTCCGCCGTCGGGCCCGAGACGCCTTCCTTCAGGCCCCCGGGGGCCGCCGCCCCCTCCGTCGCGATCGCCGCCGTCGCGATCGCCGCCGTCGCGACCGTCGCCGCGAGATCGCGCTTCGCCGGCGCGCGTCGCTCGTGTGCGGCCTCCTCGCGCGCAGCCTCGGCCCCTCCTCCGACCTCGAAGAACTCGTGCAGGCAGTCTTCCGCGGCCTCGTCCGCAACTTCGACGCTCCGCGCGCCCCCGCCGCGCTCCGCGGCTTCCTGATCGGCATCGCCAGCCGCGAGGCCAAGCCGCCGCTGCGCGACCGCCGCGCTCGCACCTGGCTCGGCTTCGGCATCCGCGCTCGAGGCGGCGCCGAGCTCCCCGAGCGGGTCGGCTCTGACGGGGTGACGGGCGCCGGACGGGAGGCGACCGATGGCTGACGACCGCCGCGCCGACGCGGACCCAGGCGCGAACGCAGGCGCGAACGGCGCGGTCCACGCTCGGCTGGGCGGGCTCGCCCGCGTGGCGGCGAGCGGCGACGTCGTGCGCCGCGCGCGCCTCGTTGCG
>CAIXWQ010001112.1 GCA_903923175.1 uncultured delta proteobacterium | reverse complement strand
CGGCCGAGGCCGAGGCGTCCGCGGAGGCGCCCAGGGACGGCGCCGCGCCCGGGGGCGACGACGAAGCGGCCGCCGGGCCTCCCGACGTTCCCGACGCCGCCCGATCGCGGCCGCACGCCGGCGCGCCCGCGAGCAGCAGCGCCGAGAGCGCGAAGGTCACGCGCGCGAGGTGAGCATCCATGCGCGGTCGCCGGTATGGCAGCGGGGCGTGCAGCAGCGCGGACGCGCGGCTACTTCGCCTTCACGTCGGCGAGGATCTCGTCCGAGTGCACGCCCGGATCGACCTTCGGGTAGACCTTCTTCACCTTGCCGTCGGGGCCGATCAGGTAGGTCACGCGCATCGCGTAGCCCTCCTTCACAGGCACGCCGAACGCCTTGGCGATCTTGCCGTCCTTGTCGGCGAGGAGCGGGAACGGCAGCTTGTGCTTCTTCGCGAACTCCTGGTGCGACTTGTCGTCGTCCTCGGAGACGCCGATCACGTAGACGCCGTCCTTCTGGTACTTCGCCCACGCGTCGCGGAACGCGCAGGCCTCCTTGGTGCATCCGGGCGTGTCGTCCTTCGGGTAGAAGTACACGACGACGTGCTTGCCCTTGAGCTTCGCCAGGTCGATCTTGGTGCCGTTCGAGGCGGTCGCGACGAGCGCGGGGGCGGCCTCGCCGACCTTGGGGCCTTCGACGGTCGGCTCGGGCGGGGTCGACGCGACCGGCGCCACGGTCGCCGACGGGGGAGGCGTGGGCTCGGCCGACGCGCTCGACATCACGTACGGATCGCCGCTGCCGGGCGCCACCGCGATCGGCGTGGCCGGGGCGGGCTTGGGCTCGCTCCCGCCGCAAGCGAAGAGCGCGACGGTCACGGACGCGAAGGCGAAAGACGCGGCAATTCGGCGCATGGGGGGCTCCTCTGGGCGGTCGAGCGGGCCAGCAGAAGGGAGGCGGCAAGGATCCGGTGGAACGAATCGGGGAGGCCGTGCGTCTCTACCTCACCCCCTGGCCCCCTCTCCGCAGGCGGAGAGGGGGAAGAGAGCCGCTTCGAACCACGGCGGGGGTGAGGTTCACGAGACACGAGCACGGGCACGATGAGACGTCGGCCCCTATACTCCCCCCCTCCCCACCATGCCCCAACGTGAACGCCTCGGTCGCGCCGTCCTCGTCGCTGGCTCCCTCGCCGTCGCCACCGGGCTCGCGCTCAAGTTCTCGCGCCCTGGCGAGTTCCTCTATCGCGGGCTCTACGGCGGCGCGCAGGCGGCGGTCACCGAGCCGGGCAAGAAGAAGGGGCCCTACGCGCTCTCGAAGGCGATCGTCGTCCAGCGCACGCTCGAGCTGATCAGCGACGAGTACGTCGACCCCAAGCGCGTCGATCCGCGCAACCTGCTGGTCGCCTCGCTCAACGCCGTGCAGCGCGACATCGCGCAGGTGCTGGTGTCGGTCGAGCCCGGCGGCAACGTCGTGCACGTCCGCGCCGACGACAAGGAGATCAAGCTCGACATCTCCGACGTGAAGGGGCCGTGGGACGTGCTGCGCCACGTGCGCACCGTCTTCTCGTTCCTCGAGACCAACCTCAAGGACGCCCCCGAGATCGATCTGCGCGAGGTCGAGTACGCGGCCTGCAACGGCATGCTGCGCACGCTCGATCCGCACTCGGTGCTCTTCTCGCCCGAGGCCTTCCGCGACTTCAGCGTCACCACCAGCGGCAAGTTCGGCGGCCTCGGCATCGTCATCTCGATCCGCGACAAGACGCTCACCATCATGAGCACCATGCCCGGCACCCCCGCGGGCAAATCCGGGCTCCAGCGCTTCGATCGCATCATCCAGATCAACGGCGAGTCGACCACCACCATGGGGATCAACGAGGCCGTCCAGCGCCTCCGCGGCGATCCCGACACGGAGGTCACGCTCGTGGTCCGGCGCGACGGCAAGGACGGCTTCGCGAGCAAGGCCTTCAAGCTCACGCGCGAGGAGATCCACGTCTCGAGCGTCGAGTCGAAGGGGCTCGACGACGGCGTCGGCTACATCCGCCTCAAGCAGTTCGCCGAGACCACCGCGCCCGACATGCTCGCGGCGATGCGCGAGCTGAAGGCGACGGGCCACGACAAGGGGCTGGTGCTCGATCTCCGCGGCAACCCGGGCGGCCTGCTCGATCAGGCCAAGCGGGTCGTCGACGCGTTCGTCAAGGAGGGCGCGATCGTCGTCTCCGAGGGGCGCAAGGAGGGGCGCGAGGAGCTCACCGCGAAGGACGATCACAACGAGCCGAACTACCCGATCGTCGTGCTCATCAACTCGGGCTCGGCCTCGGCGAGCGAGATCGTGGCCGGCGCGCTGAAGAACCTCGATCGCGCGGTGATCGTGGGCGAGACGAGCTTCGGCAAGGGGAGCGTGCAGAAGGTCGAGCGCAACATCCCGCCCGAGGGCGCGGCGCTCAAGATCACCATCGCGCAGTACCTCACGCCGGGCGACATCTCCATCCAGTCGGTCGGCATCCCGCCCGACGTCGAGCTCGATCCGATGACCGCGGACCTGCAGGAGCTCGACCTCGACGCCGACGCGCCGCTGCTGCGCGAGCGCGATCTGTCGGCGCACCTCTCGAACGCGAAGGCCAAGGAGGGCGGCCGGCCGCTCGAGGTGCTCAAGTACGCGCTGTCGCGCGAGGACCGCGCGGCGCTCCGCGAGCGCGGCGGCGACCCGGACGACCAGTTCGCCCTCGACTTCCAGATCAACTTCGCGCGCCGCTTCCTCAAGGCGGTCGGCCCGACCTTCGACAAGCGCGCCGAGCTGGTCAAGAAGGCCAAGCCGATGATCGACACCGTGCGGGTCGAGGAGATCAAGAAGGTCTCGGACGAGCTGCTCAAGATCGGCGGCGTCGACTGGAGCGACGCGGCCGATCCCAAGGAGGTCGCCGCCGGGTTCGACGCCTCGAAGATCAAGGTCACCGTGGAGCCCAGCAAGCCGGGCGCCGAGGTCACCGCCGGCGAGCCGCTCGAGCTGAAGATCACCGTGCAGAACGACGGCACCGTGCCGCTCTACCGGCTGCGCGCGCAGACCAAGAGCGACGCGCCGATCTTCGACGGCAAGGAGCTCGTGTTCGGCAAGATCGAGCCGGGCAAGTCGCGCACGTGGGTCACGCCGCTCGGCTACTGCGAGACCGAGGGGAGCAAGCCCGGCTCGTCGACCCCCGCGCCGAAGGACGCCCCGCGCGTCTGCCACATCCCGAAGGACACCGTCACGCGCGCCGACGCGGTGAAGATCAAGTTCGAGGAGGCGCACGAGCACGTGCCAGCGCAGGCCGAGCTGCGCACCACGGTGAAGGCGCTGCCGCGCCCCTCGTTCGCGTACGCGTACCAGGTCGTCGACGACGTCGAGGGCAACCACGACGGGCTGCTGCAGCTCGGCGAGAAGGCCTCGATGTACGTGACGGTGAAGAACGTCGGCGACGGCCGGAGCCACGAGACCGAGGCCGCGGTCAAGAACCTCTCGGGCGACTGGCTCTTCCTCAAGGACGCCCGCTTCGACCTGTCGAACATGGCGCCGGGCGAGGAGCGCCGGATCCGCTTCACGTTCAACGTGCCGAGCTCGCTCGCCGCGCCACCCGGGGGCTCGCCGCCGCCGCCGCCGAGCGAGGTGAAGCTGCAGCTCAGCGTGCGCGACGCGGATCTCCGCGAGTCGGCGAGCGAGCGGATCGTGATGCCGATCGAGTCGCCGTTCGCGGTGACGGCCACGACCGGCGTGTACCGCACCAACGGCGCCGCCGTGTCGATCTTCGGGGCGCCGCGCGAGGGCGACAAACCCTTCGGCGAGCTGCCGGCCAGCGGGGCGCTCGCGGTCGACGGCAGCTACGGCGACTGGCTGCGCGTGCAGCTCGGCGGCGAGCGCTTCGCGTTCGTGAAGAAGACGAACGGCAAGCTCGCCGGCGGGACGCTGCCGCCACCGGCGAAGCCCGCCGCGTCGGCCAAGCCGGGCGAGGCCGCGGCCTCGGCGCAGGCGTGGGCCGACCTCCTCGCCCACTCGCCTCCGTCGATCTCGGTCGAGACCCCCGAGCTCGTCACGCGCGGCGACAAGATCAAGCTCAAGGGCTTCGCGCAGGACGGCGATCGGGTGCTCGACGTCTACGCGTTCGTCGGCTCGCGCAAGGTCTACTACCGCTCCAACCGCACCGGCGGAGACCCGAAGAAGGCCGGCTTCGAGATGGAGCTGCCGCTGCGCCCGGGCGTGAACTACGTGAGCGTCTGGGCCCGCGAGACCTCCGACTCGGTGCAGCGGCGCGTGTTCGTCGTGCGGCGCGACGGCGCCGGCGGCGAGCTGCTCGAGACGCCGAAGGGCGACGACGAGCTCTACGAGCTGCTCGGCGGCGGCGGCGGCAACGAGTAGCGCCTCCCCCCACACGTCGCGGCCTCGAGGCTGCGCCAGCGCAACCGCCCCGGCTCGTGCCCCGCCAGTGCCTGATCCCCGGCGTGGGCGCGCACTAGAACGGTACGCGCTGGGTCGGCATCGAGCCTCCGCGGAAGGGAGTCCTCATGCGTCGTCGCTTCGCCAAGGCGTGGCTCGGATGTCTGGTGCTCGCCGTCGGCGGCGGCGGGGTCGTCGCTGCTTGCGGCTCGAGCGATCTGAACCTCTCGTGCGATCCGGCGACGGATCCGACCTGCACGAGCGGCCTCCCGGACGGCTCGGTCGTGCTCCCGGACGGCGCGGTCGTCCTCCCCGACGGGCAGGTCGTCTCTCCGGACGGCGCCCCCGTGACCGACGCGCAGGGCGACGCCGCGGGTGACGGCTCGACCTCGTGCAGGCCCTACGGCGACCTCTGCGCGTCGGGCGCGCAGTGCTGCTCCGGCGTCTGCGACAGCGGCAACCACTGCACGTCGTCCATCGGCGCCTGCAAGGCGAACCTCCAGCCTTGCACGAGCAGCACCGACTGCTGCTCGCTCTCGTGCGTGGCCGGCGCGTGCTCGGCGACCGCGTGCGTGTCCGACGGCAAGGCCTGCGCGAGCAACGCGCAGTGCTGCGGCGGCTCGTGCAGCGCCGGCACCTGTCA
Organism: uncultured delta proteobacterium; assembly: GCA_903923175.1. Taxonomy (GTDB): domain Bacteria; phylum Myxococcota_A; class Polyangia; order Polyangiales; family JADJMO01; genus CAIXWQ01. The sequence continues at coordinate 2,470 of CAIXWQ010001112.1, read as the reverse complement.
GGCGCTCAACCCGAGTTGCAAGACGGCCGGCAACGACTGCACGACCAACGCGCAGTGCTGCTCGTCGCTCTGCAAAACGGGCAAGTGCCAGCTCGCGGCCTCGTACTGCACGCAGCTCGGCGACGTGTGCGCCCACGGCACCGACTGCTGCTCGGGCATCTGCAACATCGCGACGGGCAAGGCGCTCGGCGCGTGCGCGGTCAACGCCCCCGGCGCGAGCAACTGCACCGGCGTCGACGGCACCGTGTGCAACGGCTGCGGCGACTGCTGCAGCCGGCTCTGCGCGCCGTACGGGCCGACCGGCGTGCACATCTGCCAGCCGGCGAACGGCTGCCACGTGACGGGCGACCTCTGCAAGAAGGACGCGGACTGCTGCGGCGGCGCCGGCTCGGGCGTGCCGGGCGACGGCAACGTCACGTGCGAGTTCCTCGCGGGCGAGACGATCGGCATCTGCCGCAACCCGATGAGCTGCAACCCCGAGGGGGCGGTCTGCCACTACAAGGCCGACTCGATCTACCAGTGCACCGTCTCCTCGGCGCGCAACGACTGCTGCAGCGCGCTCGGCGCCAAGAGCGACTGCAAGCTCGACACGCTCGGCGTGCCGCGCTGCAACGGCGGCGGCAGCTGCAAGGCCGCGGGGGGCGCCTGCGCGTACTCGGGCGACTGCTGCGGCGGCGTGGCCTGCGTGCCGAATCCGGCCGGCGCGACCCCGCCCTTCGTCTGCGGCGGCGCCAGCTGCGAGCGCTCGGGGGCGACCTGCACCATCGACGGCGACTGCTGCGCGGGGCTCACCTGCAACAAGCCGCCGGGCTCGGCGAACGGCACCTGCGGCGCGTACGTCCCTCCGCCGCCCGCCGACGCGGGCACGACCGACGGAAGCCCGCCGGCCGACGGCGGCACGACCGACGCGACGCCCCCGGCGTGCGCGCTGTACGGCCAAGGCTGCAAGACGGGCGCGGACTGCTGCAACGCGGTCGACTGCCGCGACGGCAGCGGGACGATGTGCACCGGCAGCCAGGCCGGCTGCACCTGCCACATCTTGATCCAGTGAGCGGTCGGGCCGGCGCGGGAGTCCGCCGAGCGGCGGGCGCGCGCGTCGGGCCTCGCCTCAGCGCTTCGCGCCCGCGAGCAAGGCGGTGAGCGCGTCGACGCCCTGGGCGAGCTTGCGGTTCGCGGGCTCCTTGCTGAGCGCGATGCGTAGCTGCAGCAGCGCGTGCTTCTCGGCGCCGCGGGCGAGCATGCGATCGGCCTCCTTCGCGAACGGCACGGCCGCCGCGCTGGTCACGATCGACTCGTAGGAGCCGGCGGCCGGGGGCGCCGAGCCCGACGCTGCAGGAGGCGCCGACTTCGCCATCGGAGGCGCCGACTTCGCCAAAGGAGGCGCCGACTTCGCCAAAGGAGGCGCCGACTTCGCCATCGGAGGCGCCGACTTCGCCATCGGAGGCGCCGAGCCCGCGGCCGCGAGCGGCGGCGGGGCGACCACCGGGGTCGGCTGCACGGCCGGGATCTTCGTGGAGGAGGCGCGCGCGATCTCGTCCGTCGAGAGCCGCAGCACGCCGTTGCGCCGCTCGAAGTCGTACTTCTGGCGCAGCTGCGGGTGGCCGAGCACGCGCAGCGCCTCGTTGCCTCGCCGGAAGATGCGCGTCGCGGCCTCCTGGATGGCCGTGCTCTCCGCCTTGTAGCGCTCGGGATGGAACGCCCCCGCGAAGCCCTGGAACGCCTGCCGCAGCGCCTCGGGCGACGGCGGCTGCCCCTTCGCATCGCGGGCGGGGACGCGGAGGATCTCGTAGTAGTCGAGCTGATCGAGCCGGGCCGACCACGCCAGCACGGCCTCGGCCGCGGCGCGGCGCTGCGTCGTATCGGGACCCATCACCTGGAGATAGTGTCGCGAGGCGCCCCGGATCAGACAGCGGAGCCGGAGCGCGTGGCCGGCGCCGGGCTCGGCGCCGCCGTCGGGCGCGCGGGGTCGGAGCGCTCGGCCTAGATCTGCTCGACCGCGCGGACCGTCTCCTCGAGCGAGTGACGCGGCGAGTAGCCGAGCTCTTCGCGGGCGCGGCGGTCGTCGACCATGCAGACGTACTTGAGGTGATCGAGCTCGGGCGCGGGGAAGTCGGACACGCGCCAGTCGTACAGCCGGCGCATGATCCCCTTGGCGAAGTGCGGGATCGGGAGCGTCGGCTTGCCGAGCGTCTTGACCAGGTGCGTGAGCGGCACCGGATCGGGGCCGGCGACGTTGAAGATCCCCTTCACGCCGGGGCGGAGCGCGAGCCGCACGGCGTGCACGACGTCGTCCTCGTGGATGACCTGCACCATGGGATCGAAGCCGAAGAGCGTCGGCACGACCGACAGGCGCAGGTAGTTCGACGGCGCGTTGTGCACGCTGCCGAGGATGTGCACCGGGCGCAGCACCACGGTCTCGGTCTCGGGGTGCTTCCAGAAGAACGACTGCGCGAGCATGTCGACCTCGATG
>CAIXWQ010001111.1 GCA_903923175.1 uncultured delta proteobacterium | reverse complement strand
CCGACCGCCACGAGCTCGGCGCGCGCCGGGGCCACCGCGACGCGCGGCCCGCACCTCGACGACCTCGCGTGCCGCAGCCGCCCGCCCGCGCCCGGCTCGACGTCGAAACGCCCCATGGACGCCTGCGGAAGCGCGGCCTACATACCCCGATGCGGTAGGGCGGCAGGCGTTCTGTTCGCGGTGAGCGGTAGGCTCCCGCAGCATTCCCGCGAGGCCGCTCATCCATGCGTGTTTCGAACCCACCGCAGCCGTCGAAAGCCCGGAGCGTCACCCCTTGGACTTGCTAGCCCCCATGCTCCGTCGTCCGCGCCCCCTCGCCGCGCCCCGCAACCCCCGGGCGCTCGGCGCCTGCTCGCAGGCCGCGCTCCTCACGCTCCTCGCCCTGCTCGCTCTCCCGAGTCGCGCCTCCGCCGACGGCGTCTGGACGACCGCCGCGCCGATGCCGCACGGGTTCGCGTTCCACAGCGCGTCGGTGCTCAAGGACGGGAAGATCCTGTTCGCGGGCGGCGCGACCGATCAGAACCTGACGAACGTCTACGGCGACGCCGCGCTCTTCGATCCCGTCACCAAGACCTGGAGCGCGCTGCCGAAGCTCGCCGTCGCCCGCGCCTCGCACGCCGCCGTCACCCTCCGCGACGGGCGGGTCTGGGTCGTCGCCGGGGCGACCGGGGGCAACCTGGGGACGTCGACGAGCGAGCTCTTCGACCCCGCGACCAAGACCTGGAGCGCGGGCCCGGCCGTCTCGATCCCGAACGCCGGGCACACCGCCACGCTCCTCCCCGACGGCAGGGTCCTCGTCGTCGGCGGCTCCACGCCCGACGGCGCGGGCGGCTTCAAGCTCCTGTCGACGACCGAGATCTACGATCCGGTCGCCGGCACCGTCACGGCGGGCCCCCCGCTCGCGACCGCGCGCGCGGTGCACACCGCGACGCTGCTGGTGAACCCGGCGACGCCGACGGTCGGCCGCCTCTTCATCGCCGGCGGCGGCATGCCCCCGCAGACCGGGCAGACGCTCACGCTGGCGTCCGCCGAGATCTACGACACGGCGACGAACAAGTGGACGGCCGCGTCGACGATGCCGCACGCGCGCCTCGGGCACACGGCGACGATGACCCCGGACGGCAGCATTCTGGTCGCCGGCGGGCTCGACCAGTCGGTGATCGTCGAGACGGCCGACGTGTACGGCGTCATCGGGTTCTGGAAGTCGCCGGCGTCGATGAAGTCGAAGCGGAGCTTCCACGCGGCCGAGGTGCTCCCCTCGGGGCGCGTGCTCGTCGTCGGCGGCATCGACGGCACCGGCGTGCTCTCGAGCGCCGAGATCTACGATCCCGCGAGCGACGGGTGGCTCGCGGCCGATCCGATGCCGCACGCGCACGCGGCCGCTTCGGCCACGCGCCTCGCCGACGGCACGATCATGATCGCCGGCGGCTTCGACGCCCTCGGGCAGCTGAGCTCCGCGGCCGAGCTCTTCCAGCTCGCGACGACCGGCGCGGCGTGCACCAGCGCCGGCAACTGCGGCTCGGGCGCCTGCGTCGACGGCGTCTGCTGCGACGCGAAGTGCGACGGCCAGTGCCAGGCGTGCGACGTCGCGGGGAGCGCGGGCAAGTGCAGCACCGTCACCGGCCAGCCGCACGGCGCGCGCCCGAAGTGCGAGCCGTACGCGTGCGGCGCGACCGCCTGCAACACGACCTGCAAGCTGCCGGGCGACTGCGCCGCCGGCTACGCCTGCAACCCGAGCGGGGCCTGCGTGCCGGGGACGACCTGCAGCGCCGATGGTCGCTCGCAGATCTCCGCCGACACAGGCGAGTCGAAGGACTGCTCGCCGTACCTCTGCGCCGACGGCAAGTGCGGGGGCGTCTGCCGGGCGACGTCCGACTGCGCGCCAGGGGCGAGCTGCGACGGGAGCGGGCTCTGCGTCGCGTCGCAGAGCTCGGGGGCCTCGGGTGGGTGCGCGGTGCCGGGGACGCCCCTGGAGCCAGCGGGGCGCGTCGGCGCGATCGCGGCGGCGCT
>CAIXWQ010001110.1 GCA_903923175.1 uncultured delta proteobacterium | reverse complement strand
TGAGCGCGCCGGCGAGCAGCAGCGCCCGCGCGCCGCGCGCCCTCGTCCCCTCGCGTGTGGAGCGTCGCGGCATCTTCTCGCTCCTACGCTAGCAAAAGGATCCGCGCCTGGGCGAAGCGCGCCGTCGCCGCCCTCGACCGCCGTTGACCGACCGGCGCCGACTTGGTCTGCTCGGAGCGTGCGCAGGTCCGTCGCTGCCGCGTTCCTCGCGCTCTGGCCCGCGTCGCTCGCAGCGCTGTGCGCGGGCTGCGCAGCCGTCGGTGGGATCGACGACCTCGAGATCCAGGAGTGCCTTCCGGACTGCGGCGTCGACGGCGCGCGGCTCGACGCCGACCTCGACGCAGAGGCGGCCGCCGACTCGACCCTCGTCGACACGGCCACCGGCGACGGCGCGACGGACGCGATGGACGGAGACGCGTTGGCGGACGCGACGCTCGACGCCGCCGGCGACGCGGATGCCGACGGAGCCCTCGACGCGACGCTCGATGCGGCCGCCGACGCGGCCGACGCAGCCGACGCAGCCGACGCGCGAGACGCCGCGAGCGGGGATTCCACGGTCGTCGACAGCGGACCGGCCGACACGGGCCCGGCCGACACGGGTCCCGTCGACAGCGGGCCGGCCGACACGGGCCCGGCCGACACGGGCCCGGCCGACACGGGCGCCACCGACGCCGGATGCGCGCTCCCCGCGAACGCCTGCGCGGACGGCGCGCAGAGCGCGCAAGGGTGCGACGTGGCCCGCGTCATCGGCCGCACATCGGCCAAGAGCGCCGCGGGGTGGTCGCGCTCGGACGACACCTGCGCCCTGTCGGGAGGCTTCAACCACAACGACACGAGCTGCCTGAACGACAGCGGCTTCGACAAGCTCTACCGCATCTTCCTGCGCAAGAACGAGCGCATCACCGCGACCGCCTCCGGGGCGGCCTGCGCCGGCGATCCCGGCGCGCTGATGCTCAAGATCGCCCAGGACACGACCGGCTGCGGCGCGCCTACGTCCACCGCGTGCGACACGACCGCCGTGTGCGGCGCGGTGAGCCCGGAGAGCTTCATCGCGCCGGCGGACGGCTGGTTCACGATCGTCGTCGACCAGACGAAGGCGGTGGCCGGCGTGACCTTCACGCTCTCCGTGAAGCTCGACACGGCCAAGTGCGCGACCGCGGGCTGCGAGTGCCCTTGAGCGCCACGCTCAGGGGGCGGGCTTGGCCGTCGCGACCTCGAAGCTGCACGGCCAGCTCCCCCAGCCCTCGCTCGTGACGCCGTTGCGCGTGCTGCCCACGTAGCGTGCCGCGCCCGCGCGCATGGTGATCGTCACGCGGCCGCCGCTCGCGGGGATCTTGCCGGCGTGCACCGCGGCGACGCAGATCGACGAGTCGTTGGTGTAGAGCTCGGTCCCCCAGACCGTGGCTCCCGACGTCGCGTACGCCGGGCACTGGAAGGTGTACTCGACCCCCGGGCTGCAGCCCTTGGCGCTCGCGCTCGTGTCCTTGCCCGCGGCCTCGCCCTCGACGCAGCCGCCCGCGAGGCACGCCTGTCCGGCGGGGCACGAGTGCCCGCACGCGCCGCAGTGCCGCCGATCGCCCGTGACGTCGACGCACTGTGCTCCACAGCGCATGGCGGCGGGGACGCAGCTCTCGGCCACTACGACGAAGCTCTCGTCGAAGGCGCCCCAGGGCATCGAGGTGACGCCGAAGCGCGCGCTGCCGTCGTAGGTGGCTGCGCCCGGGCGGCGCTCGACGACGAAGGCCCCGCCCTTGGTCGAGATCGCGCCCGCGTGCGCCGCGGCGCCGCAGAGCGAGGAGTCGGCGGTGTACAGATCGCTCCCCCAGAGCGAGGGGGCGGCGTGCTCGCGGTCGCAGACGAACGCGAGCGTCGACGGCCTCGTCCGGCTCGCCGCCGTCGCGGCGGAGGCGTCGACGACCGCCGAGCCCGCGCCTACCGCGTCTGCCGCGCCTGCCGCCTCTACCGCCTCTGCCGCCGCTGCCGCCGTTGCCGCCGCTGCCGCGTCGGCGTCCGCCTGCGCGTCCACCCTGCGAAGGGTGTCGGCCCAGCCGATGCTCCGCGCGCACAGCCCGAGCAGGCACTGCCCCGTCGCGCCGCAGGACGCCCCGCACCTACCGCAATTCGCCGCGTCGCGCCGGAGATCGACGCACTTGCCGCCGCAGGTCGTGGGGCACGGAGGCTTGCTCGTGCGGGTCTCGTCGACGGGGCGGATCTTCTCGCGCCCCTCGCCGCGGCACGCGGAGCTCGCGACCTGCGTGAGCAGCGCGAGCAGCGCGATGGCGAGCGCACGCGGACGCACGCGCCTCACGTTGCGCGCACCCGCCGGGCGCGGGCGTCCACGCGCGCGGCTACTTCCATCCGGCCTTCTGCTGCTTCTCGACCCACGCGCGCACGTCCTCGGGCTTGGGGCGCCAGACGAGCCGCTCGTCGCTCGTGGACACGACCGGGCACTCGGCGGCGGGCGTCGGGAAGGCGTGCGTCGCGAGCTTCTTGCCGGTGCGCGCTTCGAAGACGCGCAGCTCGACGTCTTCGTAGATCAGCGTGTGCGTGAAGGTCTGGTAGCGGCACGAGTCGCCCTCGCGTCGGGTCTCGTGCTCGATCGCGACCCAGCGCGCCTGGCCGACGACGACGCGCGCGCCGGCGCCCACCGCGTCGACGCCCGCGTCGTACGGCACGATCAGCGTCGTGTCGGTCTCCTTGCCGAAGCGCGCGGGGAGCTTCTCGCCGCGCTCGACGTCGGCGAGGCGCTTCTTGAGCGCGGCGGCGAAGCGTCGATCGTCGAGCGTGAGCGAGAGCGTGTGCTCGGTCGTCTCCTTGCCTCGCGTCAGCTTGGCGACGACGCGCGCCTTCGGGGTCTTGCCGAGCGACGTCGCGTCGATCGAGAGCAGGATCTCTTCGCTCGGGAGCTTCACGCTCGAGATCCCCGTCTCGTCGAGCTCGAGCGCCTCGCCGCCGATCTCGAGCTCCGCGTCGCCCGGCGTCGCCACCAGCAGCTCCATCGGCCCGCCGTCGAGCGGGAGCCAGCCGTCGCGCGGCGGCTCGCCGTCGATCTTCACCAGCGCCTGGTTGCCGGCGTTCGGCGGGCCCCCGACCACGGCGAACCAAGGATCGTCGTCCTCCGGGATCCCCGCCAGCGCCTTGATGGCGACGCCGACCGGCACCGTGACGTAGCCCCCCTCGCGGCGGAAGAGCGAGCGCTCCTCGGCCACGATCTGGACGCCGTCGCCGTCGTAGTGGCTCCAGGTCGCGCGTGGCAGCGTGACCTTCACCGTCCCGCTCGCGGGGACGAGCTCGCCGTCGCCCTCGCGCAGGTAGGTGCCGACGGCGACCCGCATCCCGGGCTTGGCGCTCACCTCGACGACGACCCCGTCGGGGCGCACCTCGGCGAGCTTCCCCTCGATCTTCACCGAGGCGTATCGGCGGCAGCCCCCGGTGAGCAGCGCCGCGGAGAACACGAGCAGCGCGCGCGAGCGAGGCGTCATCGTCCAGGAAGCTAGGCGCGCCGAGGCGCGGGGTCGAGGGGCGTCGCCGACCGCTCGCGCGCCGCGGCGCTGTCGAGACGGCGCTACGCTCGCCGCCATGTCGATCCTTCGTGACCGGTTCGAGGGGCTGTGGAGTGGGGAGCTCGCGCCCGAGGGGAACCTCGCCTCGTCGCCGCTGTTCGTGGGCGAGGAGGTCGCCGATCGGACCTGGTTCGTGTCGAGCTTCGCGAACGCCACCGCGATCGCGACCGACGCGGGCCTCGTGCTGATCGACACGGGCAGCTTCGTCTTCTCGACGCAGGTCTTCCTCGACGTGCGTTCGTGGTCGCAGGCCGGCGCGCACGCGGCGATCTTCACCCACGGGCACGTCGATCACTGCTTCGGCGTCGAGAAGTGGGAGGCCGAGTCGAAGGAGCGCGGCCTGCCCTTGCCGCGGGTCTACGCGCACGAGAACACGCCCGAGCGCTTCCGGCGCTACGAGCGGACGCGCGGCTGGAACGGTTGCATCAACGCCCGGCAGTTCCAGTCGAAGTTCGAGTGGCCGATCGGTTACCGCTACCCCGACGTGACCTACGCCGACAAGCTGGCGCTCGACGTCGGCGGCGAGCGGATCGAGCTCCACCACGCCCGTGGCGAGACCGACGACGCGACGTGGGTCTGGGTGCCTGGGCGCAAGCTCCTCTGCACGGGCGACCTGTTCCTGTGGGTCACGCCCAACGCAGGCAACCCGCAGAAGGTGCAGCGCTACGCGCTCGAGTGGGCCGTCGCGCTGCGCACGATGGCGGCGCTCGAGGCCGAGGTGCTCTGCCCCGGCCACGGCGTGCCGATCTGGGGGCGCGAGCGCGTGCGGCGCGCGCTCACCGAGACGGCGGAGCTGCTCGAGCACCTGCACGACCGCACCGTGGAGCTGATGAACCAAGGCGCGCGCCTCGACGACATCGTGCACGCCGTGAAGGCGCCCGCGCGGCTGCTGGAGCGGCCCTACCTGCAGCCGCTGTACGACGAGCCCGAGTTCATCGTGCGCAACGTCTACCGCCTCTACGGCGGCTGGTGGGACGGCAACCCCGCCACGCTCCAGCCCGCGCCCACGGCCTCGCTCGCGCGCGAGGTCGCCGGGCTCGCGGGCGGCGCGGCGCGGCTCGTCGAACGCGCGCAGGCGCTCTCGGCGTCGGGCGAGCACGCGCTCGCGTGCCACCTCGCGGAGCTCGCCGGTGAGGCGGCGCCGCGGGACGAGGGGATCTGGCGTGCGCGCGCGCTCGTCTACGCGGCGCGCGCGCAGGCCGCGCGCTCGCTCATGGCGCGCGGGGTGTACCTGACGGCGTCGGAGGAGCGTCGCCGCGGCTGAGGCGCGGACGCGGGGGCGCGCGCGTGCGTGCGCGTTCGAGCTCCGCGCGCGCGTGACCCCGACGGCTTCACTGGATGACGGTCTTGCAGCCGTAGAGGATGGTCACCGCGCCGTCGGTCGTCCCCTTCGCCTCGTCGCACGCCGGCCCGTAGAGCACGATCTGCGTGCCGTCGTCGGAGTAGTCCCAGCCATTGGCGCGCTTGGTGTCGCGGCCGACCTGGCTATCCTTGCCCCCGGAGGAGATGTCGACGTTCACGAGCCCGGGATCGAACGAGCCGTCGCTCTTGGGGATGTCGTAGGTGCACGAGAGCGCCGCCCCGCCGATCGAGGCGAGCGCGGCCTGCAGCGCGGCGCCGAAGTCGGTCGCGGTCGTCATGTCGTAGTGGCAGTAGCTCGGGCCGCTGTCCGAGCACGTGGGCGACACCTGCGTGCCGCCGGCCGCGGCGAGGCGCGAGAGGATCGTGCGGAAGCCCTGCGAGCCCGGCACGCCGATCACGAACGTGCGGATGCCGGCCTTCGCCGCCGCCGCGACCTCCGCGACCATCTTGTCGCTGTCGGTCGCGAGCGCGGCCGTGTCGCAGGAGAGATCGCAGCTGCTGCAGAACGTCGCGTTGCCGTCGGTCGCGAGCACGAGGAAGCGGTTGCCGGTGGTGGCCGACACCTTCTGGAGCTGCGCGAGCGCGACCGTCACCGCGTCGTGGGTCGGCGTCCCGCCGACGGGCGTGCGCGCGTTCAGCGAGGTGCCGATCTGGCTGCGGGTGGTCGCGAGCGGGCCGATCGCGACGTCGGGGGTCTGCGGGACGCAGCCGGTCGGCTGCCCCGAGAAGATCCCGGAGCCGGTGGGGTAGTGCATCAGCCCGGCAGAGTTCTGATCGGGGAGGGTCGCGAGGGTGGCCTCGAGCTTCGAGCGGAACACGCTCCAGCGCGACGACGCGCTCGCGGTGCACGAGGCCGAGGCGGTGTCCGTCGCCGGGCAGTTCATGCTGCCGCTGACGTCGAGCTGGAACAGCAGGTTGGCGGGCTTGGCCTTGGCCGAGTTGGTCGACGTGAGGCAGGCGGCGTCAGGGGTGATGGTCGGCTGCGTGGTCGGCCCGCCGTCGAGCTCCGGTCCCGCCGTGTCGCCGCCGACGTCGGCCGTGATCCCGCCAGCGGCGTCGGTGGCAGGCGCCCCCTGCGACTTGTCGTTCGCCGCGGAGCACGCCACCCCCCACGCACACGCCGCGATCAAGAACGCCCGCTTCATGACTGACCTCCCGCGCGCGGCCACCCTACGCCTCGCGTCGGTGAATGAGTCTGAACGCGATCGGATAACATATCGGTAACAATTCATTCCGCGCCCACGTGCACGCTCGGCGCGGGTGCTCGCGCCGGCGCGCTCGGCGCGCGATGGAAGCGAGGACCCGCAGCCGCGGCCGCGTCGGTCGAGGGGCCTCAGCGCGCGATCGGCGCGAGCACCCGCAGCTCCAGCGCGTCGGTCCAGGTGTACGCGAGGCCCGACGGGGCGCGCGCGACCGCGATCGCGCCCCGCGACGGGCCGAGCATCGTGCGCAGCCGCGAGATCGACATCTTGATCGCCGCGCGGGCGGAGGGGCCGTCGCGTCGCTCCCAGATCTCGCGCGCGAGCTCGGCGATCCCGAGCGGCTCGCCGG
>CAIXWQ010001109.1 GCA_903923175.1 uncultured delta proteobacterium | reverse complement strand
TCGGCGAGCCGCTCGTGCAGATGCTCGGCGTGCTGGTCGGCCTCCCCGCGCTGCTGCACGTCCCGATGGCCGGCGCGACGCTGTGGCTCTGGTATCGCATCGTCGCGCACGACGCGGGCGAGCGCGTGGCGTGCTGGGCGACCATCCTGCTCGCCGTCTCGCCGATGTTCCTGCTCACCACGCCGCTCGGGCTCTCGCAGCCGAGCGCGCTGTTCGGGCTCGCGGCGGCGGGGCGCGGGCTGCAGCTCGCCGCCGGCGATCGCCCGGTGCGCGGCGCGACGATCGTCGGCCTCGCGGTCGGCTTCGTCATGGCCGTGCGCCCGCAGACGGGCCTCGCGATGGGCGGCGTGCTCGGGCTGTTCACGCTCGTGGCGCTCGCGCGCAAGCGACGCGTGCTCGGCCTGATCGCGCTCTTCGCCAGCGGCGGCGCGTGGGTCGTCGCCATCGCGCTCTACGACCGCGCGCTCACCGGCCACGCGCTCACGCTCCCCTGGAATCTGTACCTGCCGATCGAGCGCTACGGCTTCGTGCAGGTCTTCGAGCACCTGCCGAGCTATCGCCACACGCCGTGGAGCGCGCTGCAGAACCAGCTCGTCGTCGCGGTGCGGTTCAACGGCTGGTGGCTCGGCTGGCCCGCGAGCCTCGGGCTGCTGGTGGTCTGGCTGCGCGTCGGCCGGCCGCGCGCGGGCGCGCTCCCCTGGCTCCTCGGCGGCGCCGCGACGCTCGCGTTCATGTTCGCCTATCACACGACCGGCGTGTCCGACACCGGGCCGATCTACCACTACGAGCTGCTGCTGCCGGCGTCGCTGCTCGGCGCGCACGCCATCGACGCGAGCGTGGAGCGCCGGCCGACGCTCGCCCTCGCGCTGGTGGGGACGAGCCTCGCGCTCGGCACCACGACGTTCCTCGCCGAGCACGTGGCGCGCATGCACCGGATGATCGAGGCCGTGCACGCGCCGTTCGAGCAGATCCTCGACGCGCTGCCGCGCCACTCGCTGCTGCTCGTCGAGACGCAGCGGGCCGAGTCGATCCCGCGCGCGTGGTTCGACGACGGGTTCCCCTTCCGCTACCGGAGCGACTCGGACGACGTCGTGACCTACCCGCGGCTGACGCCGAGCTTCGCGCGCAAGCTGCGCCAGCGGTACGCCGATCGCACCTGCTTCTACTACCGCCTCGGCGGGCAGCCGGTGCGGCCGCAGCTCTTCGAGTGCAAGGACGCCGAGGCGCTGCTCGCGCGCCCGTGGAAGATCGACGACCAGAAGGGGCTCTACACCCCGTCGACCGCGCACGAGCGCGGGCTCCACGATCCGTTCGCCCCCGGCGCGCTCTAGTCCGGGCGGGCGTCAGCCCGTCGCGCGCGTCTTCGCCCAGCGCGCGGCGGTGTCGACGATGGTGTCGATCGACGAGTGGCTCGGCGCGAAGCCGAGCTCGGCGCGCGCGAGCTTCGCGTCGGCGACGAGCGTGGCGGGATCGCCGGCGCGCCGCGGCGCGTTCACGTGCGGCACCGGCACGCCCAGCACGCGCTCGATGGCCGCGAAGACCTCGCGGACCGAGTGGCCGCGGCCGGTGCCGAGGTTGGCGACGAGCGGCTCGGCGCCGCCGCGCAGGCGGGCGAGCGCCTGCACGTGCGCCTGCGCGAGGTCGGTCACGTGGACGTAGTCGCGCACCGCGGTGCCGTCGGGGGTGTCGTAGTCGGTGCCGAGGACCTGCACGGGCGGGCGGCGCCCGAGCGCGGCGTCGATCGCGAGCGGGATCAGGTGCGTCTCGGGGTCGTGCAGCTCGCCGATCTCGAGCGCGGGGTCGGCGCCGGCGGCGTTGAAGTAGCGCAGGGCCGTGAAGCGCAGATCGTAGGCGCGGTGGTACGCGCGCAGGATGTCCTCGACGTAGCGCTTCGTCTCGCCGTACGGGTTGATCGGCGCGAGCGGCAGCCCCTCGTGGATCGGGAGCTCCTTCGGCACGCCGTACACGGCGCACGTCGACGAGAACACGAGCGTGCGCACCCCCTCGTCGAGCATCGCGTCGAGCAGCGAGACGGTGTTGCACACGTTGTTGCGCACGTACTTGCGCGGCGCGACGACCGACTCGCCCACGTACGCGAACGCGGCGAAGTGCACCACGGCGTCGCAGCCGTGCTCCCGGAGCGCCGCGCGCACGCGCTCGGTGTCGGCGAGGTTCCCCTCGACGAGCGGGCCCCAGCGGACGAGCTCGCGGTGGCCGGCGCTGAGATCGTCGTAGGTCACCGGCGTCACGCCGGCTTCGTGGAGGGCCTTGCACGTGTGGCTGCCGACGTAGCCGGCGCCGCCGGCCACGAGAACCTTGCGCGGGGTGGTCATGGGCGCGACGAGCATAGCGCCGCGCTCGGCCGTGAGGCGCGTCGTGAGGCGTGTCTCGAGGCGCGTCGTGAGGCGCGTCGTGAGGCGCGTCGTGAGGCGTGTCGAGGCGCGCCGGGCCGACCGAGCTGCTACGCTCGGCCGCCACCAAGAAGGCTCGAGGGACCAGCGCATGGCGAACCGCGTGCTCGACGTCGGCGTGATCGGAGCGGGGCCCGCGGGCGCCACGGCGGCGTACGAGCTCGCGAAGGCGGGGCACCGCGTGCGGCTGTTCGAGGCCTCGCCGCACGTCGGCGGCATGGCGCGCACCCTCCCGCTCTTCGGGCAGCGGGTCGATCTCGGGCCGCACCGCTTCTTCAGCTCGGACGCGCGGGTCAACCGCCTCTGGCTGGAGGTCGTCGGGCGCGACTACCGCATGGTCGATCGGCTCACGCGCATCTTCTACTCCGGCAAGTTCTTCCACTACCCGCTGCAGGCCGGCGACGCGCTCAAGACGCTCGGGCTGCTCGAGGCGGGGCGCTGCGTCGCGAGCTACGGGCGCACGCGGCTGCGGCCGCCGAAGAGCCTCGACTCGTTCGAGGACTGGGTGGTCGCGCGCTTCGGCCGGCGGCTGTTCGAGATCTTCTTCAAGACCTACAGCGAGAAGCTCTGGGGGATCTCCTGCCAGGAGCTCGACAGCGATTTCGCCGCGCAGCGCATCAAGAAGCTCTCGCTGCTCGAGGCGGCGAAATCCGCGCTCTTCGGCGGCGGCGGCGCCAAGCACAAGACGCTCGTCGATCGCTTCGCCTACCCCACCGGCGGCACCGGCGTCGTCTACGAGCGCATGGCCGAGGCCGTGCGCGCGCGCGGCGGCGAGGTCCACGTGAGCACGCCGGTGCTCGGCGTCGACGCGCGGCCGGGGCAGGCGGGCGCGACCATCACCTTCGCCGATCGCCCCGCGCAGCCCTTCGATTTCGTCGTCTCCTCGATGCCGCTGAGCACGCTGGTGCAGAAGCTCCCCGACGTGCCGGCCGACGTGCTGCGCGCGAGCGAGCGGCTGCGCTTCCGCAACACCATCCTCGTCTACCTGCACGTCGACGGCGCCGCGCTCTTCCCCGATCAGTGGCTCTACGTGCACTCGGCCGACCTGCAGACCGGGCGCGTGACCAACTTCCGCAACTGGACGAAGGAGCTCTACGGCGAGGCGAACAGCTCGATCCTCGCGCTCGAGTACTGGTGCAACGACGGCGACGCCGCGTGGACCGAGGACGACGCGGTGCTGGTCGCCCGCGCGACGCGCGAGATCGGCCAGACGGGCCTGATCCGCGGCGCCCGCGTGCTCGACGGCGCGGTCGTGCGCATCCCGCGCTGCTACCCGGTCTACGACCGCGGCTACCGCGAGCGCGTCGCCACCGTCGTCGATCACCTGAAGAAGTACGACAGCCTGCTGCCGATCGGCCGCGGCGGCGCCTTCAAGTACAACAACCAGGACCACAGCATCCTGATGGGCCTGCTCGCCGCCGAGAAGATCGACAAGGGCGCGCGCCACGATCTGTGGGCGGTGAACACCGACTACGAGAGCTACCAGGAGTCGGCCGTGATCGACGAGACCGGGCTCGTCCCCGCCAAGGGGTGACGGGCGCCGTCAGAGCGCGGCGTCGGCGCGCATGGCGGCGATCGTCCGGCGCAGCCCTTCGCGCGCGCCGATCTGCGGCGCCCAGCCGAGCAGCGCGCGCGCGAGCCGGATGTCGGGCCTGCGGCTGCGCGGATCGTCGACCATCGCGGGGAGGTGCGCGAGGCGCGCCTCGACGCCGACCAGCTCGGCCACGAGCTTCGCGATGTCGTGGACGGTGAGCTCCTCGGGGTTGCCGAGGTTCACCGGCCCCGCGTGGTCGCAGGCCATCAGCCGCACGATCCCCTCCACGAGATCGTCGACGTACTGAAGGCTGCGCGTCTGCAGGCCGTCGCCGTGCATGGTCAGCGGCTCGCCGCGCAGCGCCTGCGACACGAACGCGGTCACCACGCGCCCGTCGTCCGGATCCATGCGCGGGCCGTAGGTGTTGAAGATCCGCACGATGCGCACCGGCGTGCCGCGCGCGCGGTGGTGGGCCGTGGTGAGCGCCTCGGCGAAGCGCTTGCCTTCGTCGTAGACGCTGCGCGGGCCAATCGGGTTGACGTTGCCGAAGTACGCCTCGTCCTGCGGGTGCACCAGCGGATCGCCGTAGACCTCGCTGGTGCTCGCGAGCAGGAACTTCGCGCCGCGCGCGGCCGCGAGCTCGAGCAGGCGGCTCGACCCCTCGGAGCAGACGCGCAGCGTCTCGAGCGGCCGCGCCAGGTACTTCGGCGGCGAGGCGTTGCAGGCGAAATGCAGGACCCAGTCGAGCTCGCCGGCGAGCGCCAGCGGCGCGCAGACGTCGTGCTCGAGGAACGTGAAGCGGGGCTCGCCCGCGAGGTGCGCGAGGTTCTGGCGGCGCCCGGTGCTGAGATCGTCGACGCCGACGACCTCGTGCCCGTCGGCGACGAAGCGCGTCGAGAGGTGGCTGCCGATGAACCCCGCGGCCCCGGCCAGCAGGATCCGCATCAGCGCCCCACCGCGAAGTAGCGCAGGCCCGCGGCGGTGAGCGCGTCGCGCGGGAGCGCGTTGCGGCCGTCGAGGAGCAGCGGGGTGCGCATCGCCTTGGCGCAGCGCGCCCAGTCGAGCTGCGCGTACTCGGGCCACTCGGTCACGAGCACCACCGCGTCGGCCCCGCGGAACACCGAGTCGACGGTGTCGCACAGCTCGAAGGCGACGTCGGCGAGCTCTCGCCGCGCGCGCGGCAGCGCCACCGGATCGTGCACGCGCACCTTCGCGCCGCGCGCGAGCAGCCGCCGCGCGATGTCGACCGAGGGGGCGTCGCGCAGGTCGTCGGTCTGCGGCTTGAACGCGAGCCCGAGCAGCCCGATCGTGCGCCCTTTCATGATCTTGAGCTCGGCGAGCAGCCGCTCGACGATGCGCGCGCGCTGGTGGTAGTTCACCTCGCGCGCGGCCTCGACGATCGACATCGAGAGGCCGTACTCGTGCGCGGTCGCGACCAGCGCCGCGGTGTCCTTGCCGAAGCACGAGCCACCCCAGCCGAGCCCGGCCTGCAGGAAGGCGCTGCCGATGCGCGCGTCGAGCCCGAGCGCGCGGCTCACCGATTCGATGTCGGCGCCGACGCGCTCGCTCAGCTCGGCGATCTGGTTGATGAAGCTGATCTTCAGCGCGAGGAACGCGTTGGAGGCGTACTTGATGAGCTCTGCCGAGGCGAGATCGGTCGTCACCAGCGGCACGCGCCCGGTGCGCGCCGGGCGCGGCAGGAACGGCGGCGGCGCGAAATCCTGCTCGATCAGCGGCTGGTAGAGCCGCACGAGCGCCTCGATCGCGCGCGCGTCGTCGGAGCCGACGACGATGCGATCGGGGTAGAGCGAGTCCATCAGCGCCGAGCCCTCGCGGAGGAACTCGGGATTGGAGGCGACCACCACCGTTGCCGTGCGCGCGCCGGGCGGCTGCGCGTCGTCGATCAGCGAGCCGACCCAGTTGCCGCTGCCGACGGGCACCGTCGACTTGTTCACGACCACCGTGAGCCCGTCGCCGAGCGACTGCGTGATCGTGCGGACCGCCGCCGCGACCTGCTTCAGATCGGGGCTACCGTCGGCGCCGGGGGGCGTGCCGACCGCGATGAACACGAGCTCGGGCGGGCCCGCGCTCGCCGCGTTCGCGTCGTCGGGGACGGCGAACCGCACCGGGATCGGCGCCACCGCGAGCAGCTCCGCGAGGTGCGGCTCGTAGATCGGCAGCTCGCCCCGGACGAGGCCGGCGATCTTCTCGGGGTCGACGTCGACGCAGGTGACCTCGTGCCCGAGGTACGCCAGGCTCGCCGCGGTGCACAAGCCGACGTACCCGGCGCCTACGATGCGGACGCGCATGCGCCCTCGAGGCTACCACGCCGACCCGCGCGGGGAGACGCCGCTTTGGCCTCGCGCGGCGCTGCGCTCCACTCCATTCTACGGCCCGCGCCATGCTCCCTCGCTCCAAGCCCTGCCCCTGCACCTCCGGCAAGACCTACGGCAGCTGCTGCCACCCATTCCACAAAGGCGAGTCCGACCCGCAGGACGCGCCGACGCTCGTGCGCGCGCGCTACGCGGCGTTCGCGCTCGGCGAGATCGAGTTCCTCTGGAGCACGCTCCACCCCCAGAACGCCGACCGCGACCGTGGGCGCGACCAGGTGCTCGTCGCGCTGCGCGTCGCCAGCAACGCGTACCGCTACATGGGGCTCACGCTCCTCGACGCGCGCGGCGAGGCGGCCGACCCCGACGGCGTCGCCCGCGTGCTGTACGTCGCGCGCATCTTCCAGCGCGGGCGCGACGTCTCGTTCGTGGAGCGCGCGGAGTTCCTGCGCGACGGCGGCGGCATGCGCTACGTCGGCGGCAAGTCGATCGATCTCGCGAAGGTGCCGGGCGACGTCGCCGCGCTGACGCTCGACTCGTCCGAGGCGCTGCTCCGCGCCACCTGATCGCCGCCGCGATCTCCCCGGCCGCGTGACGCGCGTCATTTCGGCGTACGCTCGCCGGCTCGATGGCCTCGATCCTCACCGCCGCCCGCGACCTCGGACGCCTGCGCGAAATCGCCTCTGTGCTCTCGAAGCACGGCTTCGGCGAGCTCTTGCACCGCATGGGGCTCTCGAGCTTCGCGCCGCGCGGCGCTGCGCCCGGCGACGACGCCAAGAGCAACTGGCCCATCCGCGTGCGCCTCGCGCTCATGGATCTCGGGCCGTGCTTCATCAAGCTCGGCCAGATCGCCTCCACGCGAAAGGACGTGCTGCCGCCCGCGCTCGTGGACGAGCTCGCGAAGCTCCAGGACGACGTCGAGCCGATCTCGGCCGAGGCGGTGCGCCACGAGATCGAGCTCTCGCTCGGGCGGCCGGTGTCCGAGGTCTTCGTGCGGTTCGACGACGCGCCGCTCGCCACCGCGTCGATCGGTCAGGTGCACCGCGCCCGGCTCGCCGCCGAATTCGACGAGCCCCCCGCGAACGAAGACGGCTCGCCCGGCGCCAAGCGAGAGCGCGAGGTCGTGGTCAAGGTGCAGCGCCCCGGCGTGAAGGAGCTGGTCGAGCGCGATCTCGAGCTGCTCAACCTGCTCGCGCAGGTCGCCGATCGCTCGGTCGAGGAGCTGCGCACCGTCAACCCGATCGGCATGGTGCAGCAGTTCGAGCGCACCATCACCGCCGAGCTCGACTTCGGCATCGAGGCGCAGAACGGCGATCGCTTCCGCCGCAACTTCGAGGGGCACCCGCACGTGCGCTTCCCCAAGGCGTACCGCGGCGTCTCCAGCAAGCGCGTGCTCACGCTCGAGTTCTTCGACGGCAAGAAGCTGGTCGAGGCGGTCGCCGCGGGGTTCGACGGCAAGCGCATCGCGCACGACTCGGTCGGCGTGATCGCCAAGATGGCCTTCGAGGACGGCTTCTTCCACGCCGATCCGCACCCCGGCAACATCATCATCCTCGGCACGCCGGAGCACCCCGTGCTCGGCCTGATCGACCTCGGCATGGTCGGTCGGCTCTCGCCCGACCTGCGTGACAAGGCGGTGATCCTCCTCGCCGCCGCCGCGCGCAGGGACTCGGTCGCCGTCGCCGACGCGCTGTACGCGATGGGCCAGCCCACGCGCAAGGTCGACCTCGACGCCTATCGCACCGAGGCGTCGATGCGCGCCGAGAAGCACCTCGGCCGCACGCTCAAGGAGATCGATCCCGGCGCGCTGCTCAGCGACATCATCGAGGGCGCGACCAAGTTCGGCATCGAGGTGTCGCCCGACTTCCTGATGGCCGGCAAGGCGCTGCTCACCATCGACGGCATCGGCAAGCAGCTCGACCCCGACCTCGACATCCTCGCGGCCGCCGAGCCGCTCTTCCTCAAGCACCTGCAGAAGCGGCTCAACCCGGAGGACCTCGCCAACGAGCTGCTGCGCGGCGCGACGCGCTACGCCGGCATGGCGCGCGACCTGCCGTTCCACCTGCGCGAGGTGCTCGACGATCTACGCATGGGGCGCCTGCAGGTGCAGACGGTCGAGGCGAAGCTCGAGCCCTCGTTCGATCGCCACGGGCGCCGGCTGTTCAGCGCCATCATCATCGCCTCGCTCAACGTCGCGGCCGGCCTCGCGCTCACCTCGAACTGGCAATGGCGCGGCGTCGTCGCGGTGCTCGCCTTCGTGCTCGGCTTCCTGCTGTGGTGCGCGCACGTCGGCCGCGACGCGATCGTCGCGTGGTGGACGGGCGGGCGTCGGCGTCATCCGTAGCCGCGTCATCGGTAGCCGCGTCGGCCAACGCTGCGTCGCGCGGCGTCGCGCAGCGTCGCGTCGCAGCGCCTCGCAAAAATACCGCCGAGCCTCCTCCGGACTGTCGCCGGGGGAAGCTCGGGCACACGCGTCGTCTCTGCTCTCGAAGGCGAACCGGTCTGTGTGACCAGGTTCCCGGATCGCAGGCCTCGGAGTCGAACCGAACCCTGCCACCACACACCCGTGAGGGCGCCGCGACCCGCGGCCTTCTCGGTGGTGCCTGCGACTTTCATCTACTTAGACGGCCGACGCGGCCAAAAGGTTTGGCCCTCGCCGTCCGGCTTGGAACACCTCACCCCCGGGCTCCGCGCTGGGGGTGACGCTCAGCGCACCGGCTTGCTCGTGTGCTCCTTGCCGTCGAAGCGGAGCATCACCTGCTTGTCCTCGGTCTTGGTCAGCACGGCCACCGGGCGCTTCCACACGCGCACCAGCGCGGCCATGACCTCGCGGGCGTAGTCGATCTTGAGATCGACCCCCTGGTGGTCGTGGCGGAGCAGCAGCTCGCCGCGGTTGTCGAAGTTCGCGTCGTCGACGTAGATGAACGGGTTGCCGAAGTTCGTGAGCTGGAAGAGGAGCTTCTCCTTGACCTGCTTGAACTCGCGCGACTCGATCTCGTAGCGCTCGTTGCGCTGGTTGTAGCCGAACGAGAACAGCTTGTGCCGGCGCGCGAACTCGGGCGTGAGGAACTCGTCGAGGAAGGTCACGTCGTTGTAGAGCGCGCGCACCTGCAGGATCTTCTGGAACCCGAGGCCGAGGCGGAGGTCCCAGTGGTTCTTCGCCTGGAGGTCGTCGCACTCCTCCCAGTCCTTGCCGAACATCCCGCGGTTCCACCGCTCCTCGACGTCGCGATAGAGCTCGACCCCGAGCTTGTACGGGTTGAGCTTGCCGGGTGAGGTCGCCATGACGCCGGCGTTGCGATCGGCGTAGTCGAGGATCTCGTCGGCCTGGCCGATGGCGCCGGTCATGAGCTTGGAGTGCCAGTAGCTGGCCCACCCCTCGTTCATGATCTTCGTCTGCATCTGCGGGATGAAGTAGTAGGCCTCCTCGCGGATGATCTCGAGGACGTCGCGCTCCCAGCGCTCGAGCGGCGCGTTCTCGAGCAGGAAGCGGAGCACGTCGCGCTCGGGGCGCTCGGGGTGCTTCTTCGGTTTGTCGCGCGCGTCCTGCATCTTCTTGCGCTGCGCCTCGATGTACTCGTCGGGGTTGATGAACGAGTCCATGTAGGACTTCGCGCGCAGCCGCGGGACCTCCTCGTTGGCGGCGGCCTCGTCGTCCTCCTCGGTGCGCGCCGGCGCGCGGGCCTTGAAGGGATCGTAGGGATCCACCAGGTTCTCGAGCGACAGGCAGGCGTCGATGAACGGCTCCACCTTCTCGATGCCGTACTTGGCGATCTGCCGCGAGATGCGCGAGCCGTGGTTCGCCATCTTGTCGATCCACTTGCGGTTCGGATCGTAGATCTCGCTCTGCCGCGTCGGCTGCACGACCTGGCCGCGCGCGTCGAGGTCGGTGGCGCGGAAGGCGAAGTTGTTCTTGAAGAAGTCGACGTGCCCGCTCACGTGGCACATGACCATCTTCTGATCGACCAACGAGTTGCCCTCGAGCAGGTAGGCGAACGAGGGGTTGTTATTGATGACCATCTCGTAGATCTTCGACGCGCCGTACTCGTAGCTCTTCGAGAGCTGCTCGTACTCCATGCCGAAGCGCCAGTGCGGGTAGCGCGCGGGGAACCCGGTGAACGCGGCGATCTCGTTCATCTGGTCGTACGAGAGCATCTCGTAGACGATCGGGAAGAAGTCGAGCCCCGCCTTGCGGGCGACCGCTTCGATGCGGTCCTGCTCCTTGCGGAGGTAGGCGGGGAGGGCCGTCTTGAGGGCGAACTCGGGCATGGGCTCTCTCGATGCTAGCGCCATCCGCCGCCGCGCGCCGTCTGGTCGCGCGCCGATGGGAAGCGCCGCCGTCGCGTCGACGTTCTACGATCACCGCGATGCCCCGCTCGCACACGCTCGTCGCGTCCATGCTCGTCGTCACCCTCGGTGGCTGCCCCCGCAAGGGCCGGGACGAGGCCAAGCCCGACGAGGCCTCCAACGACGAAGCGAAGCCGAAGAAGCCGAAGAAGGTCGGAGACCAAGACCCGTGTCTCGGCGGCGCGGAGCCGCCCACGTGGAAGGCGAAGCGCGTCACCGTCAAAGTGCCGAAGATCGAGCTCGAGTTCCCCGAGTTCGAGTCGGCGTGCGCGACGGTCGCGAAGGATCTCTCGGCCGCCTTCGAGAACCAGGCGCGGGCGAGCCGCACCGACTTCGAGAAGCAGTGGAAGGAAGCGAAGGCGGACCCCGCGACCTTCAACCTCGAGAGCTGGGAGCTCGTCGACCGGTGCACCGCCGCGCACGTGTCGCCGACGATCGTCAGCTTCGCCTGCGCCGGCTCGGAGTACGTCGGCGGCGCGCACGGCATGTACGGCACCGGCGGCCGCACGTTCGCGATCGAGGGGCGCAAGGTGCGCGAGCTGAACCTCGAGGACCTCTTCGACGACACCAAGCTCTGGAAGAAGCCGCTGAGCGAGCGCATCGCCAAGCAGGTAAACGTGCGCAAGAAGGCCGACGGCTGGGACCCGCTCGGCGCGGACGCGGTCGAGCCGATGCTCGGCACGTTCGTGCTCGAAGACGCGTCGATCGCGTTCTACTTCGCCCCCTACGCGCTCGGCTCGTTCGCGGAGGGCGAGTACGTGGCGAAGCTCGACTACGCGGCCCTCGACGATCTCCTCGCGAGGGCCGGCCCGGTGTCGAAGATCCCGCGCAAGTGACCTGAGGCGCGCGCGCGCGCCCGAATCGCTTGCCCTCTCGCCCTCGCGCCGATCAAGATTCCATCGATGCCGGCCGAGGAGCACTCGACGAAGCACATCATCCAGTCGCTCGGGGTCAACCTCGTCATCGCCGTCATCAAGACCGGCGCGGCGGTGCTCACCAGGTCGGGCTCGATGCTCGCCGAGGCCATCCACTCCTTCGCCGACTGCGGCAACCAGCTGCTGCTGCTAGTCGGCGTGCGCGCCGCGCGCAAGCCCGCCGACGCGTCGCACCCGCTCGGCTACGGGCGCAGCCTCTACTTCTGGTCGTTCGTGGTCGCGCTCATGATCTTCGCCGGCGGCGGCGTCTTCTCGGTCTACGAGGGGCTGCACAAGATCCGCGCGCCCGAGCCGGTCGAGCGCGTGGGGCTCGGCCTCGTGATCCTCGGCGTCTCGCTCCTCCTGGAGGGCTCGGCGGCGCTGTCGAACATGCGTGATCTGAAGAAGGGGGCGCCCGGCAAGCCGTTCCTGCGGATCCTGCACGACACCAAGGACTCGGATCTCGTCGTCGTCTTCGGCGAGAACGCCGCCGCGGTGCTCGGCCTCCTGTTCGCGATGATCGCGCTGGTGATGGCCTGGTGGACCGGCGACGGCCGCTGGGACGGCGGCGGCAGCGTGGTGATCGGCCTGGTGCTGATCGGCGTCGCGGCCTTCCTCGCCATCGAGGTCGTCTCGCTGCTCGTCGGCGAGTCGGCCGATCCCGCGATCGCCCTCGACGCGCGCGCCATCGCGCTGCGGCAGCCGAAGGTCGACAGTGTGCTCGACCTCATCACCGTGCAGCAGGGGCCGCACGAGGTGCTGGTCGCGATCAAGCTCTCGTTCTCGCGCGATCTCGACGTCGACGGGCTCTGCGACGCCATCAACGCCTACGAGGCGGAGCTGCGCGCGGCCCACCCGGACGTCGTCTGGCTCTTCGTCGAGCCCGACACGCCCCATGACGGCTCGCCGTCCTGAGCGCGAAGAGCCGGCTACCGACGGCTCGACCCGGCGGGTGAGCCGGGCGTCGCGTCGTCGGCGTCGCCGAACACGAAGGGGGGCTTGCCCGCCCGCGTCCGGATCCGGTTGAGCGTGCGCGCGACGCCGGGCCTGCGGAGCATGAAGCGCGCGACGGCGCGCTCGATCGGCAGGCCGAGCAGCGAGACCCCGACCAGCATCGTGAGCACGCCTTGCCCGGGGAGGACGAGCATCGCGGCGCCGAGCAGCAGGAGCACCACGCCCACCGCGACGCGCGCGGCGCGCCGGAGCGCTCCGCCGTCCTGACGGGGGCGCACGAAGTGATCGGCGGGGAGCCTCAACATCACCCAGGGCGCGAGCGCGACCAACCCGACCGTGACCACGGTCGAGCCGACGCTCAGCGCGACGAACGCGCCGCGGTGCGCGGAGACCAGTGCCGAGAGATCGCCCATCGAGGCGATGGAGAGACGCAGCAAGCGCGGTGCCAGCGCCCACGCGCTCGCGTGCGTGTCGACTGGCGACGCCGCACGCGCACGCCGCGCGTCGTACGCAGCGTGCGCGTCGTCGTGCCGTCTCGCCTCGTCAGCCCTGCGCGACCTCGGCCCTCAGCGCCGCCTCGTCGTCGAGGCGGGTGGCGAGCTCGGGGGCGAGCGCGTCGATCGCCGCGCGCACGACCCTCCGGGTGCGCTTCCCCTCGGCCGCGAGCCACGCGACCGCCAGCGCGCGCGTGCAGAGCGCGCGATCCTCGGCACGCGCGCGCGCGAGGCGCGGCAGCAGCTGCAGCAGGGCCTCGATCGCCTTGCGCACCGGCTCGCCGTAGAGCGGGTGCGCGCTGGTGATCCCGCCGCCGAGGAGCCGGATCAGCGCCTCGACGGTCGCGCGCGCCGCACGCGCGTCCCCGTCGCAATCGCCGGGAGCGCCGTCGTGCCACAGCCCCGAGAGCTGCTGGCGCTCGACGATCGACCAGGCGTCGACGCCGCCGTCCTTCGGCGCGGGGCTCGGCGCCGGCTCGGGCGCGTCGAACGCCGCGAGCTCGTCGAGCGCGGCCTCTGCTTCTCGCGCAGGCATCGCGGGCGGCGCGCCGGTGATCGGAGCGTGGTAGGCGATCGTCCCGACGTCGCTCGGCGCGGGCGGCGGCGGCGATCCGCCGAACGCCATGCGCAGCGAGTCCACCACGCGCTTCGCCCGCTTCTTGAGCGGCGATCCGCCGCCGCCTTCGCCGCCGCCGCCCGTGCGCGCCGACGAAGGCGCCACCGCGCCCGCGAACGCGGGCATCGCGGCCTGCGGCATCGGCATCCGCGTCGGCATCGGCATCGCGCACGGAGCCGGCGGCGGGAATCCGCCCGGCGCCATGCCCATCGACATCTGCATCGAGCGCCCGCGGGCGACCGGCTTCGGGTCGGCGCCGAACATCGTCCAGCCCGCCGGCGCGTTCACCGGCACGGGCCGAGCCTCGGCCGCCTCGCGCGTCTTGCGATCCTCGCCACGCAGCTCGATCGCCACGAACGACGTGTGGCGGGTGGCGAGCCCGTGCTCGACGCCGAGCGCCACGATGCGCGCCTTCATCGCCTCGGCGCGCCGCCCGGCGAGCGTCTGCCCCTCGAGATCGCGCACGCGCTCGCGGGCCCACAATTTGGGCACCGCCGGCGTCGACGCCGCGTCCGGCAGCTCCACCGGCACGACCTGCAGCCACGCCTCTCCGTCGAGCGTGCCGCGCAGCTCGAGCCTCCCCACGCCCGGCTTCGCGTAGCGCGCGAAGAGCGTCCACGGCTCGCCGTCGACGAGATCGGCGAGCGCGCCGTCCGGCAGCGGCGTGAGCTCGTCGAGCTCGAAGCCGTCGCAGACCACGCGCACGTCGCGCACGCGCCGCGCGATCGCGCGGGCGAAGACGGCGACGACCTTCTCGTCGATCCGCTCGCCGGGGTGGATCGACTCGATCGCGCCGCCGGTGGCGCGCGCGAGCTTGCGCAGCAGCGCGTCGCTCACGTTGGTGCCGATGCCGAACGAGTAGACGCGCGCCTCGCAGCGCTGGCCGGCGCCGCCCAGCACGGCCGCGGCGATCTCGTCCTCGTTGCCGACCTGCCCGTCGGTGAGCAGGACGATCACGCCGTCGCGCGCGAGCTTCGCCGCCTCGACGAGCGGCGCGAGCAGTTCGGTCCCGCCGCGCGCGTCGACGCTCGCGATCCACGCGTCGGCCTGCGCGAGCGTCTTCGCCGTCAGCGGCACCGGCTCCTTCGCGAAGCTCTCGAGCGAGTCGTCGAACGCGAGGATCGAGAAGCGATCGCCCTCGCGCAGGTGGCGCAGGCAGAGCCGCAGCGCGCGGCGCGCCTCCTCGATCGAGTCGCCGCCCATCGAGCCCGAGCGGTCGAGCAGGAACACCACCGAGAGGCTCGCCTTCGCCGCGCGCACGCCGAGATCCGGCACCTGCGTGAGCGCGACGTACCCCGGCGCGTCGCCTGCGCGGTGCGCCACAAGCGCTTCGATCGGCGCGCGCTCGCCGGCCTCGATCGAGAGCACGAGATCGCGATCCAGCCGGGTCGCACCCGCCGCGAAAGAGACGCGCGCGATCGCGCCGTCGCGCGTGACCACGATGGCGTGCGACGGCGAGCTGATCTCCGCCCCTTCGCCCGCGTGCACCGTGAGCGCGAGCGTCGCGCGATACTCGACCTCGCCGGTCTTCGAGATCGGCGGCGAGATCCGATCGGCGTCGGGGACGCGATCGGTCGGCTCGGCGGCGCCGTGCCCTTCGCGGTGACCGACGGGCGCGCCCGGGACGTACCGGGGCGCCACCAGCGTCGGGATCTTCAGCCGCAGCGCCTCGCCGGCGCGCTCGGTGCGCGCCACGATCGCGATCTCGATCACGGCCTCTTCGCCCGGGTTCACGTTGCCGACCGCGCAGGTGAAGACGTCGTCGCGCTCCTGATCGAGCAGCGCCGCGCCGTGCCCTTGCACCAGCGCCTCGTCGTACTGCTTGAAGGCCTCTTCGCGCTCGCGCACCACGCCTTCGACGCGCCGCCCGCCGCTCTCGAAGGCGAAGCCCACCACCGCCGCCTCGGCCGGCAACGGGAAGGTGTAGATGGCCTCGATCGGCCGCGCCTCGACGTTCACGTAGCGCTGACGCACGCGCAGCATCACGTGCGGCGCGACGATCTCGCCCGCGATCTCCACCGCCTTCAACGGCACCGGCACGCCCGCGTTCGTCGACAGTCCGATAGGCCGCTCGCTCATCGTCCGCTCTCCTTCTTGGTTCGCTGCTCGCGTGCGAGCCGCAAGATCTCGTCGACCAGCCCCTTGGTGGCGTCGCGCGCCGTCTCGTCGATCCAGAGCTCGAGCCCGGGGGCGAGCTCGACCCGCTCCCCCTTGCTCCGCGCGATCGCGGGCTCCTCGCGGGGCGCTTCGCGCTCTCGCGTGGAGCCGCGCTTCTTCGGCGCGGGTGCAGGTTCAGGCTCGCTCGCGTTCGGCGCGCTCGGGCGCCGCGGCTGGAGCGTCCCCTCGCCGATGCGGTGCAGCTCGTCGATCGAGCGCCCCGCGAGGACGCCGGCGATGGCGTCGAGCGGCCAGAAGTCCTCCTGCAGCCGCTTCACCGCGAGCAGCGCCGCGAGGTGCTCCTCGCCGTACGCGGTGTCCGGGCCGCGAAACGCGGGCGCCGGAACGAGCCCGCGCTGCACGTAGTAGCGCACCGTGCGCGGCGAGACGCCGGCGCGGCGCGCGAGATCCTCGAGCTTGTAGACGGCCATCGCCACGAGCCCAAGATGTGTCGTGACAGTTGTGGTGTCAAGTTGCCACTATGCGAGCGGAACGGCGCCTCGGTCGGGCTACCATCGGCGGCCATGACGCTCTCCACCCATCCGCGCCTCGGCGCGAAGGCGCCCGCGTTCACGCTGCTCGATCCGTCTGGCGAGAAGGTCTCGCTCAAGGACTTCGCCGGCAAACCGGTCGTCCTCTACTTCTACCCAAAGGCGATGACGCCCGGCTGCACCGTGCAGGCGTGCGGCGTGCGCGACGCGAAGGCCGCGTTCAAGAAGGCCGGGGCGGTCGTCCTCGGCGTGAGCATCGACGCCCCCGCGCGCCTCGCGAAGTTCGCCGAGCGCGACGGGCTCGACTTCACGCTGCTGTCCGACGAGGACCACGCGGTCTGCGACAAGTACGGCGTGTGGCAGGAGAAGACGATGGCCGGCCGCAAGTACATGGGCATCGTGCGCACCACGTTCGTCATCGGCGCCGACGGCAAGGTCGCGCACGTGATGGCGAAGGTGAACACCAAGACGCACGCCGAGGACGTGCTCGCGGTGCTCAACGGACTGGCGTAGCCCGGGCGCCCGGCTGCGCTATCGTTCGATCATGGCCGCTGCATCTCCGCTGCCTGTCGTTCCGAAGAGCTTCGAGGAGCTCTGGCGAGATCTGCTCGCCGTGCCCGAGGGGCACGTCGGCGAGATCGTTGCGGGGAACATCGTCACGCATCCGCGGCCGAACGATCCGCACGCGCTCGCGCAGACCGAGCTCGGCGGGGAGCTGCACGGACCCTTCCGTCGCGGGCTCGGCGGCCCCGGGGGCTGGATCTTCCGGGTCGAGCCGCGGATCCGCTTCGGCGAGGAGATGCGCGTGCCGGATCTGGCCGCCTGGCGTGCGGAGCGATTCGTCGCGCAGCCGCGCGGCCCGCTGACCGTCGTCCCCGATTGGAGCTGCGAGGTGCTCTCGCCGAGCACCGCGGCGTTCGATCGCGCCGAGAAGATGCCCCTCTATGCGGCGCACGGAGTCGGGCACCTGTGGTTGATCGATCCGGTGGCGCAAGTGCTCGAGGTCTACCGCCTCGAGCACGGCGCCTGGCTCGTCGTCGGTGCGTACTCGGCCGACGCGAAGGTGCGCGCGGAGCCGTTCGACGCGATCGAGCTCGACCTCGTGAACGTCTGGGGCCCGAAGCGCGAACCGCCGAGCGACGACGAGGGGTGATCAGAACACGAAGCCGTTGGGCGTGAGCGCGAAGGTCGATCGCTCGCGGCGCCTCGCGACGCTGACGCCGTCGACGCGCACGTCGTTTCGGTTCCTCACCGCCATCACGATGCCGCCGACGGTCGCGGCGAGCCCGACGCCGATCATCAACAGGCCGTAGGTCCTCGGCGACTTGTCGGTCACGTAGGAAGGGTCTTCGCTGCCGTAACCCCAGTACCAGGTGCCGACGGCCATGAGCGCGAGGCCCGCGCCCGCGACGACGCCGCCGCCCCAGAAAGCGTACGGGTTGCCCAGGTCCGCCTCGATCTCGTGCGCGCCCCCCGTGACGTCGAAGACGCCGCTGCTGCGCCGACCTTCGGCGGCGGCGAAGTAGCGGCCTTCGGGGATGAGCCGATCGCACGGCGCGTAGCACGCGGTCGAGCTGATCGTGACGCTCGCGCTCGAGGACGTGTAGGACCTGCCATACCCCGCCGTGGCCGACACGGAGCCGCTGCCCAGGTGTCGCTCGAGGCGCGCATGCTCGGGCCCCTCGAGGTGCACGCGCACGCCGCCGGGCAGGGGCGTCTCGCGGTTCTCGGTCGGTGTCGGCTTCGGCGCGGTCGTCGAGTCCCGCTCCACGTCCTTCCACTCGATCCGCTTCGTCTCCCCGGTGGCGAGCTTGAGCGTCACGTGATCGTCCGGCACCCGCTCGACGATCTCGCCGCGGTACATGCCGCCGTCCTTGGTCCAGACGGTGACGGTCGCGTCGTCGGCGGCGAAGGCGCCGCGGATCGGCGCGAGCACGAGCGCCGAGGCGAGGAGCAGCGACAGCGCGGAGGTCGCGGTTCGGCGGGGCATTCGCCGGGCGTATCGCCGACGGCGCAATCGGACAATGGCAAAGCGCGCGCTCGCTGATCGCCCACAGGCAGATCGGCGAGGCGGCGGCGACCGACGCGCGGGGTCGTTGCTTCCCCTTGCCGAGGAAGTCCTCGATCGGCCCGACGCCATGCCGGCCCGGTGTGCGGCGGAGGCCGCGACGGGAATCCCCGCTCGCTGACGCTCGCGGCTCGCCGGCGCCGCGCCGCGGGACGACGCGCGAGTCAGAACACGAAGCCGTTGGGCGTGAGCGCGAACCCCGACCCGGACTTGCGCGACGCGATCGCCTTGCCGTCGATCTCGACGCTGTTGCCGTTCGCGGCCAGCACGATCGTCCCCGCGAGCGCGATCACGACGCCGACCCCGAGCACCACGTAGCCCACGTCGCGCAGCGTGGTGTCGCCCTCGACCGTCGCGGTGCTGGAGCTCGACGCGTCGTTCGTCCCCTTCCACGCCATCACGCCGCCGCCGGCCGCGAGCGCGAGGCCGCCGATCACGAACCACGGCGCCATCGACCAGCTCGTCTTCGAGCCGAGATCCGCGTCGATCACGTGCGTGCCGACGTCGAGCGTGAACTTGCCGCTCGGGCGCAGCCCCTCGCCGTTGAGGCGGTAGCCGAAGGCGCTCGGCACCACCACGTCGCAGGGCGCGGTGCACACGACGGCGAAGCGGGTCGCGGTCGAGTCGGCCGAGACCAGCTCCTCGTGCTCCAGCCGCAGCCGTCGATCGCCGCGCAGCGTGACCTTCACGCTGCCGAGCGGCGTCGAGGGCTTCACCGTGACGTCCCCGTCGGGCGTCGCGCTCGGCGCGGGCGTCGCGGGCGCCGTCGATGCGGCACCGGCGGGCGACGCCTCGTCGCTCGCGAAGGCCGCGCGCGTCGGCGCGAGCGCGAGGCTGGTGGCGAGCAGCGCGGACACGGCGCAGAGGCAGAGCGGGCGGCGCATCCGCGCGAGGGTACGCGGCCGCGACGCGAGCCAAGCGGGAATTCGGGCATCGATCGCGTCGCATGCGCGCGCGCGACCTGCGCGGTCGCGCGGGCTCGCCCTCGCCCGCGAAGGCCCGGCGCGTCGACGCCGGCGCTACTTCCCCTTGCCGAGGAAGTCCTTGATCGACCCGACGATCGCGTCCTTGTCGCGGATCTCGCTCACGATCACGCGCTCGTCGCCGCTGAAGTGCTCGCGGAGATCCTTGATGAACTGGCCGCTCCCATAAGGGCTCTCGACCTGCCCGTACGAGAACACGTTCGCCGCCGGCAGGATCTCGCGCTTCATCAGCTCGACGCACTGGAGCGTGTCGTCCATCGACCAGTTGTCGCCGTCGCTGAAGTGGTACGGATAGATGTTCCACTCGCTCGCGGGGTAGTCGTCGGCGATCATCTTCGCGCACAGCTTGTAGGCGCTCGAGATCATCGTGCCGCCCGACTCGCGGGTGTGGAAGAACGTGTCGCGATCGACCTCGCGCGCGGTGGCGTCGTGGATGATGAAGCGGCTCTCGATCCCCTTGTACTGGGCGCGCAGCCACGTATCGATCCAGAAGCTCTCGATGCGGACGATCTCCTTCTGCTCGTCGCCCATCGAGCCCGACACGTCCATCATGTAGATGATGACCGCGTTGGCGACCGGCTCGGTCTCGGTCTTCCACGAGCGGTAGCGCCGGTCGTCGTGCACCGGGATGATCACCGGGTTCTCGGCGTCGTAGGTGTCGCTCGAGATCTGGCGCTTGAGCGCCTCGCGGTAGGTGCGCTTGAAGTGGCGCAGCGACTCGGGGCCCACGCGCCGGATGCCGGTGTAGCGATCCTTCGCGTTGATGAGCTTGCTCTTGCCCTTGTTCTGGATGTCGGGGAGCGCGAGCTCTTCACCGAGGATCTGCGCGAGCTCGTCGAGCGTGACGTCGACCTCGAGCACGTGCTCGCCGGCGTCCTTGCCCGCCTTCTTGCCGCCGTCGCCCTCCTGCTCCTCGCCGCCGCCGAGCGCGTCGCCCGGCTCGCCCTCGCCTTGGCCGGTTCCGCCCGTCTGCTTGTCGCCGTAGCGGAAGCGCGGGATGTCGATCTGCGGGATCGGGATCGAGACGACCTCCTTCCCTTTGCGGCCGAGCAGCTCCCCCTGCGAGATGTACTTCCGCAGGTTCTGGCGGATCTTGCCGCGCACGATCGCGCGGAAGCGGGCGTGGTCGGTGTCGATGCGGAGGGACATGCGGTGCCTGGATGGTAGCGCACCTGTGGGGCAGGGGCTCTGCGGCCCGGTTCGCGCGCGCCGCCGGGTGTGTACGCTCGCGCTCGCCGCGCATGCCCCTCCCCCCCGCGCTCCTCGACGCGTTGCCGTTGCTCGCCTGCCCGCGCTGCGGCGGCGCGCTGGTCTCGCGGGACGCGCGTGACGCGCGGGACGCGGGCGTGGAATGCGTCGCCTGCGCGGCGAGTTGGCCGCTCGTCGACGGCGTGCTCGATTTCCTCGCCCATCCCTGCGAAGACGCCGCCGAACCCGAGGAGCCCCGTGACCGCTGACGAAGAGACGAAGCCCGACGCGCGCGCGAACGACGAGCCCGCGCCGCCGCCCTCGGCCAAGGAGAGCGGCCCGTCCGCTTCGAGCGCGTCGTCCATTTCGAGCGCGCCGCACGTGCGTCTCAAGGCGCTCCCCGCCGCCGCGCTCGCGGTGTTCTCCGGCGTCCTCTACTGGGCGGCGTTCCCCGGCATCGACGTCTGGCCGCTCGCGTTCGTCTGCTGGGCGCCGCTGATGGTCGCCATCTACGATCAGCCGCCGCGGCGCGCGCTCTGGCTCGGCCTGCTGCAGGGGCTCACCTGCAACGTGCTCGGCTTCTACTGGCTCTTCGGGATGCTCAAGAGCTTCAGCGGCTTCCCCGACGCGCTGTGCGTGCTCTTCATGCTGCTGCTCTGCGGCTACCAGGGCGGGCGCATGGCGTTCATGGCCTGGCTCTACGGCCGCGCCGCGCGCAAGGGGTGGCCCGCGGCCACGGTCTTCCTGCTCGCGTTCGTCGCCAGCGAGCTCGCCTACCCGCTGCTCTTCCCCTGGTACACCGGCGCGCAGACGCACACCGTGCCGCTGCTCATGCAGCTCGCCGATCTCGGCGGGCCGATCGCCATCGGCCTCGCGCTCGCCGGCGGCAGCCTCGCGCTCGCCGAGCCGTTCTGGGCCCGGCTCGATCGTCGCCCGATCGATCGGCGACGCGTCCTCGCCGCGCTCGCGGGGCCGGCCATCCTCGTCGGCTACGGCGCCGTGCGGCTGCCGATGGTCGATCGCGCCATGGCCGCCGCCCCTTCGGCGAAGGTCGGCCTCGTGCAGGGGAACATGGGGCTCATGGGGAGCGAGCACCGCGATCCGCGCCCGCTCCACCGCGACGCCACGCTGCGCCTGGAGGCCGAGGAGCACCCCGATCTCATCGTGTGGTCGGAGGCGGCGATCGCCTACCCGTTCTCCGAGGAGCACCTCTCCTTGATGATGCACGACACCGTGCTGCGCGATCCGTACGACCGCACCGGCGCCCGCGCGATCAAGACCCCGGTGCTCACCGGCGTGATCCTCGATCGCACGCCGCCGCTGCCGCTCGGCCAGCGCCGCAAGAAGGGGGATCACCCGCTCTTCTTCAACTCCGCCGTGCTCGCCGAGCCCGACGGCCGCATCGACGGCGCCTACGACAAGACCTACCTGCTCGCGTTCGGCGAATACATCCCCTTCGGCGACTGGTTCCCGCAGCTCTACGAGATGAGCCCCAACAGCGGGCAGCTCTCCAAGGGCTCGAGCATCGAGGCCATCCCGTTCACGCAGAACGGCGTCGCGCACAAGATCACCACGCTCATCTGCTACGAGGACATCCTCCCCGGCTTCGTGAACGGCGCGGTCCGGCACGGCGATCCCGACCTGCTCGTGAACCTCACCAACGACGCCTGGTTCGGCAAATCCACCGAGCCGACCATCCACCTCGCGCTCGCGAAGTTCCGCGCGGTCGAGCACCACCGCTTCCTCGTGCGCGCGACCAACACCGGCGTCTCGGCGTGGATCGACGCCGCCGGCCGCTCGCGCGGCGAGACCCCCCTGTTCGAGCTGGTCGCGCGCAGCGGCGAGATCCGCTGGATGCGCGGCAAGACCGTCTACGAGATCGTCGGCGACGTCCCCTGGTGGCTCGCGACGCTCGCGGTGGTGGCGATGGGGTTCGTGGAGAAGCGTCGCGTGTTTGCACGCGTGTCCTGAGGCGTGCTCGCACGCGCGTCCTGAGGCGTGCTCGCACGCGCGCCCCGAAGCCGCGCGCGCGGGCCCCACGTTCGCGGGATGCGTCTCGACGATCCCGCGGACGCCAAGTACGCTCGACGCGCCGGAGGTCGGAAAATGCGCTGGTTCGGCTCGCTGAAGGTCCTCGTGCTCGCGTCGGTCGCGCTCTCGTTCATCGCCGCGTGCGGGCCGAAGAAGTACGGCAAGCGGCCGCGGCCGCGCCCCGGACCGGACGACGACGACACCAGCGAGCCGGCGCCCAAGCCCAAGCAGGAGGAGACCCGCCAGGGGGTCGCCGGGCCGAACAGCTGGCTCGCGCTCGACAAGTTCGGCGGCAAGGTCCGCATCCCGCAGGGGTGGAACTGGGCGCAGCAGGGGATCGCCATCGTCGCCAACGCGCCGAAGTCGACCGGCTCGCTCGCGTTCATCGGCGCGGTCAACGACGACGACATGGGCGACAAGCTCAAGAAGGCGATCGAGGTCCTCAAGATCACCACCGGCGCCGCCGACAGCGATCCGCGCAAGATCCAGATCAACGGCCTCAACTTCGTGCGCCTCGACTACTCGCACGCGTCGGTCGAGGGGCAGCCCGCGCACGCCCTCGCGCTCGTCGGCGGCGCGCCCGGGCACAAGGGCGAGTACGTGATCTTCGTCGGCTTCGCGCTCTCGGGGAACGAGGACACCGAAGAGGAGCTGCGTGACAGCGTCAACAGCATCGCCGCGAACTGAGCCGGTGCGGGCGCTTCGTGGCCGCGTGCGCTTCTCGCTCGGCGCGCTCGGCGCGCTCACCGCGTGCGCGCTCTCGCTCGTGCTCGCCTGCACGCCGAAGGGGCACGAGCGTCGCCCCCACGGCGAGGGGCGCGCGCATCACGACGGCGAGGGCGAGGGCGACGCCGAGGGCTCCGACCAGGACATGCGCAAGGGCGTGGCCGAGTCCGACGAGTGGCTGGACGTCGAGGGGTTCGGCGCGCGCATCCGCGTGCCGAAGGGGTGGGAGTTCGGCCAGCAGGGCGCGCTCGTGCTCGGCACCGAGGTGCGCTCGAAGGCGGCGTTCCTGCTCGTCGGCGCGTCCGGCGCCGCCGACGCGCGCAAGAAGTACGAGATCGGCCTCGACCTGCTGAAGCTCGAGGTCGGCGACTCGAGCCTCTCCAAGCGCACCGTGACCATCCACGGCCTCTCGTTCGAGCGGCAGGACTACGAGAAGGCGACCGTCGGCGGCAAGCGCGCGCGCGGCGTGGCGCTGGTGGCCGACGCGCCGAAGGGGCACGGCGGGCTGCTGCTCTTCCTCGGCTACTCGCTCGAGGGCGAGGCGGCGCTCGAGAAGGAGCTCGCCGCCGCGGTCGAGAGCATCTCGCGCGAGTGAGTCATGCGCCGCGCGCGGCGACCGGCGCGGCGACCGACGCGGCGACCGACGCCCACGCGCGCGACGCGTAGCGATCGCGCGCGTCGGCGAGCAGTGCGACGACCGGCCCGCGCACGCGCCCGCTGAACGCCATCCGCAGCGCCGCGACCACCGCCGTGCCCGAGGAGCCGCCGACGAAGAGCCCCTCCTCGCGCCACAAGCGCCGCGCCATCGCGAAGCTCTCGTCGTCCGACACGCTCTCGGCGTCGTCGATCACGCTGCGATCGAGCACCGCGGGTGGGCGGCTCGTGCCGATCCCCTCCACCTGATACGGCGCGTCGGGGCCGAGCTCGCCCTCGCGCACCCAGCGGGCGAGCCCGGAGCCAATCGGATCGGCGAGCACCACGAGCGCCCCGGGCGCGCGGCGACGCAGGCACCGACCCACGCCGGTGATCGTGCCGCCCGTCCCCGCGCCCGCCACGAACGCGCCGATCCGCCCGTCGGTCTGCGCCGCGATCTCGACCCCCGTCGTCTCCTCGTGGACGCGCGGGTTCGCCGGATTCCCGAACTGATCGGTGAGGAACCAGCCGCGCTCGGCCGCGAGGCGCCGCGTGACGTTCTGGAAGTTCTCGGGGCTGTCGGGCGGCGCGTTCGGCGTGACGACGACCTCGGCGCCGAGCGTCGCGAGCGCCGCGCGCTTGTCGATCGACACCTTCTCCGGCATCACGCACACGACTCGGTAGCCGCGCACCGCCGCGACCAACGCGAGCCCGAGGCCGGTGTTGCCGGCGGTGGCCTCGATCAGCGTGGCGCCGGGAGCGAGCGCGCCGCGGCGCTCGGCGTCGTCGACGATCGCCAGCGCGATCCGATCCTTCACGCTGCCGCTCGGGTTCAGGTGCTCGCACTTGACCAGCACCGGCACCGGCGCCCCGCGCGACACGTGCCGCAGCGCGACGAGCGGGGTGTGGCCGATGCAGTCGAGCACCGAGCGATCGGCGGTCATCGTTCCTCGCCCCCCCCTCTCCACCGACGCTAGCACGCACGTCCCGAGCGAGCGCCTGGCCGCGCTCGAGCGCCAGGCTCAGTACGCGTGCACGAGCGGCCGGACCTCGCTGCACGGTCGGCAGATGGCGTTGGGGAGCCCCGAGTTGCGGCGCGTGCGGCCGGCGACCGCCTTGAACACCGGGCCGCTCTCGTCCTCGTCGCACTGGATGCACGGGTTGAGCGTGCCGTCCTCGAGGTTGTACGGCTGATCGAGGTTCGCGAGGCAGATCGAGAGGCACTTGCTGCGCGTGTGCGCGGTGTCGTAGGCCCACGCCTCGGCGCACGGCAGATCGAAGCCGAGCTTCTGCAGGCACGCGACGTCGGCGCTCAGCGCGCTGCCGCCGTCGCTCGGCTGCTCGAGCTCGCACGCGCGCACCGGCGCGGTGAGATCGTTCTGCGCGACGTAGACCGCGAGGTCGACCAGCGGCGAGCAGACGCCGCAGTGGCCGAAGTGCGTGACCGCGGCGCCCGCCGCGCGCGCGGCGTCCTCGGAGGGGTACGTGACGAGCTGGTACGGCCGCGGCGTGGCCTTCGGGTCGCCGCTCGGCAGCACGGCGCACACGGTCCCGGCCGGATCGTCGCCGGGCGCGGGGCCGGCGTAGGGATCGGCGCCGAGCTCGGCGTAGGGCGTCGCGAGGGTGAAGCCGTCGATCAGCCGCTGCACGAACGCGGCGTCGTAGGTCGGCGGCGTGAACGCGCTGCCGCCGCACGCGCAGGTCGGCCGGCACTGCGCGTCGCTCAGCCCGGTCTGATCGTTGGGGTTGCCGAAGAGCACCGCGCAGCCGTCGACGCCCGCGTCGTTCACGGCGGCCGCGGCGTCCTGCTTGCAGCCGCCGACCGAGCCCGCGAGCGCGAGGGCTTCGACGAGCGCGAGGGCTTCGACGAGCGAGCTGCGCGCGCGCATCGGGCGCCTCAGATCTCGGTCTTCTTCCAGGCGCCGCCCGCGAACTTCCACACCATCGCGCCGGCCAGCACCACGATGTAGACGATCGCGCTCGACCAGATCCCCGGCAGCCCGAGGTTGAGCGTCATGCCGAGCAGCCACGCGAGCGGCATCAGGCACGTGAAGTGGAGGATCAGCTCCACGATCATCACGAAGCGCGTGTTGCCCGAGCCGAAGAGCGCCTGCGTGAGGATCATCGCGACCGCGATGACCGGCGTCGCGAGCCCCATCATGCGCATCGGCACGAGCGCGGCCTCTTGCACGGCGGCGCTGTGCGAGACGAACCCGAGGATGTCCTTGGTGAAGAAGAGCCCCTCGCAGAGCCCGACGATGCCGAAGATCACGAGCCCGAGGCGCACGCTGCTCCAGCCGAAGCGCGCGGCCTTGTCGGGGTCCTTCTCGCCGAGCGACTGCGAGACGATCGTCGCCGTCGCGG
This sequence comes from uncultured delta proteobacterium, assembly GCA_903923175.1. Classification (GTDB taxonomy): domain Bacteria; phylum Myxococcota_A; class Polyangia; order Polyangiales; family JADJMO01; genus CAIXWQ01. Next base: position 11,207 of record CAIXWQ010001109.1, on the reverse strand, counting down.
TGCCGAACGCGAGGCACGCGGTGAAGGTGAGCTTGAGCACGCCGATGATCGCGGTCGAGGCCGCGCCGTTCACCGCCTCGGCCTGGCCGCACGCCCCCTTGGCGACGCTGCCGCCGGTGACGGCGTCGAGCTTGTTCACCACGAAGAGGAAGAAGCCGAAGCCGCCCATCACGGCCATCGTCGCCACGCCGCCGGGGATCGCGAGCCGCAGGATCTCCCAGGTGAGCTTCTTGGAGATCTTCTTGGAGTCGATCCACTTGAAGGTCGAGCGCGTCTCCTTGCCGGCGCCGTAGATCATCATGATCCCGAGCCCGACCCAGGTGCTGATCAGCGCGGCGAGGCCGGCGCCGGGCGGGCCCATCCGCGGGAAGCCCCAGTTGCCGTAGATCAGCAGCCAGCACAGCGCGATGTTCACGACGTTCATCAGCACCGCGCTGACCATGTGCACGCGCGTGCGGCCGAGGCCGTCGAAGAACGCCTTGAACGCGAAGGTGAGCGCCATCGACGTGATGCCGAGGAAGCGCCACTGCGAGTAGCCGATCGCGTACTCCGCCGCGGCGGGGTTCTTCACCATCACGTGCAGCAGCGGCTTGAGGATGGCGTAGCCGAGCCCGGCGAAGATCACCGACGCGAGGAGCGCGAAGAACGTCGCGTTGGTGAGCACCGCGCCCGCCTCTTCGGGCTTGCGCTCGGCGTAGCGGCGCGCGGTGAGCGCCTGCGTGCCGACCGCGATGGCCGAGAGCGAGCCGCCGAAGGCCCACAGCAGGATGAGGCTCGGGGCGAGGGCCGCCTGGCCGTTGGAGGACTCGGGGCAGGGGAGGTGGGCGAAGAAGACGATGTCGATCTCGTTGACGATGCTCTGCGAGAGCATCGCGATCATCGTCGGCGTGGCGAGGCGCAGGATCACCGAGTAGGGATTCCCGCGCGTATCGACGTGCCCACCACCCGAGGCGGCGATCTCCATGGGCCCGGGGTAGCGGCTGCGGCGGGGGCCGGCAAGCTTCGTGCGCCCGCCCTGCCGCGCGCGGCGCGCTCGGCGATCGGCCCCACGGCGCCCACGGTCGGGGCTCTTTTGCGCGCCCGCCGCGTCGATCGTACGCCCCGGCGATGCGTCTCGACCGTCGACTCTGGCGTGCGCGCTCCGTCGCGCTCCTCTCCGGCGCGCTCGGCGCTCTCGCCGTTCTGGCCTCCGCCCCCGCCTGCAAGAAGCCGAGCCCGGCCGTCGTCGAGACCAAGCCCGACGCGGAGGTCGCCGAGGCGCCCGTGCCGGCGCCCGACGGAATCGTCGCCGAGGGGGTCATCAAGTCGCCCGACGCGATGCTCGCCTCGCTGCGCGCCATCAGCCTGCTCATCCCCGACAAGGCCGGCGGGCTCTTCGCCGACGTGCTGCACGTCCCGAAGGACGCCGCGCGCGAGATCGACGGCACCAAGCCGGTCTGCTTCGTGGTCATCAAGCGCGCCGAGGCGACCTCCTTCGCGCTGTCGGTCGCCCTCAAGGACCCGACCAAGGTCGCCGCCGCGCTGCAGGCCGGCGCGTTCAAGCGCACCGAGGACGCCGAGCTCGGCGCGTCGATCTTCGAGGGCACGAGCAAGCCGCGGAGCCAGATCGTCGCGGTGCGCCGCAATTTCCTGGTCGCCTCGTCTTCGATCGAGTCGCTCAGGGCGCTCGCGCCGTACGTCACGCGCACGATGCCGCAGCGGCCGCCGCTGGCCGACGACGTCGTGGTCTCGGTGCCGCAGGCGGCCATGCGCGGGCCGGCGCTCGAGCTCTGGAAGACGGCGCTCGAGTCGGCGGTGCAGCGCCGCAAGGACGCCCTCGCGCGCGCGAAGACGAGCGGCACGGCGGGCGCGGGGGGCGCGCCGGTGTCGGCGGTCGAGCTGCTCTCGGAGTGGCTCGTGCGGCAGAACCAGCGCAGCCTGAAATGGCTCGCCGACGCGGGTGACGCGCGCCTCGCGCTCACCACCGACCACGGCGCGATCAAGCTGCGCGTCGAGGTCGCCGTCCCCGATCCGGCCTCCGGCTTCGGCAAGACGATCGCCTCGTGGTCGACCCAGGACGCCTCGTCGATCCTGAAGCTGCCGACGTCTTCGATCGCCGCGTTCGCGCTCTCCGAGAGCGCGTCCGATCGCGCGACCTCGTCGACCGACGTCCTCGAGCTGCTCTCCGCTGCGTACCCCAAGGATCTCCCCAAGGACGCCCGCGACAAGATGCAGAAGTTCCTCGCCGCGTGGGACGCCGCGCGCGGCGACTTCGCCTCGGGGGCGATCGTCTTCGAGGATCTCGCGCACGTCGGCGCGGTGCTGCGCCTCGGCGCCAAGGATCCGAAGGCCGCGGCGGCGATGCTCAAGGAGGCCCTCGCGGCCGTCTTCGCCCTCAAGGGGGTGAGCGACGAGCTCACGGCCGCCGACATCGCCGCGCCGAGCTTCTCGACCGCGACGCTCGCGGGGCTCGAGGTGAACGTCCTTTCGATCCCGATGCCGCGCAAGAAGACGGAGCCCGCCAAGCCGGGCGGCCCCGAGTCGGCCGACGTCGTGTGGGCGCCGGCGCCCGGGCTCGGCGGCGCGGGCGTGGGCGGTGACGTGCTCGTGGTGATCGGCACCGGCGCGCGCGAGCTGTTCGCGCACGTCGTCGAAGGGCTCGGCGACAAGGGCGACAAGTCGCTCGGCGCGTCGAGCGAGCTCGCGACGCAGGTGAAGGCGCTCGGGCCCGGGCTCGCCGGGGCGCTGGTGGTCTTCCCCGGGCGCGTGATGCCGCTGGTGAAGGGGACGCACATGGCGGCGCCGCCCCCGCCCAACGACGGGGTCGCGTTCACGGTCGGGCGTACGCCGAGCGGCGCGTTCCTCACGCTCGATCTCGCCAAGCCCGCGGTCGAGACGCTCGCGCGGCTCGCGTTCATGTCGTCGTTGCGCTGAGCACGCGCGGCGCGCGGGGCGCGAAGGGCGCGAGGGGCGCGAGGTGTGAAGGCGGCGACGCGCGCGGAGGCCGCGCGGCCTCTGCTAGATTGGTCGACCGATGAAGAGCGGTTACGCCCTCGCGCTTGCCGGCATGGCCGAGACCCTGGCCATCAGCGTGCCGACCGTGGCCGACGCGCTGCGCGGGCGCGTCACCCTCGAGGCGTGCGACGAGCGCCTCGCCCGCTGGTCGCGCCGCTTGCTGGAGCAGGCCGACGTGCGGCTCTCGACGTTCGGGCTGGAGGCGCTCGGCGCGGAGCGGGCCGGCGAGACGTTCGTGGTGATGTCGAACCACCGCAGCGTCTACGACATCCCCGTCCTGTTCCAGGCGTTCCCGCGCACGCTGCGGATGGTGACCAAGACCGAGCTGTTCAAGATCCCGCTCTGGGGCCCGGCCATGCGCGCAGCGGGCTTCATCGAGATCGATCGGAAGGATCGCGCGCGCGCCATCGCGAGCCTCGCCGTCGCGCGCGCGCGCCTCGAGAGCGGCGTGAACGTCTGGATCGCGCCGGAGGGGACGCGCAGTCGCGACGGCGCGCTCCGCGAGTTCAAGAAGGGGGGCTTCCTGCTCGCCCTGGAGACCGGCCTGCGCATCCTGCCGGTCGGCCTGCGCGGCACCGAGGACGTGCTGCGGTCGGGGTCGTTCGACGTGCGCAAGGGGGCGCGGGTCGAGGTTCGCTTCGGCGCGCCGATCGATCCGCGCGACTACGGCATGGAGCGCCGCGACGAGCTCACCGCCGCGACGCGCGCGGCGATCGCCGCGCTGGTGTGAGCGACGTCAGCAGCGCGATCGCCGTGATCGCCGCGAGCCGCGTGAGGCGCGCGCCCTACTTCTTGTCGTCCAGATCCTCGGCGAGGTAGCTGAGGATCACCTCGTCGAGCGAGCGCTCGCTGATGAGATCCTCGCCGAAGAGCGAGCCGCTGGTCGGCTTGTTGGTCGCGAAGATCGAGGCTGGACGCGACGTCGCGTAGCGCCCCGTCTGACCCGCCTTGCCGCCCGCGGGCGGCGTCGACGGCCGAGACACGGGCCGCGGCGCCTCGCTCGGGCGCGTGGCAGGGCGCACCGACGGGCGAGGCCTCTGCACTTCCTGGTACTCGCCGCGCGGCTTCGGGCCGAGGAGCGACGTCGCCGGCGGCGGCAGATCGTCGTCGGCGCGGAGCACCGGCGCGCTGCTCGAAACGGCGGCGGCCGCGCGCTCGAGCGCGGCGACGTCGAGCGCGTGCGCCGGCGGAGGCTCGGGCGTGCGGGCGATCGGCGCGGAGACGGTCGGCACGATCACGGCCGCCGCGGGCTCCTTGACGGCCGGGTGCGCGCCCGTCTGACCGACGCCGCGGTGCTGCGCCTGGGCGAAGGGCCCGGTCATCGGCAGCTTCACCTCTTGGCCGCCGCCCGGATCGAACTGGCCGTCGCGCAAGGCGATGATCATCGCCTTGTGCTGCTCCTTCATCATGTTGCGGACCACCTCCGCCATGTTCGTCTCGTGCAGGACGCTCGCGTACGAGGTCTTCACGGATTTGACGATGCGGCCGCCGTCGGCGAAGAGGTGCGTGATGATGTGGGGGTGCTTGACGCCCGAGTCCTCGGTCTGAATGTGATAAATGGCCCCCTTGTGCTTGAAGTTGTTGTTGAAGCCGAGGAGGGGCGACGGGGCCTTCATTCCGTGAACTCCGTCGACGCGCGCGGGCGCGCGACAGCCGATTCACTGGGGTAGCACGCGCGCCTGGGAACGCTCAAGGGGGGCGGTCCCCACGAGCGGCTGGACTGCACGCGTGAACCGTGCGCGGCGCGGCGCGCTTTACCGTGCGGAGACGAGCGCGGAGACGGGCGCGGAGGCAGGCGTGCCGCCGAGCGCCTGCGCGAGCTCGTCGCGGATCTCGGGGGGCACCACCACCCGGACGCGACGGATGGGCGTGTTGCGCAGCGATGCGAGCATCGGCGACACCTCCGCCAGCGGTCGCGCTCGCAGATCGCCGAACACGACCTCGAGCTGCGCCTGTGCGCTGGCCGCGACGTCGCCGAAGCCGCCGCCGTCCTCCGCCACGTCGACGTAGACGTGCAGATCGGGGTCGAGCCCCGCGGCGAGCGTGCGTTCGCGTGCCGCTCCGACGACGCGCGCGATCGCCGCGGCCTCGTCGCCCGGGCCCCCTGCGTCGTAGATCGCGATCGTCTTGCCGAGCCGCCGGTGGCGCAGCCTGCGGCAGAGATCGGCGAGCACGGGGTCGTCGCACGACTCCCACGCGGCGAACGCGGCGCCGACCACCACGTCGTCGAGGTCGAGGTAGGCGCCGAGCGGCACCGGCGCCTTGCGCGAGGCGAGGCGGATGGCCTCCGGCACGAACGGCAGCCGCGTGCCGTCCTCGAGCGCGCGCGCGGCGCGGGCGAAGATCGCCTTGATGAGCACCTCGGCGGCGCGCGTGGCCTTGTGCAGGTAGACCTGCTCGAACATGAAGCGGCGCGCGAGGAAGAAGCCCTCGATCGCCGGCAGCCCCTTCATGCCGTCGATGGCGAGCCGCGGCCCTCCGTCGCCCGGGCCGACGCCCACGGGAGAGAAGCGGATCGAGCGCAGCAGCCAGTCGAGATCGAAGAGCCCGTAGCGCACGCCGGTCATGTGCGCGTCGCGCAGCAGGTAGTCGCAGCGATCGACGTCGACCGTGCCGCTGACGGCGTGCGCGAGGTAGGGCAGCGGGTAGGCGCTCGCGCCGGGCGCGTCGTGCGAGTCCTCGTCGCCGCCCGAGATGAGCGAGGCGACGCGCTCCGGCAGCCCCGAGTCGCGCGCGGCGAGCACCTGGTGCACGCGCGTGCCGGGGTCGCGCACGATCGCGAGCGACCACGACTCGTGGTGCGGCGCGCCCGGGATGGCCTCCTCGAACAGGTGCGAGTACGGCCCGTGCCCGAGGTCGTGGAGCAGCGCGGCGGCGAGCGCGTCGCGGGCGCGATCGGAGGCGAGCCGCTGCCAGAACGGGAGCTCGTCGTGGATCTCGCGCAGCCGACGGATGAGCCGCACCATGACGTGCGCGGCGCCGATGGCGTGGGTGAAGCGGCTGTGCTCGGCGCCCGGGAAGACCAGGTGCGTGACGCCGAGCTGGCGGATGCGACGCAGGCGCTGCACCTCGGGCGCGTCGAGGAGCGCCGGGACGATCTCCTCCTCCTCGGCCTCGAAGCGCACCAGATCGTGAACCGGATCGCGCAGCAGCATCGGGAGGCGCATCGTAGCCCTGGTCGACGCGGCGGCGCCCGCGGTTTCGTGCGCGCGCTCGGCGACGGCGAGCGCCTCGGCGGCAGCGCGCGCCGTCGTCCTTCCCCTGCGCCTCCCGTCGCGTTAGGACCCGCCCGCGCTCGCTCCATGCTCGCGGGCGCCCGGAGCTCCGATGCCGATCGACGTTGCGCTCCTCCGCCGCGGTCTCTCGAAGACCATCGACAAGACCGCGCTCGATGCCCTCGGCAAGAAGTACGAGGGCAAGGTCCGCGACAACTACTCGACCGCCGACGGTCGCAGGTTCGTCGTCGCCACCGACCGGATCAGCGCGTTCGATCGCGTGATCGGCACGCTCCCCTACAAGGGCGAGCTGCTCACCTCGATGGCGAAGTTCTGGTTCGATCTGACCCGCGACGTCGCGCCCAACCACCTGCTCTCCGTCCCCGATCCGGTGGTCATGGAGTGCGTCGAGTGCGCGCCGATCCCGGTCGAGATGGTGGTGCGTTCGTACGTGACCGGCGTGACCTCCACGTCGATCTGGACGCACTACGCCGCGGGCAAACGCGAGTTCGCCGGGCACGCGCTCCCCGACGGGATGAAGAAGAACCAGAAGCTGCCGCGCCCGATCCTCACCCCCTCGACCAAGGCCGAGAAGGGCGACCACGACGTCACCGCGTCGCGCGAGGAGATCCTCCGCAGCACCAAGATGGATCCGAAGCTCTTCGATCGCGCCGGCGAGATCGCGATGGCGCTCTTCGAGGCGGGCGCGAAGCACGCGGCGGAGCGGGGCCTGATCCTCGCCGACACGAAGTACGAGCTCGGCGTGCGCCCCGACGGGCAGGTGGTGGTGATCGACGAGATCCACACCCCCGACAGCTCGCGCTACTGGTTCCAGGAGACGTACCCGGCGCGCTTCGCCGCGGGCGAGGAGCCGGAGAGCTTCGACAAGGAGTACGTGCGCCGCTGGCTCGCGTCGGTCGACTACAAGGGCGACGGCCCGCCGCCCGTCATCCCCGACGACATCCGCGTCGAAGCGGCGCGGCGCTACGTGCAGGCGTACGAGCAGATCACCGGGACCGCGTTCGTCCCGAACGAAGACGAGCCTCAGGCCCGGATGCGTCGTAATCTCGGCCTCGCGAAATGAAGTTCTCCGCTACGGCGTCGGGCAGGCGAGGGGGCGCGCGAGCATGAAGCTGTACGTCATGCGACACGGCCCCGCCGAGGACGCGTCGCCGAGCGGAGACGCCGCGCGCGCGCTCACCGCGCCCGGGCGCGAGCGCGTGCGCCACGTGGCCGAGTTCCTTGCGGCGCAGGACGAGGCGCCGCGCCACGTGGTGTCGAGCCCGCTCGTGCGCGCGCTGCAGACGGCCGAGATCGTCAACGCGAACGCCAAGATCGCGAGCGGCGTCGAGGTCGATCGCGCGCTCGCGCCGCGCGGCGACGCGGCCTCGTTCGTGCGCGCGGCGGCGCGCGAGGGGCGCAAGCGCGTGATGGTCGTCGGCCACGAGCCGGATCTCTCGATGCTGGTCGCGGCGCTGCTCGGCGAGGCCCTTCCGCTCGGCATGCAGAAGGCGATGGTGGTGGGCCTCTGGCTCGCCTCCGACGGCGTCGGCGTGAAGCTGCGCTTCGTGCTCGATCCGAAGATCCTGCGGTTCGTCGAAGACCGCCGCAGCTGAGGCGCGCGGGTGAGCCGCGCAGAGGCGGTCGCAGATGGCCTCGACGCTCGCGATCAAGGCTCGGCTCGGCGCTCGGCTGGCGGCGGCGATCGCTTCGACCGCGCTGCGCCGCGCGCGTCGCGGACCGCGCCGCCCCGGCTGGCCGCTCTCGCTCGAGGCGATGATCGCGTTCCTGCGGCGCGAGTACGTGGCCCAGGCGCGGCTCCCGTGGGCGGAGCAGCGCGCGTTCGGCGAGGTGCTCGGCTCGCTCGGCAAGCGGCTCGCGGACGTCGAGGAGCGCGCCGACGCGATCGCCGGCGTGCCCGGCGTGTGGTTTCGCAGCGCGGCGCACGACGACGCGCGCGGGCCCGTCATGGTGTACCTGCACGGCGGCTCCTACATCTACGGCTCGGTCACCTCGCACCGCGAGCTCGTGATGCGCGTCGCCAAGGCGAGCGCGGCGCGCGTGTTCTTCCCGAGCTACCGCCTCGCGCCCGAGCACCCGTTCCCCGCCGCGATCGACGACGCGGTCGCCGTGACCACCGCGATCGTCGCCTCGGTGGGCGCGCGGCGCGTCGCGCTCGCGGGCGACTCGGCCGGCGGCGGCCTGACGGTCGCGACCTTGCTCCGCCTGCGCGACGCGGGGGGCGCGCTGCCGGCGGCCGCGGCGCTGATCTCGCCGTGGGTCGAGCTCGACGCGCGCGGCGGGAGCCTGGAGACGAACGTCGACGACTGGGGCGAGCCTTGGATGTTCGTGCGCTGGGCCGAGGCGTACCTCGCCGGCCACGACGCGCGCGATCCGCTCGCCTCGCCCGCGCACGCCGAGCTCGGCGGCCTGCCGCCGCTGCGGGTCGACGTCGGCTCGGCCGAGATGCTGCGCGATCAGGTGGTGCGCTTCGCCGAGCGCGCGCGCGCGGCCGGCGTCGACGTCACGCTCGAGGTGTGGCCGGAGATGGTCCACGACTTCCAGATCTTCGCCGCGACGCTGCCGCCGGCGCAGCGGGCCATCGACGCGCTCGGCGCCTTCGTGCGGGCCAGGATCCCGGCCTGACGCGCGCTCGGCCCGCGGGTCCTGGGCGCGAGGCGGGCGCGCCGCGGGCTCGACGAAGTTGCCGCGCTCGGCGGCGCCCGCCATGGTGGGCCCGTGGCTCGCTTCGAGAACCTCGATCCGTACGAGAAACGCGGCCCTCTCGACATCTTCCGCTGGCAGGTGCTCGACACGCTCGCCGGGCGACGCCGCCCCGATCGCGCGCGCCCGAGCGAGACGCCGCGCGTCGACAACGACGGCGTGGCGCTCGCGTCGCTCGCGCCGTCGCTGACGTGGATCGGCCACTCGACCTTCGTGCTGCGCCTCGGCGGGCTCTGCATCGCGACCGACCCGGTGTGGGCCGAGCGCCTCGGGCTCGACGTGCGACGCAACGTCGCGCCGGGGGTCGCCCTCGAGCAGACGCCGCCGGTCGACGTCGTGCTGATCTCGCACGCGCACCACGATCACCTCGATCTGTGCACGCTCCGCCGGCTCGACGCGCACGCTCGGAGCGCGCGCGGCACCGCGCCGACCTACCTCGTGCCGCTCGAGGTCGGGCGCTACCTGCGGCGCACGGTGACGGGGCCGATCGTCGAGCGCGGCTGGTGGGAGTCGCACGACGTGCGCGGGCCCGGCGCGCGCGGCGAGAGCGTCCGCTTCACGCTGGTGCCGCAGCAGCACTGGTCGATGCGCACGCCGTTCGATCGCGACGCGGCGCTGTGGGGCGGCTGGGTCGTGCAGGCGCCCGAGGGGACGGCGTACCACGCGGGCGACACCGGCTACTTCCGCCACTTCGCGGAGATCGGCCGGCGCGTCGGGCCGATCGATTGGGCGATGCTGCCGATCGGCGCCTACGACCCGAACTGGTTCATGCGCCCGCAGCACATGGGCCCCGAGGAGGCAGGGCGCGCGTTCCTCGAGCTCGGTGCGAAGAACTTCGTGTGCATGCACTGGGGGACCTTCAAGCTGACCGACGAGCCGCTCGACGAGCCCCCTGCGCGCTTCGCCGCGTGGTGGGACGAGCACGGGCCCGGCCCCTCGGCGGCCGCGCGACGCTGGCAGCTCGCCGTGGGCGAGACGCGCTCCCTCGGCTGAACCGATCGGCCGCTCGTTGCACCGAACTCGCCAGATGGGCTCGGCGCGCTATGGTGACGGGCTGGTCACGTCTCGTCTTCGCTTCGGAGGCTGCATGCGGTTCCGCTCTCTCTCGCTCGCGTTCGCTCCCGTGCTCGCGCTGCTCGCCGCTTGTAGCGGCGGTGACTTCAACGTCGGCGGCGGCGCGGCCGACACCGGCGGCGCGGCCGACACCGGCGCCGACTCGACGCCGAGCGACACGAGCGCGGGCGACGACGCGGTCACCACCGACACCGGCGGAGGCACGTCCGACGCCGCGCCGGTCGACGCGATCGTGAACGTCGACGGCGCGGCGTGCGACACCTCGCAGTCGCCCCTCGACAACGCGTGCGTGGTCTCCGATCTCTTCGGCTTCTTCGTCTCGGCGAGCCTCGGCGACGACACCACGCCGGCCGCCATCGCCGGCACCGCCGACCATCCGTACAGGACGATCGCCAAGGCCATCCAGCGCGCCACCGGCGCCGTGCGCCACCGCGTCTTCGTCTGCAACGAGCCCTTCGCGGAGTCGGTGGTGGCGGTCGACTCGGTCGATCTCTATGGCGGCCTCGACTGCCGCGCCGGCTGGAAGCCGAGCGGCTCGACCACGCTGAACGCCCCGACCTCGCCGGGGATCCTCGCGAAGGGGATCACCGCGGGGGTCCGGATCGAGAGCTTCGTCGTCAACGCCCCGCACGGCATCGCTGGCGGCGGGAGCTCGATCGGGCTGCTCGTCTCCGGCTCGCAGCGCGTCGTCGCGCGCGCCAGCACGTTCAACGCGGGCCCAGGCGGGCCGGGCCGCAAGGGGCTCGAGGGGGCCGTCGGGGCGGCGGGGGTCGGCGGCAGCGTCGGCGACTCCGACGAGGCATGCTCGGCCGGCGCCAGCCCGGTGAAGGGCGGCGCGGGCGGCTCGGCCGTGAGCGTCGGCGGTGCGGGCGGGACCTGCACGTGCGGCAGCACCGGGGGGATCCCCGGGCTCGACGGCGCCCTGCCGGGCGTGATGTGCGGCCGCGGTGGCCCGCCGTTCGATCCGGCGTCGACGATGGGCTGCCCCGCGGGGGTCGCCGGTCAGAACGGCTGCCCCGGCAACGCGGGCTCACCCGGCGCCGCGGGCCGCGCGCTCGGCGGCGCCAACGGCGACGGCTACCAGCCGGCGGACGGCGGCGACGGCAACCTAGCCACCGACGGCGGCGGCGGCGGTGGCGGCGGTACGACCCACGTGTCGGGCGGCTGCGCCGGCGGCGGAGGTGGCGGCGGCGGCGGCGG
>CAIXWQ010001108.1 GCA_903923175.1 uncultured delta proteobacterium | reverse complement strand
TGCCAGTGCCCCGGCCACCAGAGCAGCGCGCCGTTCGGCAGGCGGTCGAGGTGCGCTCGCACGTAGTCCGAGCCCGAAGGAGCGAGCTTCCACGCGCCCGGCTCCCAGATCCAGCGATGAACGCGCCAGCTCCACGCGCCGTCCAGCCACACGGCGCGCGGGTCGGGCAGCGGGGGCAGCTCGTCCACCCTCGCCGCGGGCGGCGGATAGTCGACGCACGTCGCCTGCTTCGGATCGGGCCGCTCGGTGCCACGCGGGGGCTCGGGGACGCGCGCGCCGTGGCAACCGCTCGACGGGGCACTCGCGACCAGGGCGAACGCGAGCGACAGCGGAGGGAGCGAGACCGCGAGCAGCCGGTCGAGGCGAGCGCGCGCGGCGACTCTGGGGCTCGTCCGGGATTGCATCGCACCTTTGGGACGAGCGAGCCGAGCGCAGGTTGCTGTCGGCGTCGTCGTGTCGTGCGTCGGCGCGCGGTCGCGTGTCGGCGCGTCGGCGCGTGAGCGCGCCCGTCCGCGGCGCCCGTCGTCAGTACCGGTAGTGCCACAGGAGATCGACCGCGGCGCTCCCGGTGTCCCCGAGGGTCGTGATGAGCGACCACGTCGGCTTGAAGCGCCACTCGACGCCGAAGGTCGTTCTCGGCTGGCTCTCGGTGAGCGAGGCTCCCGGCTGCTGCGAGCCCGTCCGATAGTCGACCTCGAAGTACACGTTCTTGAGCTGGTAGCCGCCGCCGATGCGAGCGTCTCCGAGCCCTTGGTCGCCGCTCTGGATGGACAGGCTCATCTCGGAGGGGAGGATCTTCTGGAGCGCCTGGCCGAGCAGGGCGCCGGTGAACCCCTGCACCACGGCGGCGGTCTCGGCCGCGGCGCCGCGATCGGCCTGCGCCTGGTTGGTCGCCGAGCCGGCCTCGCGGCGGCCGAGCGCGAGCAGGCTCATGATCTCCGCCTGCGACGCCGGGGGATCGGCGGTGAGCGTGACCTTGGGGGTCTCGAGCCGACCAGTGATGGCGATGGTGACCTTGCTCGCGTCCGGAGCCTCCCAGTCGACCGCGAGATCGAGCGTCGGGTTCACCTCCGCCGTGCCGTCGAACTTCACCTTCGCGTGGTCGATGGTGAAGCGCTTGCCGAGCGCCTGCACCCAGCCGCGCTCGACGCTCAGCTCGCCCGACAAGGCGACGGAGTCGCCGCCGACCTCGACGACGGGCTCCCCTTGCAGCGCGAGGCGGAGATCGTCGCGCCGGATCCACACGTTCTGCGGGAGGTGCACGGCGACGCGGAGGCGCGCGGCCCCCTGCTTCACCGTCGGCGCGCGCGGGACGTGGAGGGGTTGGCGCACCACGATCGAGGGCTCGTCGTCGAGCTCTTGCGGCTTTCGATCGCTCGACCCCGCGAGATCGACGGTCAACGGCGTGATCGTCACGTCCAGCTTGGCGAGCTTCGGATCGCGGAGATCGCCCTCGACCACGACCTTGCCGGAGAGATCGCCGCGGGGGATGCCGCCGGTCGAGAACGGGAGCTTGTCGGCGGCGAGATCGAGGTGGAGGGCCCTCGGCGAGAGGCCGGCCAGCATGACGTTGCCCGACGCGTCGGCCTTGCCGTGAATCCCCTCCAGGTGGAGCTTCGGGATCTCGATCTTCTCCGTGCCGAGCGTGGCGTCGAGCGAGACGCGCTGCCAGCGATCGCCGATGGCGTCGACGACGATCGTGCCGTCGCGCAGGTGGATCGAGCCCTGGAGCGCGGTGACGCCGAGCGCGCCCGGCGCCCCCGCGGGCCCCGTCGCGCCGCGCCCGAGCGACGCGCGGACGTCGAGGTCGAGCCTGCCGTCGAGCTCGTCGAGCACGCCGATCAAGGGCTCGAACGGCTTGAGCCGCAGCCCCTTCGCCTTCGCGGTCGCCGTGGCGACGCCGCCGGCCGCGAGCCCGGGAACGAGCGCGCGCTCCCAGACCAGCGGCGCGTCGACGGCGACCTCCGCCGAGCCGGCGGGCCCACGCATCGCGAGCTTCGCGTGGAGGCCTCGCGCGTCGACGCGCGCGTCGGCCTTCGTGTCGTCGAACCGGTCCGGGCCGACGCGCAGCCCCGCCACGGCGACGGCGAGGCGCACGGCAGGGGCCGCGATCCCGGGCGCGTGCAGGTCCGCGACGTGGAGCTCGCCCGACGCGCTGCCGGCGGCGTTCACCGCGGCGAGGGCAGGGAACAGCGCCAGCGGCAAGGCGTCGAGCTTCGCGTCGAGCTTGGCCGTCCAGGCCGGCGCGGCGGGCGCGTCCGGGCCGCGCGAGGGCTTCAGGAGCGGCGCGACGTCGGCGCGCACCTCGACGTCGGCGACGAGCGCCGGCCGCGCGGCGGCCTCGCGAGGCGCGAGCGCGAGGTGCACGCGCGCGAGCTTGCCGTCGTAGATCGCGTGCAGGGC
>CAIXWQ010001107.1 GCA_903923175.1 uncultured delta proteobacterium | reverse complement strand
GCCGAGCAGGCGGCGCAGCGCTGCGACGCGCGCGAGGCCGAGAGGGGGCTCTCGGTGTTGGCGCCGTTCGCGCTCGACGATCCGAGCCTCGACGCCCGCTTCGACGCGCTCAAGGCGCGGCTCGGCGCGGCGCGGGCGAAATGCCGCCTCGAGGCGCTCGATCGAGAGGTCGCCGAGGACGAGCGCGGCTGGGACTGGCCCGCGGCCTTCGCCCGGCTCGACGGCGCGCGCGAGATCGCCGTCGAGGAGCGCCGCGCCCGCCGTGCGAGCGCCGAGCAGCGCTGGCTCGCCTTCATCGACGGGACGCTCGAGTCGGTCGTCAAGGCCCGCTCCGCACGCGGGCCGCTGGGCGATCGCCTCGACGCCTGGCGCCGCGCGCTGGACGCGGAGCGCTACCCGAAGGATCTCGCGGCGCGCCTCCAGGAGCGGGCCCGCCGCATCGCCGCGGTCGAGCTCGTCTTCGTCGATCTCGTCGCCGCCGAGCTGCTCGAGCCCCCGGTCGCGTGCGTGACCGACGGCGCGACCAACGTCCACGCGGTCGGCGACGGCGCCTCCGCCTCCGCTCCCGGCCGTGCGCTCCCCGACGGCATCCCGTTCCACGCCGTCGCGCGGGGACGGCTCGGTGGCGTCGAGGTCCTCGTGTCGGGCGACCCCGAGAGCGACCTGCTGCGGCGGCTCGAGTCGATGCGCTACGTCGTCCCCGCCACCGGCGCTCGGCGCGGCGAATAGTCGGGGCCCTCGCGACGGCGCTACCCGCCGCGGCCCGGGGGCGCTAACGAGAGCCGGATGGACCGACATCGGATGCGGACGCTCCTCGAGCGCGTCCGCGACGGCGCGCTCGATCTCGACGTCGCGCTCGACGAGCTTCGCGACCTGCCGTTCAGCGACCTCGGCTACGCGATGGTCGACCACCACCGCGCGCTGCGGCAGGGGGTCCCCGAGGTCATCTTCGGCGAGCGCAAGACCCCGGAGCAGATCGTCGGCATCGCCCGCAGCGTCGTGGAGCACGGCTCGCCGTGCCTCATCACGCGCGTCGACGACGACAAGGCGCGCGTGGTCCTCGAGGCGTTCCCCGACGCGCGCTGGGCCCAGCTCGCGCGCTGCGTGACGATCGCGCGCACCGCCATCCCCAAGCGCGGCACCGCGCCCGTGGCCGTGATCGCCGCGGGGACGAGCGATCTGCCGGTCGCCGAGGAGGCCTGCGAGACGCTCGCCGCGCTCGGCCGGGACGTGGTGCGGCTCTACGACGTCGGCGTCGCCGGCATCCACCGGCTGCTGATGAAGCGCGACGTCTTCGCCAACGCCTCGGTGCTCATCGTCGTCGCGGGCATGGAGGGGGCGCTGCCGAGCGTCGTCGGCGGGCTCACGGATCGCCCCGTCATCGCCGTGCCAACCTCGGTCGGCTACGGCGCCGCGCTCGGCGGGTTCACCACGCTGGCGGCGATGCTCACGTCGTGCGCCTCCGGGGTCACGGTCGTGAACATCGACAACGGCTTCGGCGCCGCGTTCGCCGCCGCGCGCATCGATCGCGGCGCGCCGTAGCGCGCGGGAGGACGTGGCCGTGAGCGAGTGGCTCCTCCAGCGCGGCAAGGGGAAGACGATCGGCCCCTTCTCGACCGAGGAGATCGTCGACGGCGTGCGCTCCTCCGAGATCCCGGAGGACACCTTCGTCTCCGATCCCGGCGGCAAGGGGTGGATCCCGCTGCGCGACGTCGCGGCTTTTGCCGCCGCGATCGAGGCCAAGAAGACGGGCGCCCCCATCGCTCGGCACGGCCCCTCGCGCCTCCGGGCGTCGGCGCCGCCGGACGTCGCGGTGGTGGGGATGGTCGCGAGCGCGGGGAAGTCGGGGAGCGCGTCGGGTGCGGGCAAGTCGGGGAGCGCTGCGAGCGCAGCGGGCTCGGCCGAGGGGCGCGTCCCGGCCGAGGCCGCCGTGGCGGAGGTCGAGCGGCGTTCGAGGCTCGCGGTCGGCGCGCGGATGCCCCTGCGCGTCGCCTTCGGCGCGGCGACCGTGCGCGGGCGCGTCCGCCTGGTGGCCGCCGCGGGCGCGCTCCTCGCGCTCGGGTTCGCCGACCTCGGCCTCGGTCGCTCGGCGCTCGG
>CAIXWQ010001106.1 GCA_903923175.1 uncultured delta proteobacterium | reverse complement strand
GCGCCGCCGAGCGCCCCGCCCGCGCCCCCGCCGAGCAGCTCCGCGCAGCGCGCGGCCGCGGGGGATCTCGACGCGATCAAGGCGCTCGAGCTCGTCGCCGAGGCCGACCGCACCGTCGACATGGACCTGGCGATCGCCGAGGGGCACGCGGCGCTCGCCCGCAAGGACCTCGCGGCCCTCGCCGCCGACGTGGCCCGCGAGCCGCGCCTCGCGCACGATCGCGCGACGCTCGCGCGGCTCTACGGCTTCATCGAGCGCGACTCGATCGCGCTCGACGCCCTCGGCGCCCTCGGTCGCCTCCCGGGCCCCGAGAGCTGGGACCTGCTGTACGCGACCTGGCGCCGGCACATGCACACCACGGTCGGCCTGCTCGCGCGCGACCTCGTGCGAAGGAGGAGCGTGCGCGACCGCACCTCGGACGCGCTGCGCGTGGCGCTCGATCTCGAGGCGATGCTCGAGTCGCGCGCCTACGGCGACGCGGCGCTCGCCACCCGCTGCGAGCAGGCGCGCGAGCTGCTGCAGCGCGTGACCAGCGCCGGCGATCACCGCTGCGTCGAGCTGCTGGTCGAGCTCGATCGCCAGCGCACGTGCGGCAAGGACGCGCGCCAGGACTGCTACCCCTGCGTGCACGCCGAGGATCTGCTGAAGGAGCCCAAGGAGGCCGCGCGCGCCCGCGGCGCGCCGACGCCGTGGCTGCTGCCGGGGAAATGGCAGTAGCAGCGCGGCCGAGCGTCTCGTGACCGCGTGACTGCGTGACCGCGTGCGATCGTCCTCTATCGCGCCGCATCCGCGCAGCAGCGGAAGCCGGTCGAGTAGTCGTGGTAGTCGGTCGGGTGCGCGGTCGTGTTGTACGTGCACCCCTCGCCGAGCTGCTTGGTCTCGAGGAAGAAGCCGCCGCGGAACGTGCCGCCGGCGGTCCACTCGTGGACGTTGCCGACCATGTCGTAGACGCCGTTGCCGCTCGTGCAGCGCGAGAACGAGCCGGTGCGCGCCACCGTCCCCTCGACGCGGTTCAAGCGCGGATCGTTCATGGTCACGGTGTCGAAGTGGAACCGGCCGAAGACCTCGCGGAGCGGCGCGACGCCGTCGTCGTTGCAGTAGCCGCTGCGAAAGCGCGTGCCGTAGGGCCAGGTGGTCTGGGTCGCGCCGCGGCAGGCCGAGAGCCACTCCGGATCGGAGCAGAGGCGCTTGCCGGCGCGCTCGCACGCGCGCTTCGCGTCGCCCTGGTGCACGTACGCCTGCGGGAACACGCCGGCCTTCGACACCGCGCGCACCGAGGCCGAGCCGACGGTCTCGCTGTAGGGGAACGCGCCGATCGGGTTCCCCGCGTCGTCGAGGCGCTCGAGCGAGGCCTCGTAGCGATCGATGCAGTAGCGCCCCTCGAGGAGCGCCATGTCCTCGGGGCAGCGCGCGGTGGTCGCCCGCGCCCGCTCGCCGCGCAGCGAGAGTAGCGCCGCCGTGACGCCGACGATCCCGCCGACCGCGACCAGCCGACGCTGGAGCGCGGGTCGGCGCGTGGCTCGCTCGGCGCGTCGGGGCTCGGGGGGCATGGCGAAGGGATGACGTACGCGCCTTCACAGCGCCATACGATCACGAGCAGACTACGGCCCGCCCGCTCGGGCAACCCGCGCGCAAGGCCACGGACGTCCAGCTCGGCGGCGCGGGCTCGCGCGGCTCACAGCCCGCGGTCGAACATCTCCACCGAGGCGACCAGACGCCACTGCGGCGCGCCGAATTCGGGGTGCAGCCCCGCGCCGGCACCGAGCTTCACGCGCAGCTGCGTCCCCTTGCCGGTCCCCTCGAGGCGCGCGGAGAGGAGCGCCTCGAGCCCGGTCGTCGTCGCGCCGAAGAGCGCGTGGACCGCGCTCTGACCGAACAGCTCCGGGCCGACGACGATCACGTGGCGGCCGGCGTCGCCGAGCGGGAGCCTCGCCCCCGCGGCGGCGCCGAAGGTCAGCTCGTCGCCGCGCGGGCTGCCGGGCGTCGCCGAGTCGTCGAGCGGCCGCGCGTGCAGGCCGAGGTGCCCCGCGTACGCGAGCCAGCCGACGTCGCCGGCGACCAGCACGCGGAGCGCGGCGCGGTAGGTCGCGTCGGTCAGGTAGTCCTCGCGCAGCGCGCTCGGCACGAACAGCTGCGCGGCGAGGCCGAGCCGGAAGGCGCTCGTGGCGTCGCCGAGCAGGCGCACGTCGAACCCGAAGCGGGTGTCGGCGAGCGTGTCGGGGTGCGAGCCCACGTCGACGCTCGGCGCCGTGTAGACGTAGCCGCCGCGCGCGCCGTCGCTCCCCTTGCTCACGAGCGGCATCGCGAAGCTCGCCGAGACGCGGAAGCGATCGTAGGTGGCGGCGAAGCCGAAGTGAGCGAACGCCTGGTCGCGCACGACGGCGACGCGCTCGCCGCCCTCGTCGGCGGGGAGGCGCAGCGGGGCGTGGGCGTAGCTCACCGTCGACGCCGCGGCGCCGCCGAGCGCGCCGCCGTAGTCGAGCGCGTCCATCACGAACCAGCCGCCGCCCGCCGCCGAAGGGGCGAGGCGCTCGGTCGCGAAGCCGAGGGCGGGCTGCTCCGCGCGCGCGCTGCCGGCGCTCGCACACGCCGCGACGAGCAGGCTCGCGAGGGCCAGCGCGCGGCGCCGCAGAGGACGCTCAGAACTCCGCATGGACCCTCCCGCCGAGGATGGTGACCGGGCCGCGATCGGCGTTGAACCCGGGATTCCAGATGCGCTGGTAGTCGGCGGTCAGCCAGACGGCCTTCAGCACGTTGAAGCTGTAGAAGGCGTCGACGACCATCTCGGCGGCCTGCCGGAGGTGGCCGTCGCCGACGAAGCCGTCGACGCCGCCGAGGTTCAGGTACTCGGCGTGGATCTTCGAGATCCAGCTCGCGCCGAACGCCGCGCCCGCGACGTCGAACGGGCGGTGCCACGTCGAGCCCTTGCCCACCGCGCCGAACGAGAGCGAGCGGTCGGCGGGGTTGTAGGCGCCGACCTCGCTCTGCCCGTCGACGTACATCGCGCGCAGGAAGAAGCCGAGGTCGCTCGCCACGTGCTGCTCGAGGTTGATCCCGGCGCCGACCTTCACGTTCGGCCGGCGCACGAAGCACAGATCGGGCGCGGTCGCGTTGGTCGAGTGGTAGCTGTAGCCCGTGCACTGCGCGGCGTTGTTGCGCGCCGGATCGGCCTGGTAAGCGGCGATGGCGTCGTCGAAGCGCCCGGTGTCGGTCCGGTTGCGGAACGCGAGGACGCGCACGGCGCCCGCCTGCCCGAGCAGCTGGTGGTCGTGCTCGACCTCGACCTGATCGCCGTAATAGGTGAAGAACCGGAAGTCCTGCGGGAGGTCGTTGGGGTTCTTCGGCGGCGTGATGCGGCCGTAGCGGACCGCCCAGTCGTCCCAGAAGAGCTCCGCGGTGCCGCCCCACGAGTAGCCGCGCGCGTCCGAGGGGAAGTCCCACGAGGAGTGGGTCATGAACGCCATGTTGAGGAACGTCTGGCGCGGGTCCCACGTGATGCTGCTGCGGTCGAAGACGTCGAGGATCGTGAAGCTGCCGGCCGTGAGCACGACGCGGCGGGCGTCGACCACGCTCGCGAGCTGCATCGGGTCCGAGCTCTTCTCGATCGGCGCGCCGCCGAGCCCGATCGTCTGGCGCACGAACGCCCGCGCGCGATAGAGCTGCGGCGCCTCGCCGCCGGTCTTCTGCAGCTCGAAGTTCTGGATCGAGCCCCCGAGCCCGTGCAGCCCCGAGAGCGGGCGCTCGGAGATGACCTCGGGTACCAGGTACGCCTCGCCGCCCTTCCAGAGCTTCGCCCCGAAGAACAACGAGAAGCTGCCGGTGAAGCTCCGCTCCTTCGTGTCGACGAGCGAGTTGGGGCTGCCGTTGGCGTTCGTGTACGGCGCGGGGAAGGCGCCCTTCCAGCTCGAGATGTAGGTGAACTGCCCGTAGACGTTGAAGCGCTCGTCCTTGATGTCGTGCAGGCCGTGATCGGCCATCAGGTTCATGAAGTCGAACGCCTGGTCGTCGTGACCGCCGGGCGGCCCGGCCTGCGCGCCCGCGCGGGCGGCGGTGAACGTGACGGCGAGCGAGAGGGCGAGGGCGAAGCCGAGGCCCGCGTCGGGCGCGCGCGCGCGACGCCGTCGGCGCGGGGCGGGCGGTGCGGGCGGGGGGTACGGCTTCACCGGCGTCCCCTTAGAAGATCCGGGCTGCCGGCGATAGGGGTTCCACCGATTCGTCACGCAGGCGTCGGCCGCGGGAGCCGCGTCCGTCGCGTCCGTCGCGTCCGTCGCGTCCGTCGCGTCAACCGCGTCAGCCGCGCCCCGCGAGCCGCGCGCGCACCCGCCGCGCGAGCTCCTCGACGTGCGCGTCGTCGTCGCCCAGCGCGCGCAGGGCCTCGGCGAGGCGCAGCAGGTAGTCGACGTTCGTGCCGCTCGGCCCGCGCGCGATCAGGATTCGCTCGACCGTCGCCTCGATCGGCTCCAGCCCGACGTCCCAGCCGTTGCCGGGGGGCGCGATGTACGCGATCGCCGCGACGGCTTCTTCTGCTCCCGCACGCGTGCTCGGGGCGAAGCTCGGCGCGGCGAGCTCGATCGTCACGCGGCGCGGCGCGTAGCCAGCTTGCTCGCGCACGTCGAGGTCGGCGAAGACCGCGTCGGCGTCGGCGCGCGCGAAGCGGTACGCCACGCCGCGCACCGCCGCCTCGGCCCGCGCGTGCAGCGTGACCACGCGCCCCGGCAGCGCCGCCGTGCCGCGATGGTCGTCCGACGCCTGCGAGAAGCTCCGCGCGAACCCGCGGAGCGTCGCCGGACGCTGCTCCACGAAGGGGAAGCTCGGGCGGTAGATGACCGAGCCGTAGCCGAAGAGCCACTCCACGTCGCGCACGTCCGAGCGGTAGCACGCCGCGCGGCCGGCGGGCGCACGGGCTCGCGGGTGCGCGGGTGTGACGCGCGCGAACGCGAAATCTCTTCGTCGACCCGATGCACCCGCTTCACCCGCGCTGCGATCGCGCACTATCGGCCGCGCCACGACGTGCCGTCAGGCCCGCCGAGGCTCGTAACCCGAACGCGAGGTCCGTGATGTCGCGCGCACACACTCCCATCGTCGCCCGTGCCCTCCTCGCTTCGCTCTCGCTCGGCGCGCTCGGCGCGCTCGGGGCGGTCGCCGCGTTCGGTGCCGCGGCCTCGCTCGCCGCGTGCGGCGCCACCCGTCTCAGCGTCGACAAGGAGCCGCAGAACGCCGGCGAGTGCGACGGCTACCTGCTCGACAAGCCCAAGCAGCAGTGCCTCAAGTACGCGCAGGCCCGCGAGCTCTTCGCGGCAGGCAACCTCCGCGACGCGCGCCTCGCGCTGCGCGTGTCCGGGCTCGAGGACACTCCCTACGGGCAGGCCTTCGTCAAGGAGATCGACGACGCCAAGGCCAAGGCCGGCAGCGCCGACGCGCTCGACGTGGCGAAGGTCGCCAAGCTCGACGTCGCGCTCGCGGGGCCGGTCTGCCCGGGACGCGCGGTGAAGCTCGGGCTGAAGCTCGTGATGGACGACGGCGTCGTGAAGGAGACCTGGAGCGATCCGGCCAAGAAGGCCGGCTTCGTCGATCCCGCGGAGTTCGTGGTGCAGAGCGCGCACGGCAAGCTCGTGAAGGGGGCGTTCGTCCCCGACGAGGACTTCCGCGCCGCGCTCGCCGGCGGCTACGTCGTCGAGGTCTCGCTCGCGAAGAACCCCAAGCTCACGCAGACGCTCACGGCCCCCATCGCCTTCGACTGCCTCGAGCTCGTGTCCCTGGCCGGCCCCCCCGGCGCGAACGGCGCCGGCGGCGAGCCCGGCGCGACGCCCGGCGGCTCCGAGCGCTACGTCGGCGATGGCGGCGACGGCGGTCGCGGCAGCGGCGGCGGGCCGGGCGGAGACGGCCCCGACGTCGAGGCGCACGTCGGCTACGTGTCGACCAAGGAG
>CAIXWQ010001105.1 GCA_903923175.1 uncultured delta proteobacterium | reverse complement strand
GCCGCGCCCCTGCTCGCCGCCCGTCACGCACGCCGCGCCCGCGCCCAGCGTCGCGAGCGCCGCCGCCGCGGCCGCCTGCCGCATCCGCGCGACGACCGTCTCCGAGAGGAAGCTCGGCGGCCGGATCGCCTCGGTGAAGCCGTGGAAGTGCACGCGCAGCGCGCGCTCGCCGACGAGCACGTCGTCTCGATCGAGGAGCACCACCGGTTTGTCGAACGGCACGTCGAGCGAGCGCCCCGCCCGCGACACGCGCACCGGCCCGGCGCCGCTCGGGCGTCGCAGGATCAGCCGATCGTCGCCGGAGACCCACAGCTCGCAGGCGACCTCGTGATCGCTCTTCCAGAGCACCTGCCCGCGGCGATCCACCCGCAGGCCGGGCTGGCTCCCCGGGAGCGCGACGCACTTGAGGTACTGCTCGCCGAGCGCCTTCGCGTGCAGATCCTCGATGCAGATCTCGAGCGGCTTCGACATGGGTGCCTTCGTGTTCTTCCGGGTTACTCGACCAGGTGCAGCGAGCGTCGTCGTGTGGGGAGCGACTTCGGCGCGTCGAAGCCGCGCGCCCGCGCCTCGGCGAGCAGGTGCTCGGCGGGCCACTCGAGGGCGGCGGGGTGGTCCTCGGCGAGCAGCTCCGAGAGCACGCGCACGCGCCACGGTCCGCACGCGGGCGCGTCGGCGTCGCCGGTGACCAGCACGTTCTCCGAGCGGCACCCGCCGCCGCATAGCGTGCGGAGCGCGCACGAGGCGCAGGCGGGGAGCGTGTGCGACGGCCTCGCGCGCGCGCGGATCGACGCGAGCGCGGCGGCGATCGGCGTCTCGGCGAGATCGCCGAGCTTCTCCTCCATGCGAAAGCACGCGAAGAGGGCGCCGTCGCTGCGGACGTGCAGGTGCTTGCCGGCGGTGCACGAGCAGCCTTCGCGGCGCTCGGCGAGCGGCGCGTCGGTCGGGGCCGCGATCGTCTCGCCGGCCTCGAAGGCGATGCGATCGAGCGCGGACTCGAGCGCCGCGCGCGACTCGAAGACGTGCGCGCCGTCCTCGCGACCGCCGCGGAACAGGATGCCGAAGGAGATGCTCGTGCCGGCGGGGAGGCGCGCGCGCAGCGCCGGGAGGCTCTCGCCCATCGCGTCGAGATCGCCGGGGCGGAGCATGAGATCCACCGCCGGCGTCGCGCCGAGCGCGCCGAGCGCGCCGATGCCGGCGACCGCGGCGTCGAAGCGCGGGGCGTCGGAGGCCTCGTCGCACGACGCGCGCGTGGGGCCCGCGAGGCTCACGCGCACCTCGGCGCCGCGCTGGATCAGCCGCGCCACGCGCGCGGCGACCTTCGCGTCGGCGAGGCGCACGCCGTTGGTGTAGAGCGAGAGGCCGAGGCCGACGTCGAGCACGTGCTCGGCGAGATCGAGCGCCCAGCGCACGAGCAAGGGCTCGCCGCCGAGGATCGACACGCGCGTCCCCGCGCCGAGCTGCGCGCGCACCTCGTCGACGATCGCGAAGAACCCCTCGCGCGAGAGCTCGCCCGCGCGCGGGCGGCCCGAGTTCGTGCAGCAGAAGTCGCACGCGAGGTTGCAGGCGTTGGTGAGCTGCAGCTGCACCTTGGGCGGCGTCCGCTTGGCCGCGCGCGGCGGGCCGCCGAAGCCGTGGCGCAGCAGCGACTCGAGGAGCGACGGCGAGAGCGTGGAGAGCGCAGAGAGGGGCGCGCGCCCGACGAGCGCCTCGCGCACCGCCGCGACCTCGGGCTCGGGGATGGCGCAGAACAGCGCGTGTCCGGGCGACACGAGGAGCGCGCCGCGCGCGATCGGGAGCAGCTCGGCGTCCTGCGGGAGCGCCGGGAGCGCTTGGAGCTCCGCGAGCGCCGGGTCGGGAGCGCGCGCCGCGCCGGGCGAATCGTCAGCGGCGAGCGCGGCGGTCATTCGAAGAGAGCGTTTCGGGCGGAGCGCGCGCGGTCAAGGGAGCCCGAGTCGGCCCCGCAGCCGCGGTCGTCACGGTCGTGGTCGTCGTCGCCGGCCGAGCCGCTCGGTCGTGCGGCGTGTGCGTCTCCACCTACCCCGCGCCCGTCGGGGGGCGTCCGCGCGCCTCGACCACGCCCGGCCGTCTCGACGATCCGACGCGCGTGCCGGTCGCTGTCGGGTGTCGTGCTCATCGCCTGGAGAAGACACGCGTCGTCGGCGCCGCCTTGGCGAGCTCGGCGGCGCGCGCTCCTTCGCCGACACCGGCCGGGAGTCGCGGCCGCGTGTGCGTCGTCGAGCGCGCGCGAGGCGCGGATCGCGTGTCTGATCGATCAGCGATACGCCGCGGATGGAGAGGCGGCCAAGCTCGCGCGCGAGCTCTATGCGCACGCGGGCGACGTCGCCGGCCTCGAGCCCGCACAGACGTTCGATGGCGGCTATCGCGGCACGATCGAGCTCGTCCCCGAGCTGCCCGTCGGCAAGCACCGCAAGCACCTCGCGTGGATCGAAGCGGGGACGCGCGACTTCGACGCCGTCTACGTGGCGCTCGAGCGCGACGCCGCGCGACCTCGCGCGACGCTGGGCTATCGGTGGCGCGCGCGCTCCCAAGCGCCTCGAGTGCCTCCGCCCGTACGCGCCGAACGACACGATCGTGCGCGGAGGGACGTTCTACGCGTTCCAGCCGGGCAACGGCCCGGGCGAGTACGCGGCGGAGCTGGCGGTGCGCCACTACCGCGAGCACCGCGCCGTGCTGCGCGGAGAGAAGCTCGCGGACAAGCCCTTCAAGTGCGGTCCTGCGCCCAACGGCGCGGCGTGGAAGCCGTTCGTCGACGAGTTCTGGGCGGGGGTGGATCGAGTGCCCGCGTGTCCGTGAGCAGGGCGCCTTCGCGGTGGTGGAAGGCGAGTCGAACGTCATGCCGAGAGCGACCCTCGCGCCGGCCGCGGTGATGCCATCGCGGGCGTCGCCGTCGCCGGGTGCGTGCCGCCGTCGAACCGCCGCTATTTCTTCTCCCGCAGCGGGACCGACCAGTCCTGCGCGGCGATGCGCACGTAGGCGAGCTCGTCGCGCGAGCCGTTGACGTCGACCTCTCCACGGGCGCGCTCGTCGACGAGCGCCGCGAAGTACTGCGTCGCCTGGCGCAGTCGGCGGATCCCGGAGACGGCGGCGTGCTCGCGCAGGCGCGTCACCACGTCGCTCGTCGGGTCGAGCCGGCGCTCGAAGACCTCGCGGGTGATCTCGAGCACCACGCACTCGGTCGTCGCGTCGACCGAGGCCCTGCGCGGCACGTTGGCGACCAGCGCGACGTGACCGAACACGCTGCCGGCCGCGAGCGAGCTGACCTTCCACGGCCGGTCGTCGGTCGTGCGCACGAAGTGGACCTGCCCCGAGAGCAGGAGGAAGCAGCTGTGCGCGTGCGCGCCCGCCTCGATGATGCGCGCGCCGGCCTC
>CAIXWQ010001104.1 GCA_903923175.1 uncultured delta proteobacterium | reverse complement strand
GTCGGCCTCGGCGGCGGCGGGGGTGCGCGGGCAGCCGGCGGTGACGGCGGCGAGCAGCGCGATCGAGGCGAATCGGTGGAGGGCGACGAGCGACGGGCGGCGCGTGGGCATGGGAGCTCGTACGCGCCAGCGCGCGGTTCGGTCTGCGCGCCGCGCCTCGTCTCGTCTTCGCCCCGCGCCCCTTAACCCGCGCCGCCGGTCGCCCGTATCCCGCGCGGGGCCGTCCGCTGCACCTCCGTTCACGGGCCCGGCACTCCCCTTGCTGAAAGGTCGCCCGTGCTGACCGGACCCGAAAAGGCGGTGCTCTTCCTGCTCTCGCTCGACGAGGAAGTGGCGCGCCCGATCGTGGCCGAGCTCGACGAGTCCGACCTGCGGAAGCTCCGCGCCGTCGCCTCGACGATGCACGAGGTCGATCCGGCGGCCATCCAGGACACCTTCCGCGAGTTCGTCGATCGCTCCTCGAAGCAGGTCGCCGTGCCGCGCGGCGGTCTGCCGTACCTGCGGCGCCTCTCCGTCGGCGCCATCGGCGATCAGCGCACGCGCGACGTGTTCGAGGACGGCGTCACGAGCCCGTTCGCGCGGCTCGAGGTGGCGTCGCCGGACACCGTCGGCTCGCTGCTGTCCAAGGAGCCGCCGCAGATCGTCGGCGCCATCCTCGCCAAGCTCGAGCCGAAGGCGGCCGCCGCGATCCTGGCGGCGATGCCGGTCGAGCGTCAGGCGGCCGTCGTCGGACACGTCGGCCGGATGACGGAGATCCCCGCCAAGGTGCTCGAGGACATGGCCTCCGCGCTCGCCAACGAGCTGCCGGCCTCCGACACCACCACGCTCGTCAGCGTCGACGGCGTCGCCAAGGCCGCGCAGATCCTCAACGCCGCCGGCAAGGCGAGCTCGGCCGCGCTGCTCACCGCGCTCGAAGAGAGCGACGGCGACCTCGCGCGCGACGTCCGGCAGGCGATGTTCACGTTCGAGGATCTGCAGCGCGTCGAGCCCCGCGCGATGCGCGAGATCCTGCGCGAGGTTCCCACCGAGCGCCTCACGATGGCCCTCAAGGACGCGCCCGGCTCGGTCTCCGCCGCCATCTTCGCCGGGCTCTCGGGGCGCGCCGGCGAGCTCATCCGCGACGATCTCGCGGTGCTCGGCAACGTGCGCAAGGTCGAGGTCGATCGGGCCCGCCTCGAGGTGGTCCAGATCGCGCTTCAGCTCGAGGCCGACGGCAAGGTCGATCTCGGCCGTGAAAGTGAGTGAGGGCGATGCGCAGCGCGAACCCGTTCGTGGCCCTGGCCGATTCGCTCGACGACGAGCCCACGCCGACGCGGCCGCTCCCATCGTGGCTCTCGCCGCGCCGCGAGCCGGTGAACGCCTCCGGGCCGCTCGGGCCGGCGCGCGAGCCGGGCTCCTCGAGCAAGATCCTCCGCGCGGCCCCGCGCCCGCTCCCCGACGTCGACGCCGAGCGGGCCGGCGAGGCCGAGCTCGCGGGGGTGTCGGCCGTCCCCGCCCTGCACCACGCGCAGCTCCCCTCGCCGATCGCGCCGCTCGTGATCGAGCGCCTCCCCGAGGGGGCGCTCTCGGCCGACGAGGCCCGCGCGCTGCGCGCCGAGCTCGAGGCCGCGCGGGCGACCATCGCCGAGAACGCGATCGCGATGGCGTCGCTGCGCCGCGAGATCCTCGACGCGAGCGAGTCCGATCTCGTGCAGCTCGCGACCGCGATCGCCGAGCGCATCGTGCGCCGCGAGGTGCGCGTGGACCCGGAGCTGATCGCGCGCTGGGCGCAGGAGGGGCTCGGCGCGCTCGGCGAGCACGACGAGCTCACCGTGGTGATCTCGAGCGACGTCGCCAAGACGCTCCCCGAAGAGCGCTTCCGCCAGCTGCTCGGCGACGGCGTCGCGCTGCGCGTCGAGCCCGATCTCCCCGCAGGCAGCTGCGAGGTGCGCGGTCGTCACGGCCGCTACGACGCGTCGGTCGACTCGCGCATGGCCGCCATCCTCGACGCGCTCAGCGCCGGCGGGGAGTGAGCGCGATGGCATCGAGCCAGGCCGAGCACGCGGGGCACGTGGATCTCTCTTCGTACGTCACGCGGGCGCGCGGCGCGCTCGGGCCGTTCCCGGAGGGGCGCGTGCACCAGGTGATCGGGCAGCTCGTGGAGGTCGCGGGCATCGTCGTGCCGGTCGGCGCGCAGCTCGCCGTCGAGCGCGCGGGCAAGCCGCTGCCGCTGGAGGTCCTCGGCTTTCGCGCGG
>CAIXWQ010001103.1 GCA_903923175.1 uncultured delta proteobacterium | reverse complement strand
GCTCGCCCCCGTGCTCGCACCCGCCCCCGCGCCCGCGTCCACGCCTGCGCCCGCGCGACCGCACGCGGCGATCGCGCACGCGACGAACAGGCACGCAGCGCCGCGCGGCCGCATCGGCTACTGGCTGATGGTGAACTTGTCGAGCTGCGCGCCGTTCACGTCGAGCACCTGCACGCTCATCGTCGTCGCGGTCAGATCGATCACCGAGAAGTGGTTCTTGTTCGTGACGTGCGTGTGCGACTTCGCGAGCGGCGTCGTCACCGTGTAGAAGGGCGCGCCCCCGCCGCCGGACACGAGGTAGACCGTGCCCTTGCTCGCCTTCATCGCGTCGCTCGTGTCGACGACGGCGCTGGCCTTGATCTGGTTGAAGCGCTCGTAGATGTGCTCGTGACCCGTGAAGAACGCGGTGACGTGGTACGTGTCGCAGAGCGCCTCGACGGACGGCACGCCGGTGACCGGCCCGTGCCCGTCGCCCGAGTCGTAGATGGGGTAGTGGCTGTAGACGAACCGCCACGTCGCCGAGGTCGCCTCGGCCGACGAGAGCGCCGTCTTGAGCGACGCCGTGGCCGTCGAGGGATCCATCCCCGCGCTCACGAAGAACGCGTTGCCGATCTTGTACGAGTACGTCTCGGTGCCGCCGCGCACGAGCGTCGGCTTGAACGCCAAGAGCTCGCTCGCCGTCTCGTGGTTGCCGCGCGACACGAGGTAGAGGTTGTTCGCGAGCAGCGTCGCGAGGTTCGCGTTCGACTTCGTGATCGTCAGCCACTGCGCGGAGCCGGTCGGGTAGCCGGCCCAGAGATCGCCCGTGTCGACGATCAGCTGCGGGTTCGACTTCGCCATCTGGTTGAGCACGTTCTGGTGCACGGCGTAGCCGTCGCGCGAGTCGCCGAAGACGGTGAAGCGCAGCGTCGTGCCGCCTGGGCCCGCGTCGGTCGCGCCGCCGGTGTCCTTGGCCCCGGCGTCGACGGGCCCGACGCCCGTGTCGGTCGCGACGCCCGTGTCGGTCACGACGCCCGAGTCGGTCGCGACGGCCGAGTCGTCCGTCGCCCCGGTGTCGTCGGTGGCCGCGCCGGTGTCGTCGGCGGGGGTCGCGCCGTCGTCGCCCGGCACGCCCGTGCTCGTCGACTGGCCGCAGGCGGCGAGCGCGCCAAGGGCGAAGGCGAACGTGAGCAGCTGCGGCAGGAACACGGTCGGGCGCGTGCGGATCGTCATGGTGGGGCTCTCGGTCTCGGCGAGGAAGCGTAGTCCGTCAAGCGGAGCGCGCCGTACGCGGCGCTCGAATCCGGGGGGAGTGGAAAACTCGACGTAGGCACGGCCGAGCGGCGCGGGCAGGGCGCTGGCCCCCCGCGCGCCCTCGCGCGCCCGCACTCAGTGCGCGCTCTTGTCGAGCGGCTTGGCGTCGCACGCGTCGCCGAAGCCGTCGCCGTCGACGTCCGACTGCACGCCGTTGTCCATCGGGCGCGCCGGGTTGAACACGTCGGGGCAGTCGTCCTTCGCGTCGTCGACGCCGTCGCCGTCGCGGTCGGTCGCCGAGGTGCCGTTGGGATACGTGTCGCGGTACGGCACGCAGCTCGGCTCCGCGGTGGGCGCCTGCGCCTTGCAGAAGAAGAGCGGATACGACGCGGCGACCGCGGTCTGGATCGAGGCGAGCGTGACGCTCGGCACGTCGACGCACACCAGCCGCGCCGTGCCGCACACGTCGAGCGCCGCGCACGTGCTGGCGAGCGCGCCCACGAGATCGGCGTCGCCGTAGAGCGGCTTGCCGCCGCGCACCACGAGGTGGACGTCCTCGGCGCCGCCGTCGATCGCGGCGCGGTAGTCCTTGTTCACGCGGCCGTCGTAGACGACGACGTCGCCGACCAGGCCGGGCGCGAGATCGCCGATCTGCGTGTCGAAGGCGGCGGCGACGGCGGCGTTGTGCGTCGCCATCGCGAAGAGCTCCTGATCGGAGAACGCCTTGGCGAAGTAGCGCTGGTTCAGGTCGTCGGCGCACTTCAGCTCGCGCAGGACGTTCATCGAGCCGGAGGCGAGCCAGTCGGTGCCGAGCGCGACGGTGACGCCGGCGTTCTTGAGCACGGTGACCGAGGCGGTGTTGCCGTAGAGGTCGATGTTGGAGCGCGGCGACCAGACGACCTTGGCCTTGCTCCGCGCGAGGACGTCGACGTCGCGCGCGTTGAGCCCGACCGCGTGGATGACGGCCGTCTGCGCCTGCACGAGGTTGGTGGTCGCCGAGGTCAGGCAGGTGAGCTCGTTCTCGGCGGCGAGGTTGACCCCTTCGGCGATGTGCGGCGCGTAGGCGCCGTCGGCGAACGCGCTCGAGGCGGTGCGGATCGACGGGTAGGCGCAGCCGGAGGTCAGCTCCACGCCGCCGCTGTCGCCGAGCGGGAAGGTGTCGAAGTACACCGTCTTGCCGGTGAGCCCCTCCATCCAGCCCGGGTTCTTGAACGACGCGAGGTTGCGCAGGAACCCCTGCGTGCCGCCCGAACCGACGATCGACGTCGCGCCGCCCATCACGAAGCGCAGCTCGGCGGCCGCGAGCAGGTTCGGATCGGTCGTCGGCGTCGGCTGCTTGATCGGCGTCGCGCCGCCCGTCCCTTTGCGCCAGCCGTTGCGATGGTCGTAGCGGGTCTTGCCGTCGCTCACCGGCGTGGTGACGTCGTAGTCGGTGTGATCGTGCGCGTTGACGAAGCCGGGGGCGATCACGCCGCCCGGGCACGCGAGCTGGGTCGCCTGCGCGTACCCAGCCGTCGCGGCGCAGCTGGCGGCGACGCAGGTGATCTTGCCGGTGGCGTCGACGAGCACCTCGCCGTCGAGCGGCCCGCTCGGAGCGAGCACGCGACCGCGGACGGCGACCCCCGCGGTCCCCTTCGCGGCGACCGTGCAGACCGACGCCGGGACGGGCGCGTCCGAGGTCGCGTCGTCGCCCGAGGTGGGGGCGTCGTCGCCCGGCGTGGCGTCGTCGCCCGAGGTGGTGGCGCCGCCCCCCGACGAGGAGCAGCCCGCGAGCACGAGGCAGCAGACGAACGAAAGCCAGCGACGCATGCGAGGCTCCACGGGGTCGACGGTGAGCGAGAGTGAGCGAGCGTGAGCGAGCGTGAGGATCGAGCACGCTCCTCCGCGCGCTGCGCGCCGGCAAGGACGCCGGAGTCAGGATGGCGAAGGGTCCGCGCGACGCGCATTGTTCCGCCTGCGGCGGCGTGCGCCGAGGTCCCCGCGGGCCCGCTGGTTCTGCGCGCCTCGGAGATCGACCGCCGTGCGGTGAAGGGCGAGGCCACGAGCGGCCAATAGAGGCGTTCGCGTGCGCGCCGGGGGGGGCCGAGTCGATCGTGAAGAAGTGTCGACCTCGAGCGTCGTCGGCGCCGACCGGCCGCGCGCGCACGAGGACGCGAGCGTACGCTCGGCCTCGATGCCTCGCGCCACGCGCCACGTCGGAGCCGTCGCGCTGGCGCTCCTCGTGTCGCTCGCTGCGCCGGCGCTGCTCGCGCAGACGCCGCCTCCGCCGCCTCCTTCTGCGCCCCCGTCGCCGAGCGCCAAGCCCGCGCCGCCGAAGCCCGTCTTCGTCGCGCCGCGCGCGCTCTCGACGCCGGGCGCGGTCTACCCCGCCGGTGCGTCGGGGGACGCCGTCGTCGTGCTGGAGCTGCACCTCGCGGAGGACGGCAGCGTGGGCACCGCGACGTCGGTGACGGGCGACGAGCCGTTCGCGTCGGCGGCGGTGGCCGCGGCCCTCGCCTGGCGCTTCGAGCCCGCGACCCGGGACGGCAAGCCGATCCCCTGCAAGCTCCGCTTCCAGGTCACCTTCACCGAGCCCGCGCCGCCGACCGGACCGGAGGTGCCGCCCGCGGCGACCGGCGCGCGCGCGACCGGCGCGACGCCCAGCACGTCGGCGAAGCCCGGCACGTCGGCGAAGCCCGGCACGTCGAGCGCCGAGCCCAAGCCCGCCGCCGAAGCGGCAAAGCCCGACGATCCGACCGATCTCGAGGTGCGCGGCTCGAAGCTCGCGCCCGCCGTGACCTCGTTCTCGCGCGCCGAGGTCCGCGAGCTCCCCGGCGCGTTCGGCGATCCGTTCCGCGCCGTCGAGGCGCTCCCGGGCGTGACGCCGATCGTCTCCGGGCTGCCGTTCTTCTACGTGCGCGGCTCGCCGCCGGGCAACGTCGGCTACTTCATCGACGGCATCCGCGTGCCGTACCTGTACCACGTGGGGCTCGGCCCCTCGGTGATCCACCCGGGGATGGTCGATCGCGTCGATCTCTACCCCGGCGGCTACCCGGCGAGCTTCGGGCGCTACGCCGGCGGCATCGTCTCCGGCGAGACCGCCGCGCCGCGACCCGCCCTGCACGGCGAGGCGAACCTGCGCGTGTTCGACGTCGGCGCGCTCGTGGAGACCGGCTTCGCCGACGGCAAGGGGACGGTGCTGCTCGGCGGGCGCTTCTCGTACACCGCGGCGGTGCTCTCGCTGATCGCGAAGGACGTCTCGCTCGGCTACCGCGACTACCAGGCGCGCGTGACGTACGACCTCTCGCCGAACGACCGCCTCACGCTCTTCAGCTTCGGCTCGTACGATCTCCTCGCGCAGACCACCAACGGCACGGCGAACGTGCTCTTCGGCTCGGAGTTCTACCGGGCCGACCTGCGCTACGACCACGCCTTCGACAAGGACAGCGCGGTGCGCGTGGCGGTCACCCTCGGCTGGGACCAGACCCGCATCGCCGATCAGCGCAACGCCCGCGATCGCATGCTCGGGGTGCGCGTCGCCTACCACAAGACCCTCGGCGACCACCTGGTGCTGCGCAGCGGCGCCGACGCGACCGACGACGCCTACACGGCGACGCGCCCGATGTACGTGGATCCCGACAACCCCTCGACGCAGCAGTTCACCGATCTCTTCCCGTCGCGCAGCGATCTCGCCGGCGGCGTCTGGGCCGACGTCGTGTGGACGCCCGACGCGCGCGTCGAGATCACGCCGGGCGTGCGCGCGGACTTCTTCCAGTCGAACGGCGTGACCGCGTACGCGATCGATCCGCGCATCGCCGCGCGGTTCAAGGTCTCGGAGCGCGTGAAGATCATCCACGCCTACGGCCTCGCGCACCAGGCGCCGTCGTTCCTCGTGCCGGTGCCGGGGCTCGTGCCCGCGAGCCTCCGCGGCGGCCTGCAGTCGACGCTCCAGGCCAGCGCGGGCGTCGAGGCCGCGTTGCCGGAGGACTTCACCGCGACGGCGACGGTGTTCGACAACGTCTTCTTCGACATGACCGACGCGATCGGCACCGCGGCCGTCACCGGCGATCCGGGCGCGCTCAGCGATCGGCGCAGCGGCGGGCGCGCCTTCGGCTTCGAGTTCTTCCTGCGCCGCCGCCTGAGCCGGAAGCTCGGCGGGTTCCTCTCGTACACGCTCTCGCGCTCGACGCGCACGCTCGCGGGCGAGACCTTCCCCGCGACCTTCGACCGCACCCACGTCGCGACCGCCGCGCTCGCCTACGACCTCGGGCGCAGCTGGCGCGCGGGCTCGCGCATCGTGTTCTACACGGGGGCCCCGACGCTGATTTCGACGCACGGCCTGACGGCCCCGCCGCCGACGCTCAGCCCGAACCGCGACCCGGCCTTCTACCGACTCGATCTCCGCCTCGAGAAGCGCTGGAACTACGGCGAGACGCGCTGGATCTCGTTCGTCTTCGAGCTGATGAACGCGACGTTCCACAAGGAGACGATCAGCGGCACCGCCATCGGCCCGGTCAGCATCCCCAGCATCGGGCTCGAAGGAGGCATCTAGCCATGTCCGCGCCGCGCCTCCGCTCGCTGCGTGCGCTCGCCCTCGCGCTCGGCGGGTGCGCGTCCGGGTGCCTGCCCGTCGACACGCGCCCGCCCCCGGCGACCGTGCTCGTGACCGTGAGCGGCAGCGCCGGCGTGCGGTCCGGGATCCCGAGCGCGTCGATGTCCGACGGCTGGAGCGTCACGTTCGATCGCTTCCTCGTCGCGATCGGCGAGAGCTCGCTCGAGCGCGACTCGTGCACGCCGTACTCCGACGCGGGCTATCGCCGGGTCATCGACGCGCAGCAGCCCGCGCCCCAGAAGCTCAGCCAGCTCTTCGGGCTCGGCACCTGCGGGGTCAGCTTCCAGGTGCGCAACCCGGAGCAGGGCACGCTGCTCGGCGTCGGCGTCACCGAGCAGGAGCTCGCGCTCATGCTCACGCCGGGCGGCGACGCCTACGCGCCGAGCTCCGGGATCAGCATGTTGGTGCGCGGCAGGGCGACGAAGGGGGCCAGCACCAAGACCTTCTCGTGGACGTTTCGCACGCCGCGCCTCTCGTACGTCGACTGCGCGCCGACGCCCGGCGCCGATCCGCTGGTGCTCACGCTGGTGGGGAGCGAGGCGCTCACCCTCGGCGTCGAGCTCCACGGCGAGGCGCTGTTCCAGGACCAGCTCGATCCCGCGAAGGCCAAGCTGTGGTTCGGTCCCTTCGCCGATGCCGACGACAAGACGGGCAACGCCGACGGCGAGGTGACGCTCGACGAGCTCGGCAACGTGACCCTCGAGAGCCTCGGGGTGAGCCCCGCCGCGCCCCCGACGGGAGACGCCGGCGTGCCGACCTGGACGACCTTCGAGGACTTCGTCTACCTCGGCCTTTTCCCGCAGATCCCGCGCCTCACCGGCGGCGGCGCGTGCACCGTCACGGCCGGTCGTCGCAGAGGGTGAGGCGCGCGGGCGGGCACTCCGCGCCCCCCGCGATTCCCCCCCGCCCGCGCGGCGTGACCGATCGCGTGGCACCGCTGCACCCCGCCCCTCACGAGTCCACCCGCACGCTCCCCTCGCCGCCGACGCCGCGCTTGCCCGCGTGCCCGAAATACGAGCCCCCGTAGATGTGCCAAGGCTTCGACGCGAGGAGCTCCGCCGCCGTCTCCGGCCGCACGCGCGCCGCCTCCTCCTCGCTCACCACGGCGCGAAACCACCGCCCGGAGCGCGAGAACCCCTCGTACTCGACGAAGTAGCAGAGCCACACGCGCCGGCAGCGCGCGCAGCGCTCGAGCGACACCTCGCCGAACCGCCCCTTCGTCTCGTCCACGCCGACCGACCGCCGCTCCCACTCGCTGCGCTGCTCGGGATCGAGGCACGCGCACTCCTCGGATGACTGCATGCGTCCGCCCTTCTTCCTCTGCCGTCTCTCGAGCGAGCCGCGCACCCGGCGCGCCTCTGCCCACGAAGTCGAGCGCGTCGCCCGCGCGACGTCACCGTAGGTCCTCGTCGACCTGTTCGCGCTCCTCGAGGCAGCGCAGCACGGTCGGCCCCTTCGCCGACGCGACCGCGTGCGCGAGGTGCAGCGCGAGCGCGCTCCGCCCCGAGGCGCTCGCCCCCGACAGGAGCGCGACCTCGCCGCGGTGCAGCCCGCCGAGCGCCTCGTCGAGCGCGGTGAGCCCGGTCGCGATGCCGAGCTTCGGCGCCGCGCGCTCGAAGCGCGCCTGGAGGGCCTGCATGGCGCGCAACACGCCTTCGTGCGCGCGCCAGGCCGTCGGTTGGGCGGGGGCGCCGGCGCGCGCGAGCTCGCGCAGCAGCGCCTCGGTGATCGCCTCCGCGGGGCGCTGGCCGAGCTCGGCCTCGGCGAGCGCGCGCTGGCAGGCCGCGACGAGCTCGGCGTGATCGGGCGTGGGCGGCGCGGTCATCGCGGAGCGCCTCGGGGGAGCTCGAGCGCGGGGCGGGCG
>CAIXWQ010001102.1 GCA_903923175.1 uncultured delta proteobacterium | reverse complement strand
GACTGGAGGCCGGACAGCAACAGCTTGTGGCGGGTCAAGAGCGACTGGAGGCCGGACAGCAACAGCTTGTGGCGGGTCAAGAGCGACTGGAGGCCGGACAGCAACAGCTTGTGGCGGGCCAAGAGCGACTGGAGGCCGGACAGCAACAGCTCGGGGCGTTGATTGACCTCGGATTCCACTTGATGTTCGCTGGTTTTGAGAGCCTCGCCCAGGGACAAGCACGGATCGAGGGTCAGATCGATCAGAAGTTCCATGAGCAGGTGCTCGACAGACTCAGCTCGGCAAGTCGGGATATGGAGACGGCCAGCCGCATGGGCTTCGATGACCCTCACCGCGCACCCCTCCTCGTCGGGGTTCTCGGCCGCACAACGGAAGCGTTCGAGGCGCTGCTCCGAGATGTGAAGACGCGCGCGAAGGCTCTCGCTGATTCCTTCCGCAGCCAGCCCAGCGGCCGAGCAAAGCTCAATCTGACCGATGAGGATTTGCTCGCGATGCAGCGCCTCCGAATGCTTGCTTCGGCTGCAGGACAACGCGCCCGTGTCTTGGCCGAGGCTGGGCAAGCGCTGGAGGCTTCTCGATTTCTCTCAAGCGTCACGAAACAGATGCGTGACGAGATGCTCCGTCCGTCCGGCGAAGCCTGCTTCCAAGGGGAGGCGTTCGTATACGACGACCTCCTCCACCACTACTGGCCGAGTGTCGGTATTTCTGCGGGTCGGCTTGGTCTCTGGGCAGAACGATTTGACCCTCAGACAGGCTCGCTCGCCGGGATTATCGGACTTCTACAAAACTGTGGAGCCAAGTCCGCACCGTTAGGCAGGTCGCAGACCTACCCGGCATCCACGACTACGGGGCCAGCGCAGATGTCGCTATCCGATCTTATTTCCCACTCGGAATTTAGGTTGAAGTGGGGTTCCAACGAGTGGAAGCCCAGCGGCATTCTCGTGAACCTTCTGATGGAGGCCTCGACACCCTGGCAAACGCACGTCGATTCGTACGTTGCGTGGACGGATCAGCAGAAGAGAAATGTCCCGGCCTTTCTTGACCTACTCGACGGGGCCTGGGAGGATCTGGATCGGCTCGAAGGTCATGCGATCGAGTACGCTGAGATGGCCAGACGCGGGCTCCGATTGGCTGAGTACGGTGAGCGGCTTCGCGTTGATGACGTGCCCGAGAACACCCGATTGGTCTTCATGACGGATGACGAGGAGCTACTGGACGATGAGGCCGAGGAGGCGACGGCGGCTCGACGGCGAGTTCGGATAGCCGGCCCGGAGTAACCTAACGTCGCGCCCGTGCGTCACCCCCCGTCACGCCCAGCCCACCGTCGAGACCAGCTCGTCAGACGGTGCCCGACCGGCCTGGTGTGTCGGCGCGACGACATGGCTGTGGGTCCGACTTGTCAATGGTCAAGCGGCGCGAATCACGCGCCGGCCCCCTTCCCCTGCTCCAGCCGCCCCAAGAGGGGAAACTTGCACACCGGCTTCACACTCCCCGGCCCAATCGGCGCTTTTCTCGTGGTTTTCGGCATCTGATCGCGGCCTTCTAAGCCGTTGGTCGGAGGTTCGAGTCCTCTCGGGCGTGCCACGAAAAGCAGCGCGGATGCGGTTGAGCTACCCGCGGCGCTGACGGATCGGTCAGCGGAAGTGTCAGCAGACCAGGCGCTCGCGGTCGCCCT
>CAIXWQ010001101.1 GCA_903923175.1 uncultured delta proteobacterium | reverse complement strand
GCGACCGCCGCGGCGCGCGCCTCACGCTCTCGCTCGGTCCGCGCGCGCGACCGGTGCGAGAGCGCCCACGCGCCGGCGAGCGCGAGTGCCCCCGGCGCGAGCACCGCGAGCCACACGCCGAGCCTCGAGCGCGTCGGGCGGGTCACGTGAGGGCGTGCTCCGCGGCCCCGGCCGACTCCTCGCGGAACCGCGCCTCGAGGCGATGCTTGGTGGGCTCGGCGCGTCGGAGCAGCGAGTAGACGACCGGGACCACGAACAGCGTCACGAGCGTCGCCACCACGAGCCCCCCGATGACCGCGCGGCCGAGGGGCGCGTTCTGCTCGCCCCCCTCCCCGGTGCCGAACGCCATCGGCAGCATCCCGAGGATCATCGCGAGCGCGGTCATGATCACGGGGCGCAGGCGCGTCTTGCCGGCGGCGAGCGCGGCGGCTTCTGGCGAGAGCGGGGAGAGCGCCTGCCCCTCGCGCCGCGCCGCGACGCGCGCGTCGTTGGCGAAGCTCACGAGCAGGATGGAGTTCGAGGTCGCGATGCCGACCGCCATGATCGAGCCCATCAGCGACTCGACGTTGATGCTCGTGCCGGTGAGCGCGAGGGCCCAGAGAATGCCAATCAGCGCGCCCGGCACCGCGACCATGATGACGAACGGATCGAGCCACGACTGGAACAGCACGACCATCAGCAGGTAGACGAGCACCATCGCGAGCCCGAGCCCGAGCCCGAGGCTCGCGAACGAGGCGCGCATCACCTCGTCCTGGCCGCGCAGCGTCACCTTGGTGCCGGGCGGAAGCGGCCCGAGCGCCGCGATCTTGGCGCGGATCTCCGCGGCCACGCCGCCGAGATCGCGCCCCTCCACGCCCGCCGTGACGTCGAGCACTCGCTGGACGGTGTAGTGGCTCACCTCGCTGGGACGCCCCTCGAGGTGGACGGTCGCGAGGCTCCCCAGCGTCTGGGTCGGCGACTCGGGGCGCGCCCCGGGATCATCCGGCGTCGACGCCGGCGGCGGCGAGAGCGACGCGGTCGGCGGCGAGATCGGCAGCCCGAGCAGCGCCTCGACGGAGTCGAGCTTCTCGGTCGGCACGCGCACCACCACCGAGTAGTTCACGTTGTTGGCGGGGTTCAGGTAGTACGAGGGCGACACCAGCAGCGACGACGACAGCGCCACGATCGCGTCGTTGGCGACGTCGCGCTGGGTGAGGCCGACCCCGGCCGCCTTCTCGCGATCGACGTCGACCTTCAGCGTCGGGTACGAGAGCTCCTGCTTCACGTGCACGTCGACGGCGCCGGGCACCTGCCGCAGCTCGTCGCGGAGCCGGCGCGCGAGCACGTACGAGGCGCCGAGATCGTTCCCCTCGATCTGCACGTCGATCGGCGCCGAGAGCCCGAAATCGAGCACCTGCGAGACGATGTCGGCCGGCTGGAAGTAGAACGTGACCGCGGGGAACGCCTCCGGGAGCCTCGCGCGCAGGGCGCGGACGTAGCGGTCGGTCGGCGCGTGCCCCGCGGCGAGCTGCACCAGCACCTCGGCGTCCATCTCGTTCACGTTGTCGGTCTGCACGAACGCGAGGTTGTAGGAGACCGGCAGCCCGATCATGTCGTTGATCGTGGCGAGCTCCTCGCGCGGCACGACCTCGCGGATGGTGCGCTCCACGTCGAGGACCAGCCGCTCCGTCTCCTCGATGCGCGTGCCGGCGGGGGCGCGCACGTGCATCTTCATCAGCCCCGCGTCCGTGCGGGGGAAGAAGTCCGTGCCGACGAGCCACGGCAGCGCGCTGCTCGCGACGAGGAGCACGAGCGCGCCGAGGAGCACGAGCGCGCGGTG
Source organism: uncultured delta proteobacterium (assembly GCA_903923175.1). Taxonomy (GTDB): domain Bacteria; phylum Myxococcota_A; class Polyangia; order Polyangiales; family JADJMO01; genus CAIXWQ01. The sequence continues at coordinate 3,027 of CAIXWQ010001101.1, read as the reverse complement.
CGCGAGCGCCGCCGAGAGCAGGCGCGCGTAGCCGCTCTGCAGCCGCGCGAACGCGCGGGCGCGCAGGCCGGCCGGGCGCGCGTCCTCGGCGGTCTGCTCCGCGGGCTCGGCCGCCTCGGCGCGCATCAGCAGCCGCGCGAGCACGGGGACGAGCGTGCGCGAGAGCAGGTAGCTCGCCAGCATCGCGAGCACGACCGCGAGCGCGAGCGGCGTGAACAGGTAGCGCGCCGGGCCGGTAAGCAGCACCACGGGGAAGAACACGATGCAGATCGCGAGCGTCGCGACGATCGCGGGCACGGCCACCTGCGCGGCGCCGTCGAGGATCGCGACCGTCAGCGGCTTGCCGCTCGACCGGTTCCTGTGGATGTTCTCGACCTCCACGGTGGCGTCGTCGACCAGCATGCCGATCGAGAGCGCGAGCCCGCCGAGCGTCATGATGTTCAGCGAGTTGCCCGAGAGCTTCAGCCCGACCACGGCGACCAGCACCGCGAGCGGGATCGACGTGCAGACGATGAGCACGCTGCGGAGGCTGCCGAGGAACACGAGGATCATGGCCGAGACGAGGAGGGCGGCGAGCAGCGCCTCGCGCGCCACGCCGGACATCGCCGCGCGCACGAACACCGACTGATCGAAGTCGAGCTTCAGCTCCATCCCCTCCGGCGCGGCGGCGCGGATGCCGGGGAGCGCGTCGCGAGCCGCGTCGACGACCGCGATGGTCGAGGCGTCGGCGTGCTTGAGGATCGACAGGTAGATCGCGCGCCGGCCGTCGACGTGGACGACGTTCGTCTGCGTGGCGAACGAGTCGGTCACCTGCGCGACGTCGCGGAGCAGCACCGTTCGCCCGTCGACCACGCGCACCGGGATGCCGCGAAACTGCTCGAGCGCCGAGGGGCTCGAGTTCAGCACGACGTCCCACTCGGTGTCGCCCATGCGCGCGCTGCCCGCGGGCAGGATGACGTTCGAGCTCTGCAACGCGCCGACGACGTCGCTCGGCGACAGCCCGCGCGCGGCGAGCGCGAGCCGGTCGACGTCGACGTCGATCTGGCGCGATTTGCCGCCGAACGGCGCGGGCGTGCCGAGCCCGGGGATGGTGAACAGCCGCACCCGGACGAAGTTCAACGAGTGATCGAACAGCTTGTCTTCGCCGAGCGACTCGCTGCTCATCGTGAGCTGCGCGACCGGGACGTTGCTCGCGTTGAACTGGATGACGACCGGCGGCGTCATGCCCGGCGGCGTGATGCGCAAGACGGTGTTGGAGACCGACGAGATCTGCGCGATCGCCGCGCCGAGATCGGTGCCGGGCTGGAAGTAGATCTGCAGCAGGCCGATTCCGGGCATCGAGCGCGACTCGATGCGCTCGATGCCGTTGACGGTGGTCGAGTAGGCGCGCTCGGAGATGATGACGACGCGACGCTCCATCTCCTCGGCCGAGAGCCCGGGGTAGCTCCAGACCACCGCCACCACGGGGATGTCGATGGTGGGGAAGATGTCGACGGCCATGCGCGTGAGCGAGAGCACGCCCAGGATCAGGACGAGCAGCGCGAAGACCGCGACGCTGTAGGGCCTTCGAAGCGCGAGCCGGACGATCCACATGGCGCGATCGAGTCCGATGCCGGGCGCGCGGGCGCGGCGCGCGTTCGGGGAGCAGCGCGACGCGGCTGGCTCAGGGCACGCCGAGGGCGCGCAGGATGGCCTGGAGCGGGATCCAGACCATCGCCGGGCGCGCGCGCAGCTCGTCGCGCAGCTCGCCGAGCGCGCTCGACAGGATCGACGTCTCGAGGAGCAGCCGCCGCGCCTCGGAGCGTCGCGAGACGAACGGGGCCTCGCCGGCCACCTCGAGGTAGCCCCCCAGGAACGCGGCGGACGCCCAGAGATGCCAGATCCATCCCCACGGCTCCGCGCGAGGCTGATCCTCGGGGCGCAGCGCGAGGTGCGACGTCGCGGCCGCGTAGTGGAACGAGCGGATCATCGAGGCCACGTCGCGGAACACGCTGGCCTTGCGGCGCCGCTCGGAGGGCGAACGCGTGCGGCCGCCGCCGGCGCCGACCAGCACGTAGTCCCTGCCCGTGAAGAGCGCGCGGCCGAGCTGGAGGTTGCCGTGCAAGCGGATCTGCGCGCCGTCGAGCCGCTCGTCGCGCAGCGCCTCGAACCTTCGCAGCAGCTCGCCTTCGAGCGCGAGCACGCGCACCGCCGCGTCGTGGGCGTTCGCGGGGAGGTCGACGAGCGCGCGTCGCAGGGCGCCGAGCGCGCGCCCGACGAGGTTGCGCGCGGACTGGTACTTCGAGCGCTGCTCCAGGCTCGCGTAGCGCCGCGGCTCGAAGGCGGGCTCGCTCGAGGAGGCGAGCACGAGGTGCAGCTCCGCGACGCGTCGGCCGAGCAGCGCCGCCCACTCGCGGTAGGTGCCGATGAGCTCGCGCTGCACCCCGACCGGGGCCTCTCGGGCGAGGTCGAACAGCGACTGCGACGCGAGCAGATCGGGCGGCGGGTCCTCGGTCGGATGCGCGAGCACGCGCTCGTACGCGCGGCCGAGCTCGCCGCGCGCCTGCTCCCAGGCCGTCCCCTCGTGGACGACGAACTCCTCGAGCACCGCGAGCGTCACCGGCTCGCTGCGCGCGACCCGGTACTCGACCTGCCCGAGGAAGCGCGCGCTGAGCGGCGGCACGCGCGCGTGCATCAGGCGACCGACCTCGACCTCGGGCGCGACCCCGGCCTCCACGCGGTGGAAGAGCCGCAGGACGGAGGTGTTCCCGCAGGCGATCGCGGCGTCGAAGCGGTCGCTCGCGAGCACGCGCGCCTCGCGGGGCTGTTCCGCCTCGATGGCGGCGCCAGGCCAGGCGGCGGCCACGATCGTCCCGCGGGCGCCGCGCAGCCGCTCGCCGCGCGCGATGGCCCCGACCAGCAAGCGCGCGACCTGCTCGCCCGTCGCCTCGACGAGCGCGCCGCTCGACGCGACCTCGCCTGCCGCGCGCGGCTCGAAGGAGAGCTGCGCGAAGGTCGAGCCGACCGACGCGGCCGGCGCGCTCGGCG